>DATCHD010000001.1:0-6364 GCA_036508555.1 Prolixibacteraceae bacterium
CTCATCATCTTCAGGCAATCCGGCTTCCACTTTACCTACGAGGTCAGCGCCAACGTCGGCTGCTTTGGTGAAGATTCCACCCCCAACGCGCATGAAGAGGGCCAGCAGGGTACCTCCGAACCCGAATCCCAGCAAGGTATCAGGAGAGGCGACTCCGAAAATGATGAAGATCAGGGTACCTCCAAGAAGCCCCAGACCGTCTGTGAGCATCCCTGTGATAGTACCGGCACGATAGGCAATTTTCAAAGCCTCGCCGAAGCTGCGGCGGGAAGCTGAAGCTACACGCACATTGGCCTGGACGGCCATACGCATCCCGAACTGTCCGACCATTAAAGAGAAGACAGCACCTAGTACAAATGCGACGGCACGACCAAATCCGATAATAAGTTTGAGTTGTTCATCGGAATATCCAACGAAGCGCATCTTGGATGATTCGGTCGGAGGAACGATATAAACGGATAAGAACAGAATGATTGTAAAGACAAAAATAAGCGGGACAATGGTCTTCAACTGCCGCTTCAGATAGGCATTCGCTCCTATACTGATCGCGCCCCATACCTCCTGCATTTTGGGGGTTCCTTTGTCACACGCCATGACCTGTTTACGGAGCAAAAGGGCATAACCCAGTCCGAAAAACGAGATCAATAAAACAGTCCAAATAGCAAATACTTCAAAGGAGCTCGCTCCTGGTAAACTAAACATAGAAAATCAGTTAAAATTGTTAGATATTAGAGCGTTGCTAAAAAATCGTAGTTGATTTCCTCTAATTCCTGCATCGTTGGATAACGATAATAAATCATATCGTTACCTGAACCGACATAGAAACCGGATGCGATGGTTCTGTAAAGCAAGGATCCGTTATACGAACGAACCACCGTTTTCATTTTCTTCTCATATCCGTGCAAGGCAAGCAGACAATCCCTCATATGCCGCACATGGGTATAAGGAAGGTGCTCGGCGGAACCTGTGGCAGGATTAGAAGCCAGTTCACCCAGTTTGAGTTCGACAAGGAACAGTTTGGGTAGTTTAAACTGACGTGATCCATCTGTCAGCGCCTTTAGGAAGCTTGCCGGACAAAATTCGCTCACTACCTGAGGCGACACGGGGCACAGTTCCTGGTAAAGGTGCATGGATGAATTTTGTTCGCAGGATTCGTCATACTTGGAAGGAGTAAGTTCCAATACGATTCCATGGTCAGTGGTGAGGTAAAGATTCTTCAGCGCCTTCAGAGGAATGGTCTCCAATACGCGGTAGACAGAAAGGTAAACTGAATGTTTCGGTAAACCGTCAGGATGACGCACACAGTTCTTTTCAATGTAATCCATGTCAACCAGATCCTTAACTTTTTCCAGATCAACCTCAAAAAAGATCATTTGACCCTTGTTACTTTTCTTGGTACCCGTAGCCATATACTCACCAAATTCGGCAGGAGGCAGCATGGAAGCTATGAGAGCCTCCGGGGTAACGGATAAATAAAGGTACTTACTCATAATTTAAGAAGTTAAATAATTCCGAAACAAAACACCGTTCGTTAAAACCACACATTAGTTTACGTTTACCTGAAAGAGGCAGATATTTAGTACTAAAGACAAGTATATTTTCCCTGAAATATTCATGATCAGTAACATAGAACTTCTGTTTAGCGATCCAATATTAGAAAATTTCGTCCGTTCGCTCATCAAAAACTTCTCCGTGTACGCACACAATTCACGAAACCTTAACATTGGTTAATTTGCTAATGTGTTAATGTGGCAATTCTACGAAAAGATGAGAAAATTTGAAGATTGGGTTCTGTCATTATCATATTAGAAGCACATTAGCATATTAGCAAATTATTTCTTTTCTTTGCCTTTGCGTTTGCACGCCAATGGCCCTGTAGCTTAATGGATAGAGCATCTGACTACGGATCAGAAGGTTGGGGGTTCGAGTCTCTCCAGGGTCACAAAATTAAAACACTGAAATACAAGGGAATACAGAAGGATAAAACCAGATGTGTTCCCTTTTTTCTGTCTTCCAGTTGCTAAATATTGCTTAAGATTGCCTATCTTTGATATCGATTCTTTGTAAATCCTTTGTATAAAATGGCAAAAATAAGTCTGGTAATTACTCCTAACCGCCCTAACAGGCATGGTGAATGCGTGGTCATGCTACAAATATCAGCGCATCTAAAAACGATTCAGGTTCCAACAGAAGTCACTGTACTAAAAGAAAACTGGATTAAACCAGGTCAGATTTTGGGTGGCAAGACTGGTGATAAACTTGCAGCATCTAAAAACATCCGGCTTACTCAAATTAAAAATGGCTGTGATGTTAAAATGATTAATAATCAGGCTCAGGTTGATAAAATGGATGTTAATCAATTGAAAAAATTCCTATTGTCTGAAAAAGAGGAGATTGAAACAAATTTCATTTCTTATGGTGAGAAAAGAATCGCTGATGTCAAAGCTCTGGGGAGAAAAAAGACTTCAGAACTGCTTAACTGTACGCTAGTCAAAGTCAAGGAATTCTGGGGAAGTAACAACCTGGAATTTAGCGATATCAACATCAGATTTTTAGAAAAATTTGAGTCCTACTGTCTTACAACTCCGGTTAAACCAACCACAAAAGGAGGAAAAGTGACAAAGATTAAGTACATGAAAGTAAACGGAGTAGCTGTCTACCTTCGTTATCTCCGGGGGATATTGAACGATGCGATTAATGACGATCTCACAGAGAATTATCCATTCCGGAAATTCAAAATCAAAACAGAGGTAACCCGCAACAGAAATCTTCCTATCGAATCAATGAGATCAATAAGGGATTTTACCACAACTGATAAAAGACAAGAGATTGCGAGAGATGTATTTATCCTTCAATTTTTTCTGCTTGGTATTAACACGAAGGATCTTTTCTTCCTGACATCGAAAAATGTAATAGATGGAAGGATTCAATACTTTCGAGCAAAGACTGGAAGGTTTTACAATATAAAGATCGAAAAGGAGGCACAAGCTATACTTGATCGATACAAAGGAGAAACGCATCTGTTATGGTTTGCTGATACAAGTTTAACTGAGCGTGATCCGGACAAGATAAGACATACGAGAAAAAGTCTTCTCCAATATAAGGATGAAACTGCTTTCACCAAAATGATCAATAGTTGTATTTTTGAGATTCAGCAAGAGCTGAAAATTAATACTTCAGTCAAGATCACCAGCTATTATTGCCGGCACTCGGTGGCCAGCATAATGAGAGAGTTGGGAATATCAATAGATGATATTTCACTCTGCCTGGGACACTCCTCTCCAGAGAAGAAAACAACCAAAATTTACATCAACGAAGATTTCGAGAGGGCTGACAAGGCAAACCGAAAGTTGATAGACTACTTAAACACGAATCCTAAAGAAATCAAGATCACAGAAAAGAAAAAAGGGAGAAAAAAAACATCCCCTGCCGTTGCATGACAGAGGATGTAAAACACACAGAATCAATGAACAACTTCTTAAGTAAACTTTCCACCACCCATCTTGAAATTTGGCACTAACCAGTTGATAAAATTGTCAAGCAGTCCGAAGATGTTGTTATCGGACTTCGTGGGGGTAAGATTTACAATAACCTTTAAAAATGCAAGAAGGGCTAAAGTGAGCTCAGCCATGTTGTTTTTCACGAAACCAACGATCCCAACCGGAGCTGGTGCTGGATCAGCAGCAGTTTCATCCACTGCACGAATGATCGTTGCCTGAATCCCTACGTCAGAGGCTTGTACAAAGTGGGTTTGAGATTTTGGCGGGGTATCTTTTTCAAAGGATGCACATCCAATGGCAAAAATCCCGACCAGGGCAATCAACATCAAAATGTTTTTCATGGTAATTTGTATTTGGTAAATATTAATCTGAATCAAATTTTGCATATTTCATCAACGCTGGAAAGGACAGATTAAGGAGGATCAGTATGCTTTAGCCTTGCTTCTCTCCTCTGTTTTCGTGCCAATCTTCGAAATTCCCTGCCGGGGAATATTCTATCAAGAAGAGATTTCTTCTCTCCCGGATCGCTGTCCGGATCCAAGCTACTTCTTACAAGCGATGTTGATTGAGTATTTCCTGCTCCACGGCTTTTGATTTTCCCGATGCGCTGATTGTCGTTAATCACCTGGTCAGGTGCTTTGATCTTTATATAGAGAACCAGTCCTGCAATGATGCCGCTGAGGAACATTGCGAAATAACTCCAATAGTTTGTCATGCTGTAAAGAGTGTAAATGGTTGATCCTTTCCTGTGTCGTAGGTATCCACATGAAGCCAGGTCACGCTATCCTCCAGGCGGATTGGATAAGAGAGCTGAAGGATGTTGTCCATGATCAGGTACCGGGCCTGCTTCGCGCTCATGCCCACCACCTCGAAGTCACCGGCCTGACCGGTAATGTGTGCCGAAAGGTAAACCTGACCCTCCATGGTTTTATCCCTTACCAGGGAACAAAGATTGCAACGCAGACCACGCTCATCGTAAATGCCCCGAGCATGGTAGTTATTGCAGATCATCGGAGCTTTCAGGATATCGCGCCTGATCACCAGCAGGGTATGCAGAAATATTGTGCTGAGAAACATCCAGGCCCGATCGCCAAATTTGAGGTGCACATGGGGACAAACCAGGTCCGAAATGGCGAAATACACTTTCAGCCCGGCGATGATTTCATTTCTTTTCATGATGGGTTTATTTTATTGGTTCTGCGGGGTGGTCCTGCCCTCGGGTGCGGATCTCAATTTGACTGAACAGTCCATCCACGGATTCAATCTCTCGAAAGCGGTTGTTAATATCAATGGTGTGGGGCATCAGAGGGTTCATTATTTTTTAAAAGTGATTGTTCGCTATTAAGAATTATGTGCTGTCTGGCCTGTATCGTGTCCTGTTCTGCCCTTAACCTTTGATAACCAAACCATCCAGATACAAGGAATATACCGACAAAAACGACAAAGATTCCGAGGGCTAATTTTGGGTACTTCTTTATTATTCTAACTTCCTGATTCTCATCCTCCAATGTTTCTATTCTTTTGATATTTGGACAGTTGATGATATGGCTCGACTCACCCTTTTCAATGTCGATTATCCGTCCCTCCACTATTGTCACCCTTCCGTTTGTGCGTAGTGTTTGTTCGTAGATGTTAGACAGTAACTTAGATGTGTATTCATGCTGAGCATCCATCTTCTCACTTAGTACTTTGTAAACTTCGGTAGTAGTCATAGCACATATTTAAGGGTGAATATTGGTTGGATATTTATTTCGTTATTGGTAGGGTTCGCTACTGTCCAAAGCATATTGTTGACATCAACAAAATGGTTAAAATTGAAAGTAGCTTTTTCATTAGGTTCGACTTATTATTAAATAGCCACTTGAAGGAAATCCCCCCATATCAAACCAGACCCTTGTTAATTTACCGTCTGTCTTTGTAAACTGCGGCATCTGTTGAAGCTGGTAGCTTGTTTCCGGGTCAATTTCAACGATACACCTAACATTGGGGTCATCCGTATAGGTTTCGGTGTAGTTGATTGTTTTGCTGGTATCTTCCGGGTCTGCCTGCGTGGTTTGATAGTTGATTATTTCCGGTGACTCCGATGCTGTAAAAGGTACTTTGCCAACTTTAAGGTAAAAATCCAATTTTTCCAAAGCTTTTTGAACAGTAGTTTCTTCAGGTGAGAGGAGGTTTTTGAAGTTGGTGGTGGAAGTATAAATATCTTCGGCAGGGTGTGGCTTGTCCTCAAATCTTACCAGAGGCGAATGATTCACTTCCATGTAGACATACCGGTAATCTTTCATGACTCCCTCCGATCCGTTCCAGAATATTTTGGCTATGGGGATATCCACAGCGCGGTCCCAAACTGATTGCGAAGCAACCAGGATATTTTCTTCTAAAAGGATATCGTATTTATAATAGATATACCACCAGCCAGGGGTGTTTGTTATAGCGATGCTTTGTGTGGCTTTTAAAAGCTGAAGGCCCATGTTCCAAACAGGAATTAAATCAAGGTCATAGGCCGTAATGGAAAATATCCTGGATGAATTATCGAAGGTAAGAAGGGAGGTCAGGGAGGATTCAAAGCCATGTTTAGGCTTTAATCCCAAAGTCACAGCACCAGCACCAACACCAACACTGGTAGTGAGTTTTCCATTAATGAAGCAAATGGCAAGATTGTCGACAAATTCAGGAAGCGCATAGGTGAAGAGTTGATTCAGGGAGAGCTTCATCCATCCTAAAGCAAAAGGGCTTTGAACGGCGAAGTTTAAATTGCCGTTGAAGTCAGCCATTGGTAAGCCTGACAATAGCTCAGTCAAAAAGAAATCAGTCAGCCCCTCCGGTGCAGGCATGTCTGTTACGACACGATCAAGATTCAAAAG
>DATCHD010000002.1:0-22812 GCA_036508555.1 Prolixibacteraceae bacterium
AATGAGTTTTACGAATTTGCGGTCAGGGATAATGGTATTGGAATCGATATGCAATTTCACGACAGGGTATTCACTATTTTTCAACGCTTACATACAAAAGAAGAATATCCCGGTACTGGCATAGGTCTATCCATTTGTAAATGTATTGTCGAAAGGCATGAAGGCAAGATATGGTTTGAATCAAAGGAAAACGAAGGAACAACTTTTTATTTTACCTTAAAGAAATAAATATAAATAACAAATCTAAAATCATTATAAAATGAGAACCATCACCATTCTTTTAATTGAGGATAATACTCAAGATATTAGACTGATTAACGAAATGCTGAAGGAAATCAGATCCTTTAATTATAATCTGGAAACTGTAGCTACTTTAAAAGAAGGTTGTGAACAAATTCAAAAGAACAACTTTGATATTATTTTGCTCGACCTTAACTTACCTGACAGTACAGGGCGGCAAACATTTCAAAAAGTAATTGATTGCTGCAAAGAAATACCTGTAGTACTTATCACCGGAATTGAAGACGAAGAGTTGTCATTAAAACTTATCAAGGAAGGCGCCCAGGATTATCTCACTAAACAAAATTTGAATCCCGATCTTCTTGGAAAATCTATTCTTTATTCAATAGAAAGGCAAGCGCTTTTAACCCAACTTGCATTCCAAAACGATGAGAAGGAAAAACGGGCAGCAGAGTTAACCGTAGCCAAAGAACACGCAGAGCAAAGCGACCGGCTAAAATCAGCTTTCCTTGCCAATATGAGTCATGAAATCCGTACTCCCATGAGTGGTATTCTCGGTTTTGCCGAACTACTGAAAGAGCCCGGCCTTACCGGCGAAGAGCAACAAGAGTATATTAAAATCATTGAGAAAAGTGGCGCCCGAATGCTTAATATCATCAACGATATTGTTGATATTTCGAAAATAGAATCGGGGCTAATGGAAGTTAGTATTAAGGAGTCGAATATAAACGAGCAAATCGAATACATCTATACCTTCTTCAGACCGGAGGTTGAAGGGAAAGGAATGCAACTTTCATATAGAAATGATTTGGTATCAAGTGAATCCATCATTAAAACCGACCGCGAAAAACTTTTTGCCATTCTTACCAACCTTGTTAAAAATGCTATTAAATACACCAATAAAGGTTCGATAGAATTTGGGTATGTTTCGACAGGCTTCTCAACAACCGATTCGTTAGGTTCTGTTAGTGAGCCTGCCGAACTACAATTTTACGTGAAAGACACCGGCATCGGGATTCACAAAGACAGACAAGAAGCCATATTTGAACGGTTTATTCAGGCAGATATCTCTGATAAATACGCTTATCAGGGGGCTGGTCTGGGTTTGTCAATTTCTAAAGCATACGTGGAGATGCTTGGCGGTAAAATTTGGGTCGAAAGCGAAGAGGGAAAAGGCTCAACCTTTTATTTTACCATTCCTTACAATATTGAACCGGAAGAAAAAAATGTTGAAAAAAATATAGTTTCGGCTAAAGGGGCAGAGAATGAGATTAATCCGGAAGGTTCGGTACTCAAAATATTAATTGTCGAAGACGATGAAGTGTCAGCAAAGTTCCTTACAATGGCAATCAGGAAACTTAGCAAAGAAATTTTAAAAGTAAAAACCGGAGTTGAAGCTGTTGAAGCTTGTCGTAATAACCCTGATGTCGATTTGGTTTTGATGGATATACAAATGCCTGATATGGACGGATATGAAGCTACCCGGCAAATACGGCAATTCAACAAAGACGTGGTTATAATAGCACAAACAGCTTTTGGACTGTCAGGTGACAGAGAAAAGGCAATAGCGACAGGGTGCAATGATTATATTTCGAAACCGATTAAGAAAGAGGAATTATCGGCGTTAATGCAAAAGTATTTCAAGAAATAGGAAGCTGCCCATCTTCTTGCAAGAACAATCAGTACATTCTGCTACACTACAGGTGGACTGAATTATCTTCAACAAAATAATTGCTATTTTTGCCCCGTACTAATTACTGTTTTTACGATGAATGAGATCATTCCTCCCGTTCCAAGAGCGTTGTTGGAAGCCGAACTAACCCCCGAAAAATTTCAGCGAACGACGAATAAGGCTGATAACGAGATTTATATCCTTACTTATCACGATTCGCCTAATCTCATGCGCGAAATCGGAAGACTCCGAGAGATTACCTTCCGGCACGCAGGCGGTGGCATCGGCGAGGAGCTGGACCTCGATCAATATGACTCTTCTGAAACGCATCCCTACAAACAGCTGATCGTATGGGATCCAGCCAACAAGGAGATTCTGGGGGGATACAGGTTCATCCATTGCAGTGAGCTGGGTAAAGATGTGAATGGCGAAATACCGCTGGCAACCGCTCATCTTTTTAATTTTTCGGAAACTTTTATCCGCGATTATATGCCTCAGGTAATCGAGCTTGGCCGCTCTTTCGTGCAACCTGATTATCAGTCTTCCAAGGCCGGATCGAAGGCTTTGTTTGCACTGGACAACCTCTGGGACGGTCTGGGTGCGCTTATGATCGACTATCCGGAAGTCAAATATTTCTTCGGAAAAGTGACCATGTACACCAATTACAACCAGGATGCCCGCAACCTAATCCTCTATTTTTTCAGGCAATTCTTTGCAGATCCGGAACAGCTGGTATGGCCCAAACACCCGATGACAGTAAATGCCGATGAGGAAAAATTGAAAGAGCTGTTCGAGGGCAAGCCTTATGAGGAAGCATACAGGATCCTCTCACATGAGGTCAGAAAACTTGGCGAAAACATCCCTCCGCTAATCAACGCCTACATGAACCTGACACCGAACATGCTCACATTCGGAACGGCTATCAGCGATGAATTTGGCGATGTGGAGGAGACGGGTATCATGTTAAGTATCGAGGACATGTACGACATCAAGATCGACCGTCATGTCTCTTCCTACCTGGAGGAGCTGGTTACGAAACAGGATAATCCCAAGATACGTTTTCAGTAAGCCCGTCCGTCGATACCCTCTATATAGTTGATAAATGAGGTGTTAACAACCTTATTACCACCAGGAGTCGGATAATCACCAGTGAAATACCAGTCGCCCAAATCATTTGGACAGGCGATATGCAGATTCTCAACCGTCTGATAAACAATCTCGACTTCGGCATTACAATCAATGGGGGTCAGCAGCTGTGCAATTTTGGCAGAAATATCCTCATCAGTGAAAGGACGGTAGATTTCCTTCACATAGTTGACCATCTCCTCTTTGGGCAGACGCTGCTGATCCTTGCATTTGCGATAGACCTCATCAATCACGGCAGATTTGCCACTCTCCTTTAAAAGGGCAATGGCCGCTTCGAAGGCCACGAATTTGCAAAGAATGGCCATGTCTATTCCATAACAATCCGGGTACCGGATCTGTGGAGCAGAGGAGATAATGATGATTTTTTTGGGTTTAAGCCTGTCCAGACTCTTCAGAATACTCTGTTTCAGGGTGGTTCCCCGTACGATGGAATCGTCGATGACTACCAGCGTATCTTTCTGATTTTCAACGACGCCGTAGGTAACATCGTAGACGTGGCTCACCAGATCGTCGCGGCTGCTGTCGTCAGCTATGAAAGTGCGCATTTTCACATCTTTGATGGCGACCTTCTCCATCCGGGGCTCAACGGAGATGATTTCAGCAATCTGATCTTCAGTCATTGTTTTGCCTAAGGCGTGAATTTTCTCCTTTTTCCAATTCAGCAGATCGGCACGGATGCCTTCCATCATTCCGAGATAAGCAGTTTCAGCAGTATTGGGAATAAATGAGAAGACCGTATTTTGTAAATCGTTGTTGATAGCCTTCAGAATAGTGGGCGCTAACAGGAATCCCAGTTTTTTGCGCTCTTTATAGATATCCCTGTCTGAACCTCTCGAAAAATAGATTCGTTCGAAGGAACAGGAGCTTCGTTTCTGCGGAACGCGGACCATCTCCTCACTGACGGTTCCATCCATCTTAATGATCAACGCATGACCCGGTTTAATTTCGTTCACACTAGTCCAACCAGTATTCATGACCGTCTGAATGACAGGCCTTTCCGAGGCAACCACCACCACTTCATCGTCATAATAGTAGAAAGCTGGTCTGATTCCCCAGGGATCGCGCACGACAAAGGCATCCCCGTGACCGATGATTCCGCCGATGGTATAACCGCCATCCCATTCGCGGCTCGCTCTTTCGAGCACCTTCCTGATGTCTATATTTTGTTCGATTAATGGTGAAATCTCGGCATTGTCATACCCTTCATTCTTGTATTGCCTGAATAGTAACTCGTTTTCCTCATCAAGGAAGTGACCTATTTTCTCGAGCACCGTCACGGTATCGTTAAAACCTTTTGGGAACTGACCCAGTCCGACAAGCAGGTTGAAAAGCTCATCGACATTGGTCAAATTGAAATTCCCGGCCAGGGCCAGATTACGGGAGCGCCAGTTGTTCTGCCGCATCACCGGATGGGTCGACTCGACACTGTTGCGGCCGTAAGTACCATATCTCAGGTGACCAAGGTAAAGTTCACCTGCAAAGGGAAGGTTAGACTTTGCCCAGGTCGGATCAGGAAAAGCATTCGGGAAATTCTGTTTGGCATAATTGAATTCCTTGAAGACTTTCGCGAAAACATCACGAATCGGATTAGGATCGATGGAACGATGGCGGAAAATATACTCCTGTCCGGGCGACATATTGACTTTTACCCCCACCACACCCGCTCCGTCCTGTCCGCGGTTGTGCTGTTTTTCCATCATCAAATAGAGTTTGTTGATCCCGTATTGCCAGCTGCCGTACTTTAATCTGTAGTATTCCAATGGTTTACGAAGCCTTATCAAGGCAATTCCACACTCGTGTTTGATTTGGTCGCTCATTCTTTTTTAATTTCAACCTGAACAACCGGAACAGGAAAGGCGATCTCGTCTGAGACGATAAAGGCATTCGAATAACCGGCCGATAAATTTTTTAAAACTTTTAATGCATCACTCTTGCTCCTGAAATCTCCGGCACGTACAATGAAATCGGGAGATTTGAATATCAGATACACCCTGGTATCAGGATGTAAAAAGCTAAATTCTGATCTGATTTTTTCCGCACGGGCCCTGGCCTGAACTCCGGATCCAAAATAGAGCTGGAGTCTGTATCCGGACATCGTTCCTGTTTTCCTGCTACGGTCGTATTGCTGATGAAGCAGGTCGGAAATCTCGCTGCTGGCCTCAACATTCAGGCGTTGCCAGATAAAAGCGCCATCAGTGACAGTCGGCGTAAAGGCAGCCGGTTTAGCTGTCTGCGCACCTACCGGGAAGCTGAAAAAGATCAGGGATAACCAGAACAAAAAAATTGATCTCCGTCTCAACGTATTCATATCACGGATAATTTGCCGCAAAGATAAGGAAAATTGGGTGGGGTAAAAAATCTGATTTCCAAATATTATATATCCGAAAGCAGTAACCTGTAAGTTTTAAAAACAAGTTAACTTTGCAAAGGATGAGAGTAATAAAAGAAAAAACACTATGAAAACTAAAATATTAAGAACAGAGCAAGCATACAACGAAGCTTGCGAGAAGATTTACAGTCTTATAAACAGCACTGAAAATCCCATTGAAACGAACAGTCCGGAAGGTGAAGAACTGGAACTTTTATCTTTACTTGTAGAAAAATACGAACAAGAACATTATCCGATCAATGCACCAAATCCAATTGAAGCGATAAAGTTTCGAATGGAACAAATGAATCTGAAGCAAGCTGATATTGCCCCTTTATTTGGAGGGAAAACAAGAATATCAGAAGTGTTGCATGGGAAAAGACCTTTAACTTTAAATACGATAACCTTACTAAACAGGTACTTGGGAGTTCCATTAGAGTCAATGGTTGTTGGGAACAAAGAGATAAAGATTGATCCGGAAATAAGTGAGCGGCTTTTGAGTATTTTGTCAATCAGGGAATATTTTACAAAAAACAACAAGACGGCATTGGTTTAACCATCGAAATGTTCCCCCTTCGGCTTATCTCAGGGACCGGATCGTTCTTTTAATTCCAAAGGATATTCTATGACAGAAAAATATATATATATCGAAACTTACGGATGCCAGATGAATGTAGCTGACAGTGAAGTTGTTGCCTCGGTTATGGCCGATCGTGGTTTCGTGGTAACCGATCAATACGCTACCGCGGATGCCATTTTTATGAACACTTGTTCCGTGCGCGACAACGCCGAGAAGAAAATTTGGAACCGGCTGGCCTTCTTCAAGAGTCTGAAGAAAAAGAATCCAAAGCTGGTTGTCGGACTGATTGGCTGCATGGCGGAAAGGATTGGGGAAGAGCTGGTCGCGAAGAAAACTGTAGACCTCATTGCCGGACCGGATGCCTACCGGGATCTTCCTTTCCTTTATGACAAAGCCCGTTTGGGGGAAAGTGCTGTAAATGTGGAACTGACGATCGACGAGACCTACGACTCCATTATCCCGAAACGGATTGGAGACGAAAAAGTCACCGGATTTGTCTCCATCACAAGAGGTTGCAACAATTTCTGTACCTATTGCATCGTGCCTTACACTCGTGGACGGGAGCGCAGCCGCGATCCGAAAGATATTATCAATGAGGCCAGGGCACTTCTTGAAGGAGGCACCAGGGAGGTAACCTTGCTGGGACAGAATGTCAACTCCTACAACTGGCACCCGGAACCCACTCGTAAACCCATCAAATTCCCGGATTTGCTGGAGATGGTGGCTCAGATCTCCCCCTCACTGCGAGTCAGGTTTACCACATCACATCCTAAAGATCTTTCCGATAAGCTTTTAAAGAAAATGATCGCCTATTCGAATATCTGCAGGCACATTCATTTACCGGTTCAGTCGGGAAGTTCTGCTATTCTGAAGAAGATGAACCGCAAATATGACCGCGACTGGTACCTCGACAGGATTCGGGCCATCCGTCTTGTCCTGCCGGATTGCGGAATCACCACGGATATCTTCTGCGGTTTCTGCACGGAAACGGAGGAGGATCACCAGCAATCTTTGCTTCTGATGGAAGAGGTCGGATTCGACACTTCCTTTATGTTTAAATTCTCCATGCGACCGGGTACTTATGCAGCGGACCACTTTGAAGATGATGTTCCCGAAGCTGTGAAATCCAGGCGTCTGGAGGAGATCATTCAGTTGCAAAACCGGCTTTCGCTGGAAAGTAACCAGCGCGATATTGGAAAGACGATGGAAGTCCTTGCTGAAGGCACCTCTAAAAAGAAGAAGAGTGAGCTTTTCGGCCGAAGTTCGCAGAATAAGGTGGTAGTGTTTCCCGGACAAGACATCACGGTAGGCGATCTTGTGCGCGTAAAGATTCTCGACTGCACCCAAACTACGCTCATTGGTGAGGTGTTTAAGCTGCCGGCCTAATTTTGTCGATAATTTTGTAGGCGATTTTAAAGCCGGCATTAATCGCGTCTACTACCAGAATACCATCATAATAGCCTTCTAAATGAAGAATGGCATAGGCGCCATTGAGGTACCCCAATAATTTTTGATCAATCTTTAAAGTATTGGTTCTATAAAATTCGATTGATTTTCTGCTTTTGGGCACTTTCAAATCTTTAAGCAAAAAATATCCGTCCATAGCCTTTAATACAGCATTATACGCGATGCCACAGGCGGTTTTTACATATTTACTGTCTTGGTACATATCACCATCCTTGTTAGCCTTCTTCAGCGTCTTTTTGGCATTTTCCATGTAACGGATGGCCTCCTTATAATACTCGGCCTTGACTTTGTTTTGCTCTACAATTTCCATGATTGATGATTTATTACAAAAGTAAAGTTATTTTAGTCAATCCGGAAATTTTGCCTCGGTTGGTTATACCTAAATCAGGATAACTCCCAAGGTCTGATATGTTTGATTCCTTCATAATCTGAGAATTTGAAGTCATCGAGTGAAACAACAATTTTTTCGTGATTATCCTTAATCAACAGTAAATTACCGAATTCACGCTCCACTGTTTTTGTTTCATTCAGCAGATAACAAACCTGAACGTACAAAGTCTTTTCCGGCTTCTGTGCGACAAAATCAATTTCAACATCCTTAAACACACCCACCGTAACTTTATATCCCATGCGTCTAAGTTGCATGTATACATAGTTCTCCAGATTATTGCCAATATCAGACGGATAATTTCCCAACAGATAATTTTTAAAAGACAAATCGTTCAGGTAATATTTACATTCACCGCCAAGTAACTGTTTCCCGCGCAGATTGAAGCGTTCGGCCTGATGGATGATAAAAGTGTCTTTCAAAAATCCAACGTAAGACGAAATGGTCTCATAGTTGGTTTTCTTTTGTTTACTCTTGAAGTAATTTACGATACTGCTAAATGACGTAAGATTACCGATGTTAACCGACAAGAATTTAAAAACATCTTCGAGAAGTGAGAGATCCTTGATGTTGTGACGTCCTACAATATCCCGTAAAACGATCGTATTTCTAAGGCTTTCGGTGTAATGCCGATGCAGCTCTTCCTGCTCAAAATTGAACATTTCAGGCAATCCACCACTTTGCATGTACTTCAGAAAATTCTCTTTATTAATCGGCCAGTTTTTAATGCCAGCAAATTCGAAGAAACTAAATGGGAAAATTTCAAATTCGACATATCTCCCCGAGAGCATTGACGCGAGTTCTCCGGATAGCAGATTGGAATTTGATCCCGTTATAAACACTTCATATTCACTGGTAAAATCCTGAGAATAGGAATTTGCAAATGTCTCCCAATTCTGGATATTCTGAACTTCATCCAGAAAAAGATAGATTTTGCCCACAAGGCTAAACTGTTTGCGGTAATATTTAAACAAAGAGTCCAGATCGGATGATAACTTAATATCGTCAAAAGCTGTAAACTCTTTATTGATGTAAAAAATATTTTGTGGATTAACTCCTTTCACTGAAGTTAAATAATTAATGATCTGGCGCAGAACATAGCTTTTCCCAACACGGCGCTGTCCAACAAGTACTTTGATCAACTTGTTGCCAATGTACTTTGTGATTGTATTCAGATATTCGCTCCGTTCGAATCCGGTGTCGTAAGAATGCCCGTCCCAGACATTGTATACCCTGATTTTATCAAAGATGGATTGCATGTTTTTTTAAAGTATGGTTGTATTTTATTTCAATTTTAAATATTTTTCAAATATACTTGAAATTTTTCAAATCTAAAAGGGAAAATTTATTACTCAGAATGATGTATCAGCGATATCTCAGATTACCTGAACTAAATCAGTATTTTTGCACTTGACTTAAAGACTTAAAACAAAGAATTGGAAAATATCATGAACGAAAAAGTAAAGGAATTCCGGGAATACAGGGTCAAAATGAACGAAAAGATCCTTGCTTCCAACAACAAGGTGATGAAGCGGATTTACAACATCGACACCAACACCTACATGGCTGGCGCCCTGCCGGTAAAGACGAAGGAGATGCTGGGACTGGTAAGTTCGATGGTGCTACGATGTGACGACTGCGTCAAATATCACCTGGAGAAATGCTTCGAGCAGGGGGTTACCACGGAAGAACTTTTTGAGGTCTTTGCTGTTGCAAACCTGGTCGGGGGCACAATCGTGATTCCGCATACGCGGAGAGCGGTGGAGTATTGGGAAGCATTGAAGGAAGAGGATTAGTGCCCTTCAACAAGCAGGAACCGGATCTCGCTCCAGCGGATTTGCAATCCGCTGGTAAACTTTCACCAACGGATTGCAAATCCGTTGGTGCGAGAGATTCGGTTGAGGGAGAAGGCCCTTCGACTCCGCTCAGGGACCGAAAATATTTAAACATGCGAAGTACAAAAAAACTGGAACTTCTCGCTCCGGCAAAGAATCTGGAATGCGGTATCGCCGCTATCCACCATGGCGCTGATGCCGTGTACATCGGTGCGCCCAGGTTCGGGGCTCGCGAGGCTGCGGGAAATTCTGTCGGGGAGATCGAAAAGCTGGCAGCCGAGGCGAGAATCTTTGGTGTCAAGACTTATGTTGCGCTCAACACTATCCTGTACGATAATGAACGGGAGGAAGCGCAACGAATCATCTGTCAGGTTTGTGAAGCCGGGGCAGACGCCCTGATTATCCAGGATTTTGGCATTCTGGAGATGGATCTGCCACCCATCAGCCTTCATGCCAGCACACAAGCCAACAATTTCACGGTAGATAAAATAAAGTTTTTGGAAGCTGTCGGATTTAAAAGAGCCGTCCTGGCCCGAGAGCTATCTCTTAGCCAGATCACCGAAATTGCCAGCCAGACTAACATTGAACTGGAGGCTTTTGTGCATGGATCGCTTTGCGTCTGCCTTAGCGGACAGTGTTACATGAGCCATGTCGTGGGCGGCAGAAGCGCCAACAGGGGGGCTTGCGCACAACCATGCCGAAAGAAATATTCCCTGACAGACGCAACGGGAAAGGTGATTGTGAAGGATAAACACTTGCTATCGCTCAAAGATCTAAACCGTTCCGGTTCGATCGGCGAGCTGGTGGATGCCGGAGTCCGCTCTTTCAAGATCGAAGGGAGGCTGAAAGATCTCGATTATGTGAAAAATATTACTGCCTTTTATCGCCGGGAACTGGATCATTATTTGGAAGGCAATCCTGGATTCGCTCCAGCTTCGAAGGGTAAGACCACCTTCTTATTCAAGCCTGATCCGGAGAAAACCTTCCACCGCGGTGCGACCGAATATTACCTCAGGGAACGAAAAGATCCGGTCTTAAACATGGAAAGTAACAAATCGACCGGCGAAGAAATTGGCATAGTAACAAGAATTTCAAGAGATTCCCTGCAGATTTCGGGCGACAAAATCCTAAACAACAACGACGGACTGACCTTCGTTGGGCGCGATGGGGAGAGTGCCGGGTTAAAAGTCAACAAAGTAGTGAACGGATGGGTCTACCCCGACCGGATGAATGATGTTTTTACCAGCGCCAGGATCTTCCGGAACTGGGACCATTCCTTTCAGATGGCGCTGCAGAAGAAGACATCGGAGCGGAAAATTCCGGTTACGGTTACCCTGGAAGAAACTAAAGACGGATTTTCCTTGCAAGATGATTCTCAAACAAGTTTCAGTATCTGCATTCCAAAAATCCCAGCCAAAGACCCAAACAAATCTCGCGAAAACATTCTGCGTCAGTTGTCAAAATCCGGGGAGACAGCTTTCCTGGTTAGGGATATCAATACCGGTGGTAATGAGAAATATTTCTTCACTCCACAACAGTTAAACGAGATACGCAGAGGATTACTGGCAGCTATTCTGGCAAAGTCGGTTTCTTCCAAATTCGAATCTACAGATGGTCACTATCCCAATAATCCGGCTCAGGACCATTCCGGCAAGACTCAAAACCTTCTTTCGGACACCTCATTTATTCCCTTCCCCGACGACTCCTGGCATTTCGAAAATAACATCAGCAATCACCTGGCCATGCGATTTTACAGGCGCCATGGGCTTGAAAATCCAGAACCAGCAGTCGAAATCAGGAAGATATCCGGAAGAATACAGGTGATGATCACGAAACATTGCCTTCAGTATGAACTGGGATTTTGTCCGCGATTCGGAGGATCCTTCCCGGAAAAATTTTCAGAACCCTTTGTCCTGCAAGATGGCTCAAATCAATTCGAACTCGAGTTCGACTGCAAAAACTGCATGATGAAGATCTTCAAAAACTAGAATTGGCTCGGCATCCAAATGTTCTATTATTAGCAAATTTTGGTACGCGACCATTCCACCACCCGATTCTAAGGTAATTCCAAAATTCGACAATCCTTCCATATTTACTGCTGACCTTACACATCTGTTCCCCACAGCAACTTTTTGTGTGCTCTTTTGTTTACCCTCAAAAGGTCAATGAAATTGCAAAAACAGGACACTTTCCGGATTGGGATATCCATGGCAGGCGCGGTGTCGGCAGGAGCCTATACCGCCGGGGTAATGGATTACCTGATCGAGGCACTCGAAAACTGGCAAAACGCCAAGGAGCTTCACCTGCCAGGAGTTCCGCTGCACAATGTTGTTATTGAGGTGCTTAGCGGAGCTTCGGCCGGAGGTATGACCGCTGTCATCACCGCCGCAGCCATTCAGAAGCGCTTTCCGCCGGTAGGTCAAAAGAATTACCAGACGAAAGCCGGCAGGGAAAATCCGCTTTTTGACGCGTGGGTCAACCAGACGGAGCATTCAAAAAGTGATATGATGAGCCAGCTGCTGGACAATGATGATATCCTGAATTCACCTGAGATCAACCCGCACAAAGAAGTCCGTTCCATTTTCAATTCCCTTTTCATCGAAAAAATTGCCAGTCGAATTCTCTCTGCTACCATGAAAGATCCTTCGGTCGGCAGGCCCTATTTTGCCAGCGATCTGGAACTATTTACTACCCTCACCAATCTCAGGGGTTTCAACTACGAGCTCGAATTTATCACTGAATCCGGTCGCCGGGAAGATCGCATGACCATGCACAGGGATTTGATTCATCTGCAGCTTAATCCGTCGGGCACCTACCGGGAAGACGGTAAAATTCCATTTCACTTCGAAACACCCGAAGGTCTCAACAAGAATCTGCTGGTTGATGCCGCCATTGCCACCGGGGCTTTCCCGGCAGGACTGGCTCCCCGGGTCGTGGTTCGTGATCCTAAATACATCAATGACAATCATTTGCTAAGAATAACACATGGCAAAAAATATCTAGTCGATCCATTAACAGACTACTGTGCCGTTTGTGTCGACGGTGGAGTCATCAACAACGAACCATATGATCTTGCAGATAAAATACTGACCAACAGGGCGATGGAAAAGATTCGGGATTTAAATGGAAAACGGGTGGCACTTCAAACCCAAAACGAAACAGCTGCATCAACTTTTGATACCATCCTATTGATGATCGATCCCTTCCCGAATTGGGAGGAGCCTCCTTCGTCCGCTTACCTTGGTTTGCAGGCACTTAAATTCACCTCATTTCAACTCTTTGGCGCCATGCGGCAGCAACTGATGGTCAAGAGTGATTTGCTGGAACGGGCTTTCGACGAAAATGATTTCTCCCGGTTTATGATAGCCCCAATTCGTACCAGTAAAAACGTCAGGCAAAATAACAGCCTGGCTTGCGGGTCGGTGAACGGCTTTGGAGGGTTTTTCAGCAGGAAATTCAGGGTACACGATTACATGCTAGGCCGACGCAATTGTCAGCGCTTTCTCCAGGAATATTTCTGCGTACCCGCGGAAGCTGGTAATCCGGTCATCGAATGCGGATACGGCCATCTAAAAGAAGATGGTTTACGACTATTGCGTACCTCCGATGGGAAATCGCTCCCCATCATTCCGGATATCCGGCTTTCTCTGAATCAAACAATGCCGAATCAGACCTTCCTGGTAAGGCCGGCGGCCGAAGATGAATTTACTTATCCCTCCATTGGACTGAAATACCTGATGCAGCTGGAGGATAGAATCAAGAATCGCCTGGACGTTGTCCTGAAAAATCTGAACAACAGCAACGACCCGGAGCATGTCGCATCTTCCATCAATCCGATCGTCCGGCAAATCAGGAGAGAATCATGGTTTAAGCGAAATTTCATCAGTCCACTCGGAAATTTCGCCTCGGATCGATTCGTCCGGATTCTTAAAAATTCAGGTAAAGGCCTGGTAGCCACGAAATTCATCGATATGGTTATAGCCGATATGGATGAGAAGGAATTACTGAAACACGATCTCTGAAACCATTTTAAAAATATTTATCTTCGGCAGTAGTTTTAAAATTAATTGATATCCAATATGAAGAACTTAAGAATCACAACTTTCCGGATACTGGTTGCTGTTTTATTTGTTTTAATATCAACCAATTGCATTTATTCACAGGAGCAATATAAGGAAAATAAGAATCCTTCGGCGATTGAAGTCAGCCAAGGAGGAACTTTCTATCCGGTTCAAAAATACGATCAGGTTATTTCGAATACCAGACCCAAAAATGTCATTCTTTTTATCGGTGACGGCATGGGAATAGCACAGATTTATTCGGCCATGACGGCCAATGGCGGGTCTCTCTTCCTGCAAAATTTCATCCATTGTGGTTTTTCCAAGACCTATGCATCATCTGATTATGTTACAGATTCAGGAGCAGGTGGTACGGCGCTGGCCTGTGGGGTTAAGACATACAACGGTGCTATCGGAGTTGACGCGGACAAGAAACCAGTCAGAAATATCCGTGAGATGGCAGAGGCAAAAGGAATGAAGACCGGTCTGGTGAGCACTTCCGCTATCAACCATGCTACGCCAGCCTGTTTCCTGGCGCATCAGGTTTCCAGAAATAACTACGAGGAAATTGCCGCCGAATTTTTGACTTCCAAAATTGATGTTTTTATCGGCGGAGGCATAAAATTCTTCGAAAAACGCAAGGACGGCAGGAATTTGTCCAACGAGTTGCGAAACAAGGGATTTAAGGTCCTGTATAATATTGAGGATATCAAAAATGTCAAATCGGGAAAGCTTGCTGGATTAACAGCGGAAGAACATGATGCTCCCATGCCAGAACGAGGGGAAGTTCTTGTGCCAGCTACGAAAACGGCTATTAACCTCCTTTCTCAGGGAAATAATGGGTTCTTTCTAATGGTAGAAGGATCTGAAATTGATTTTCTGGCGCACAACAACAATGCCCCCGGCGTAGTGAATGAGACCAAGGATCTGGACAGGGCCATCGGGGCGGCGCTTGCATTCGCTGCCAAGGACAAGCAAACCCTGATTATCGTTACCGCCGACCACGAAACAGGTGGTATGACGATCAATGAGGGGAACAACAAAACTGGAGAGATTACTGCGAAATTCAGCAGTCCGGAGCATACCGGAGTCTGTGTGCCCGTCTTCGCTTTCGGACCGGGAGCCGATCAGTTTGGCGGCTTCATGGAAAATACCGATATCCCGAAAAAAATCATGCGACTGATTGGTGTTAAATAGCCAATCTATGGTTCAATCGTAATCGTTTGCCCAAAAATTTCTACCACATCGCCAGACCGGAGTTTGGCACGTTTTCGTGATTCCGGTTGGCCATTGAGTGTTGCTTCACCATCTTCGACCATCAGTTTCGCCTGACCTCCGGATTCAGCGATCCGCAGTAGCTTGAGCATCTTGATCAACTCAATGTATTCGGCACCTTTCAATTTGAATGTCATGATGTTTTGTTTGTATAATTCGTATTTCGGCAAACTGCCTCATTCGCAATCTGTTACCTCTTCTGCATTCATAAATTTCAGATTTTCTAATTTAACGGAGCCGTGAAGGCCCCGGTGAAATGCTCGAGCGCATGGCTTCCATCCTTTTTGACAGTGACGGAGATGACATCAAAACGACAATCCAGATCCGACTTGTGAAACCTCAGCCAATGATCGGCCACCTCTACAATATTTTTGATCTTATGCAGCGTGACGGATTCATAAGGCTCGGCAGAGAAATTCTCAACCCTGGTTTTCACCTCAACCACCACGATCTCTTCTCCCCGCTTAGCCACGATATCAATCTCTTTGCGGCGCCAGCGCCAGTTGAGATCCAGTATCTGGTAGCCATTCCCCAGCAAAAAATCCAGGGCAATCTGCTCTCCTCTTTTCCCAAGAAGATCTTTAGCAGCAGGAGCTTTGTCTGGCTTCATCTGGATAGGAATGTTTGTCTGATTTCAATTGTCTCCCGGTTGACTTTCATGGTAATTTTATCGAATGGACGCAGAGGTGAAGGATAAAGCATTGTTGTATAGTTAGTTAAATAGATTTTTCAGACCAATAATGATTCAATCGTTTTTGGGAAATGCAACATTTCGAGCAGGTGGATCTTCGCGGCCAGTGAACCTGCCGTTTCCCGGAGATCTATCCCGCATTTTGCCTGAAATAATACTTTACCATGATCGTAGACTTCGTCCACCAAGTGAATCGTAATCCCAGATTCGACTTCCTTATTGGCGATAACGGCCTCGTGAACGCGTGATCCATACATTCCTTTCCCTCCATAAGATGGCAGGAGGGCTGGATGAATGTTGACAACCTGAAACTCCCGGACGAATTTGAGGGGGAGAAGCAACAGAAAGCCAGCCAAAACGATCAGATCAATCCTCCTTTTCCTGAATTCATCCAATAACCAGTCTGTCGCGGTCATTTCATTTTTCCCAAACATATAGGCTTCTATGTCCAGTCTCTCAGCTCTTTCCAGAACAAATGCGTCTGATTTATTGCTCCAGACCGAGTCGACACGGATGGACTGGTGATCCTTAAAATATCTAATTATGTTCTCTGCATTTGAGCCGGATCCTGAAGCGAGTATTGCTATATTTTTCATTATCAATTACTTGAAATGCAGTATTTTTTGAATTTTCGAACCTATTATTCCATAGAGCTTAGATTCGGGTTAATTTGATGCCAAAAAGGCTACATTCTTTCACAAATATTTGGAAGATAATTTTGTTTCTTCGTTTCTTTGCAGTCGCTGAAAAATTCAGTGTGTAAATTTAACAATAGTAACCACGTAAAATTAAAAAATTATGTCTGACATTACGGCAAAGGTAAAAGCAATCATTGTTGATAAACTTGGTGTTGACGAGAGCGAAGTAACGACGGAAGCGTCCTTCACAAACGATTTAGGCGCCGATTCTCTTGACACTGTTGAGTTGATTATGGAATTCGAAAAAGAGTTTGGTATTGCTATTCCTGACGATCAAGCTGAAAAAATCGGCACAGTTGGTGACGCTATCAATTACATCACTGAAAATGTTAAGTAACAAATCAGTAAGGTCTTAAAAATCAATATGGAATTAAAACGAGTTGTTGTAACTGGTATTGGGACAATCAACCCGCTAGGCAAAAATGTTGAAGAATTTTGGGAAGGCCTAAGTAATGGGGTCAGCGGTGCGGGCCCCATTACTCGTTTTGATGCCTCCAAGTACAAAACACGGTTTGCCTGCGAGATAAAGAATTTCGATCCGAATGAGTACCTGAACCGTAAGGAGGTGCAGAAACACGATATGTACGCGCAATACGCATATATCGCTGCAGCTCAGGCAATTGAAGACTCCGGGATGGATCTGTCCAAAATCGATAAGGATGAGGTAGGCGTAATCTGGGGTGCCGGGATCGGCGGATTGGATACCTTCTATCAGTCTGTTACCGACTTTAACAGCCACCCTGAAAATCCAAGATTTTCTCCTTTCTTCATTCCAAAAATGATCGCGAACATGGCCAGTGGAAACATTGCCATGCAATACGGGTTCAGGGGACCGACTATCACGACAGTTACCGCATGTGCTTCTTCCACTCATGCTTTGATAGATGCTCTCACCTACATTCGGTTAGGTAAAGCAAATATTTTCATTGCTGGCGGATCGGAAGCTGCAATAACCCAGGCTGGCGTCGGTGGTTTTAATGCCATGCATGCCTTGTCAACCCGAAACGACGATCCAAAAACAGCATCCAGGCCCTTCGATAAAGACAGAGATGGTTTTGTGATGGGCGAAGGAGCCGGTGCGTTAATCCTCGAAGAGTACGAACATGCTATTGCCCGGGGCGCTAAAATCTGGGCAGAACTTGTTGGCGGAGGAATGTCGACAGATGCTTACCACATGACTGCTCCTGATCCGGAAGGAGGAGGCGCAGCCCTGGTAATGAAGAGAGCATTGTCGGACGCAGGTCTTCAGCCCGAAGACATCGACTACATCAATGTTCACGGCACTTCAACCGGTTTAGGCGATATCGCAGAGCCTAAAGCAATTAAAAAAGTCTTTGGGGATCACATTTATAAAGTTGGCATCAGCGCAACTAAATCCATGACCGGACACCTCCTTGGAGCAGCCGGAGCAGTGGAAGCGATGGCCTGTATCCTTGCCATGAAATACAGCCTGATTCCTCCAACCATTAACCTTTTCGAGCTTGATCCGGAAATAGATCCGAATATTGATTTCACCTTCAATCATGCGAAAGAGAGAGAGATCAATTATGCATTAAGCAACACCTTTGGGTTTGGTGGTCATAATGGCACTGTTATTTTCAAAAAATTTAGCGGTAAGTGATCAGAAACTTGCGATATCAAATAAAACTCTTTTCTTCCCCAAGAAAAGAGTTTTATTCGTATATCAAATCTATAACGGGTCATAGTCCGCTGAAATTCAAGCTTTACGATATTGCCTTCATCCATAAATCGGCCTCTTATGTTGATAAGATGGGCAACATCGTAAACAACGAACGACTCGAATACCTCGGCGACGCTATCCTAGGTACCATTGTCGCAGAATATCTATACAACCGTTTCCCGTTTAAAGACGAAGGCTTCCTGACCCAGCTAAGATCCAGGGTCGTTAACCGAAGCTTCCTCACCCGGCTCACCTTCAAAATGGGACTCAACAAATTCGTTGTCTCGAACGCCGGTTCCGTCAGCGAATCCAGCCACTTGTACGGCGACCTGCTCGAAGCATTCATTGGCGCCCTTTACCTGGATTGCGGTTATGCCGTGACCAAGCAATTTGTCATCAAGAAAATCTTCAATCAACATATCGATCTCCAGGAGATGGAAACAGTTGACAATAACTTCAAGAGTCAGCTGATTGAATGGGGACAAAAAATCAAACAGGAAGTCGAATTTATTACTGTCAACAATCCCGACTCTGGTTCGGAAAAAATGCCGTTTGTGTCCGAAGCTTGGATCGACGGAAAAGTATTTGGTACAGGTGGAGGATATTCCAAAAAAGAGGCCCAGCAGAACGCCGCACAACAAGCTCTTGAAAGAATAAACGTAAGCGAGTTACAGGAATCCGGCAGTTAAATATTGTTAAGGATCTCCCCCCCAAAGGATTATTAACTATATATTTGCTCTATGAGCAGAAAAATGATCAACATACTCGCTGTAGTGATGGCTGTCGCCGTGGCAGCTATGGTATGGGTACAGTTGAATACGATTACCAAAACCGCAAAACTTCTGCAGAAAAACACTTCAGCAAATGTGTATAAGGTTCTCTCAGATGTCAGCGAACTACTTGACATTGAAGAGGTAAAGCTTTTCTTTCAGGCTGAGGCCCAGGCCAATCTTCAAGATGTAAAACCTACCCTCGGTCTCAATCTCTACCCCAGTCCAAAAACCGATCCTTCCGAATCTCTTGAGAAATTGGGCAGGTCAGGAGAACTGACCGTCTCTTACAACCATAACACGATCAAGAACCCCAAAGGAAATCTTGAAATCAGAGAATCTCAACTGAGTCTGAACATTGCCAGTATGCAAAGCTTCTATAACCGGCAGACGGAAAGGCAGTCTCAGCTCCTCAGATACAAGGATTATGTGCTGGTACGCTCTGAGATGAAGATCACCGAAAGGGTAACTCCGGAATTCCTTCGGGAAGCCCTAGAGTCTGACCTGAAGGATAAAGGTATTCCAAATGCTTACAAATATTGTGTCAAGACTACGATCAACGGGAAATTGGAAAAGGTACAGGGTGACCTGGATTACAATCCCGGCAAGGGAACGACAGAATACAAAACTGCAATTTTTTACGACCAAACCTCAACCAAACCCAATTTTTTATACCTTTATTTCCCTGATCAGCATAAAGAACAACTTAAAGCAGCCTCTGAGTTTGTGCTTCCTTCCCTTTTGCTCACGGTAATCATCATTGGTATTTTTGTTTTTACGCTTCAGATCATTTTACGACAGAAGAAATTATCACAGATTAAAAACGACTTCATCAACAATATGACCCACGAGCTTAAGACCCCGATCTCGACCATCTCCCTGGCCTCCCAGATGTTGAAAGATAATTCGCTCGTGCACTCTCCATCCACTATTGATCATATCTCAGGTGTAATTTTTGATGAAAGTAAGAGACTAAGTAGTCAGGTGGAGAAAGTGCTGCAGATGGCTGTCTTCAACGAAGGAAAACTGAAATTAAAATTTACGGAGATTGATCTGAATCAGATCCTCTCCATGGCTGCTGCAAATTTTGAGATTCGTGTAACCAATTCAAACGGTACGCTGGAGACAGATCTGTCTGCTGCGAACGCATTGATCTCGGGGGATGAGATTCATATTACAAATGTGATATTCAACCTGTTGGACAACGCTGAAAAATATAGTAAAGACATACCCAGGATAGAAATATCGACCGAGAATAAAGGCAGTTGGGTCATTGTTCAGATTAAGGATTATGGCATCGGAATTTCGAAAGAAAATCTCATCCAGATTTTTGAGCGTTTTTACCGAATACCTACCGGGAATGTTCATAATGTCAAGGGATTCGGCCTTGGGCTCTCCTACGTCAAACGCATTGTTGAAGAGCATCATGGCAAAATAAAAGTAGAAAGTACAGTTGGGAAAGGATCTAAATTCAGACTCTTTTTCCCCGTAATTAATAGTTAAAAAAATGGAAAAGAAGATGAGGGTTATTTTAAGCGAAGACGACGAAAATCTGGGATCATTACTCAGAGAATATCTGATTGCAAAAGGCTACGATACAGATCTTTATCCTGATGGAGAAGCCGCTTTTAAAGGTTTCCAAAAGAATCAGTACGACTTGTGCATCTTCGATGTGATGATGCCTAAAAAAGATGGTTTCACACTTGCCAAGGATGTCAGGATGATCAACAGTGAGATACCGATCATCTTTCTGACAGCCAAAAACATGAAGGAGGATGTCATCGAGGGATTTCGCATCGGAGCGGATGATTACATGACCAAGCCCTTCAGCATGGAGGAGCTGATCTTCCGCATCGAGGCCATCCTGAGAAGGACCCTGGGTGAAGCCGATAATACACAGATAATATTCAAACTGGGCCGTTTTACTTTTGATGCGAGGAAACAGACCCTCTCTGATGTCAATGATAGCACTAAGCTGACTACCAAAGAGTCTGAACTGCTGAGACTCCTTTGCGTCCATGCCAATAAGGTGCTTGAAAGAAATTACGCCCTGAAGACGATTTGGGTAGATGATAATTATTTCAATGCCCGCAGCATGGATGTATACATTACCAAGTTGAGAAAGCATTTAAAAGACGAGACGGGGATTGAGATTATCAATATCCATGGTAAAGGATACAAACTGATTATCTAAAACAGATCCGACGATTGAGATTGGCTGAGTCGTAAATCACCAATTAAAAGGTGCAGATTGCAAATCTGCACCAGCGCCAGTTGTAGCTAATGCAGATTTGCAATCTGCATCACCGTTTTTGTAATTTTGATCAATCCAGCTTCAGTACTGCCAGGAATGCTTTCTGGGGTACTTCCACATTGCCAATCTGCTTCATCCGCTTCTTACCCTTCTTCTGTTTCTCCAGGAGTTTCCGCTTACGCGTGATGTCACCACCATAACATTTGGCGGTCACATCCTTGCGCACGGCCTTAACCGTTTCGCGCGAGATGATTTTTGCCCCGATGGCACCCTGAATGGCCACATCATATTGTTGCCTGGGGATCAGCTCCTTCAGTTTTTCACAGATACGGCGACCAAAATTGTAGGCATTGTCAACATGCAACAAAGTAGAAAGGGCATCCACCGGTTCCCCGTTCAATAAAATATCCAGCTTCACCAGTTTTGCCGGACGATAGCCGGTAATATGATAATCGAAGGATGCATATCCCTTGGAAATACTCTTCAGCTTATCGTAGAAATCGATAACAATCTCTCCCAGAGGCATATCGAAAGAGAGCTCTGCCCTGTCGGCCGTCAGATATTCCTGCTTGGTCAACATACCGCGTTTATCCAGGCACAAGGTCATGATGGAGCCAATGAATTCGGAACTGGTGATGATCTGTGCATGTATAAAAGGCTCCTCAATCACTTCTATGAGCGTGGATTCGGGTAAACCTGCCGGATTATATACTTCAAAGACCTCCCCTGCCCGGGTGGTAATCATATAAGAAACGTTGGGAACAGTGGTAATCACATTCATATCGAACTCACGATCGAGCCGTTCCTGGACAATCTCCATGTGCAACAATCCCAGGAATCCGCATCGGAATCCAAATCCCAAGGCCATCGAAGATTCAGGAACATAAGTCAGGGAAGCGTCGTTCAGTTGAAGCTTCTCCATGGAAGCGCGAAGATCTTCATAGTCCTCACTATCAATTGGATATACTCCTGCAAAAACCATCGGCTTCACCTCTTCAAAACCTGATATCATGGTAAGGCAGGGATTCTTAACGTTGGTGATGGTATCCCCTACCTTGATCTCGCGGGCAGTCTTGATGCCGCAAATGATGTATCCGACATCCCCGGCGCTCAGCGTGTCACGTATCTCGAGTCCCATCTTCAACACGCCCACCTCGTCGACAGAATATTGCTTGTCGGTGGCGAAAAACTTCACCATATCGCCTTTCCGCACGGTCCCGTTGGCAATTTTGGAATAGGCGATCACACCCCGGAATTGGTTAAAGACTGAGTCAAAGATCAAAGCCTGAAGTGGCGCCTCCGGATTTCCTTCCGGAGGTGGTATATCGGTCAGGATGCGCTCCAGAATCTCCGCAACACCATCCCCGGTTTTTCCGGATGCCCGGATAATGGTAGACCGTTTACATCCTATTAATTCAATTATCTGATCTTCAACAACCTCTGGCATTGCATTGGGAAGATCCATCTTGTTAAGTATGGGAATTATCTCCAGATTATGATCAATTGCCAGGTAAAGGTTGGAAATGGTCTGGGCCTGTATGCCCTGTGTCGCATCGATGATCAGCAAAGCCCCTTCACAGGCAGCGATGGAACGCGAAACTTCATAGGAAAAGTCGACATGCCCGGGAGTATCAATCAGGTTAAGCAGGTATTTATCACCTTCATGGTAATATTCCATCTGTATGGCGT
>DATCHD010000003.1:0-19104 GCA_036508555.1 Prolixibacteraceae bacterium
TGTTCTCATATCTGCTGATGTTTTCGGGCGATTTATCCTGGTAGAGTTCAGAGAGGACGCCGCTTTCAGAAGCAATCCGCTGTGCCATTTCATAAGCCTCCAGGGCAACTGAGCGATCTGAAAAAGAGCGCAAAAGGTTGGCGAATTCGATCACCTTTTTGGAGGCTCCCCCGTTTAAGCCGGCCTGTTGCAGTAAGGCCGGATCGGAGGCTACAGCGAACATGCAGCTCTGATTTGCAGCGGCAAACTCCTCGATTTTTCCGATGGTAGTGGCGCCAATCCCTCTTGCCGGAAAATTGATGACCCTTTTGAACGACTCGTCGTCCTTCTGGTTGATCACCAGGCGGAAATATGCCAGCAAATCCTTGATCTCCTTCCTTTGGTAAAAGGAGAGTCCTCCGTAGATTTTGTAGGGGATATTTCTCTTACGCAGCACCTCTTCAAAGACCCTCGACTGGGCATTTGTGCGGTACAAAATGGCAAAATCGGAATAGTTGTCATGTTCCGACATCCGTTTCTGAAAGATTTCACTGACGACCAGAAATCCCTCTTCCTGGTCACTTACAGCATTGAGCACCTTGATTTTGGCTCCTGCAGCATTCTCGCTGTAAACGGTTTTCTGCAGCTGGTTTTTATTTTTTGCAATGATGCTGTTGGCGGCATTCACGATGGTCTGGGTAGAACGGTAATTTTGCTCGAGCTTATATACGTTGAATTCGGGATAGTCATTCTTGAAATTGAGAATATTCTCGATGCGCGCCCCGCGAAAAGAGTAAATACTTTGTGCATCATCACCCACGACGCAGATATTATTGTGTTTCTCTACCAAATTCTTGACTATCAGGTATTGCGAAAAATTGGTATCCTGGTACTCATCCACCAGGACGTATTTAAAAATCTGCTGGTATTTTTGCAGGGTATCCGGAAAACGCTTGAAAAGAACGTTGGTCATCAGCAGCAGATCATCAAAATCCATCGCCCCTGCATTCCTGCAGCGCCTCGCATATTCTTCATAAATTTCACACGTTCTTGGTATCCTGCTTGCCTGATCGGCTTGCCGGATGGAGTCGTTCTGTTTGTATCCGGAGGGCAGGACCAGGTTGTTTTTCGCAGCCGAAATCCGTCCCATGATGGCCCCTGGCTTATAAGTGTTCTCCTCCAGCTTCATGCTTTTGATGATCGCTCTCAGCAGACTCTTAGAATCCTGCGTATCGTAAATAGTAAAGGTGGAAGGGTACCCGATCTGTGCGGATTCAGCCCGGAGTATGCGAGCAAAAATGGCGTGGAAAGTTCCCATCCAGAGGTGTCTTGAGGTGTTATTCCCGACAACATCGGCAATTCTTTCCTTCATCTCCCTTGCTGCCTTGTTGGTAAAAGTCAGTGCCAGGATGGATGACGGGGGCACGCCATTTTTTAGCAAATGGGCAATCCGGTAGGTCAGAACCCGTGTTTTGCCCGAGCCCGCACCGGCAATGATAAGGGAAGGTCCTTCGTAATTAACGACAGCTAATTGCTGAGCCTCGTTCAGATTGTCGAGATAATTTACCAAAATTGAACTGTTTTTTGAATTGGTTGAGGGGCAAAGATAAGCATTCAATAAAGCTTACAATTTAATTTTGGATCACACTTAGACATATATTAAATCTGAATCAATTGACTTTAAATATTTTTCTTGGATCCCTTTTTTTGAAACTAAATCTACCTTGAATCCAACAATGCTTTCTAATTCTTCTGCTAAATCTATAAATCTTACACCAATCCTGTCAGAAAACTCTACAAGAATATCCAAATCGCTGGAATCATTTTGTTCTTTGCGAGAATAAGAACCAAAAATCGTCATAGATTTTATTGGGTAATCCTGGAATAATCTATTTTTATGACTACCCAAAGTGTTTTTTATCTCATTCAATGTTTTCATAATCCAAAAATACCACTTTTAAATCAATCCGGAAACCCAGGAGGTGAGTTTTCCGATAAACATTCCACGATGTGTTGCATTACAAATTGCTAATTTTTTGCCAAAGTGGGAAATCATTTTCAGTTGTACGATATTTTCGTACAACTGAAAAAATCCTTCTGTGCTCAGTTTTCTTTTGAGGTCACTCCAATATCTTCGTGGATTATTACTTTCCGTAAGGACTTCGATTACATCAATTATTGCGAAATACCATTTTTGTTCCGACTCGTTCCATTCCGAACGAATTTGTTTGCTCTCAAATAGTTTAATACTACTACTCATTTTATCCTTTTTTTGATACTCAACAATGTTCATTTCACCCGAAGCGCCACTCTTCAATTTACTAATTTCCTGTCAACGAAGCGCCGAAACCCGACTTGCCGGGTAGCTTGCTGTTTGCAACAGGGCTTCATGTTGGGTCTCGTGCCTCAACCACACGAAGCCTTAGTTATTGGAGGTAGCTTTTCTTTGGTCCAAACTGTAAGTGCCATTAGTCTGGTATATAAGACATTATAACTACAAAAATTTGTCTTATAGTCACAAAAAAGAATATCATTCCAATAGGAACGTGGACACCAGAAATTCCACCAACGTTCATGATTACAAAAAATAGAGACCCAGTTATTAATCCTATTACAATGTTACGAGTCCGTTTTGATACTTTTTCGTCAATAGGTTTTGTTGGTGGCGGTTGATATGTACTTTTAGTTTTGGTATCACTGTAATTTTTTTGCTCTTGCGTTGTTTGTGCTTGTGAATGATGATTTGTCTTGCTCTCGGAATAACTAGTTGCAGAAGCCTCCGCATACTGTTGGTTAAAAGTCCTGTCGTAAGCAGCACGTTTTAAGTCGTCTGAGAGAACTTCGTAAGCTTCTTGAATTTCTTTGAACTTTTCTTCAAAGAACTTATCGCCATCGTGTTTGTCTGGATGGAGCTTTGCGGCATGTTTTCTGTGAGCTTTTTTTATATCCTCATTCGTAGCATTTATGTCAACACCAAGAACTTCTGATGACATTGTGTGATAAATTTGTCGTTAAAAACGACTGACAACTAACCCCTCGTTACAAACGAGGGGGATCTTGGTGGAATTATTATTCATTGATACAAACCCTGTCATCATTTTCTTTTGCGAAACCCCGCATAATTGCAATATCAATTCCCCGGAGCATTGAAGCTTCAACAATTGTTCCTAAGCGTCCAAAACCAAATAGAAGAGAAGTTTCCTTTACTAGATCTTCTTTCGAGAGACTGATTTGTTGTTCTAAAATTTCTTTGACGGCAACACTAACTTCCTCGGGAGCAATATCCGCTGCATTCAAGGCAAAAATTCGATAATTCATGTAATCTGAAGGCACTTGTTCTGACTTCCAGAAGAAACGCTCTTTCCCTGAGCCTGTATATTTTAGGTTAAGTTGAGAAAACAACCTATTAAAATACACATCGATTTTACTCCCAATTCTGGTAATACCCCAAGCAGCCAAAACTCTATGACACAATAGATCTCTACTTATTGGTGCCTCTTCATCAATAATTTGCCTGATTTGATGCACAATATTCTGACTTCTTTGAGGATAAAAAAATTCTTCGGACGGATATCCAATATACTCAATTTTCCTATATTGGTATGGGATGCAGTACTTAGAATTACTAGGAATATATGCAATTTCACCATCTGATTTGTTCAATATTTCATTGGATACTGTTTCGCCAACTTCAGATTCGGATTTATTTTCAAGTTCTGGTACTACAATAATCGCGCACTCATTATTAATTTGATTCGAGCAGTTTGCGATGGCATCAATAATATCAGTCAATACTTTTTCCTGATTTTCCGACCAATCCATCGTCCATACACGGTGAATATTCCACCCTAATGCTTTCAATACTTCTTGTTGGATGATTTCACGGTCCCTGACTGTTCTGGCTGCTTTATAGTTGACCCCATCACAGAGTATTCCTAATATATATGTTGACGACATTTCAGGATTAACAATTGCCATATCAACACGATAGCCGGAACAGCCAATATTTGTGTTCACATGAAAACCTCGTTCTCGTATTTTATCTGCAATAATATCAACTAAAGTCTTTTGTTTAATTATTTGAGAATTTGCATTATATGCAATAACATTTTTACCCTTTTCTGCATATTCAAGGAACGCTTTTAGACCTGCTACCCCTTCTGATGATGTTCGAGCCAAGTCAATCTGATCTGCCCTTAATGTAGAGAATACTTTCATCTCATACCTTGCACGCGAAACAGCTACATTGAGTCTTCGCCAACCACCTTCACGATTTAATGGGCCAAAATTCAAGCTGACTTTTCCCTCTTTATCCGGACCATAGCCAACAGAAAATAGAATCACATCTCGCTCATCCCCCTGCACATTTTCAAGGTTCTTGATAAACAAAGGTTCAGCAGATTCCAAAGCTAAAGTTTCTATTTGCGGATTTTTCGCAAACGCCTCGTTCAACATATCTTCTATGAGAGTTTGCTGCACTGAACTGAAGGTTACCACTCCAATACTACGCCCAGCTTTCTCCTTATCAGATAATCGGGACATAATTTCATTTACAACCGCCTCTGCTTCAAATTTATTTTGACGACTCTTCCCCTTGTCGTAATATCCTGGTATTTGAGTATAGGTAACTTTACTTTGAATATCATCTGGGGATGGAAAAGTAAGCAGTTTATTCTCGTAATATTGTGAGTTACTAAACGCTATAAGACTTTCATGTTTGCTTCGATAATGCCAAAGCAGATGCTTCGATGGCATTGACAAAGCCAAACAATCATCAAGTATACTCTCCAAATCTTCTTTGTCGAGGTTGTCTTCATCAATATTGTTAGATGTAAAGAAACTTGTTGGAGGCATTTGTTTTGGATCTCCAACAACAATCACATTATGACCTCTGGCAATCGCACCGACTGCCTCACAAGTTGGCATCTGCGAGGCTTCGTCAAATATCACCAAATCAAATTTGATATTATCCAAATCAATATATTGAGCAACCGACATCGGACTCATCAACATACAAGGTGTCAAACGAGTCAAAAGCGTAGGAATGGTATCGAATAATTTGCGGATTGATGTACCTCGACCATTGTTTCGGATATTGCGTTGCAAAATTCCCACTTCGGAACTTTGAGATGCTTCACGGGCAAATGACGGTATATTAGATGCTAATTTCGCAAACAACTCTTCTCTTGTTAGTTTCTCGAAATTCTGCGTCAACTTTCTGAATTTATGTATTTTATCTTCAAATAATTTTCCGTTGAAACTGGCCAATATTGGTTCGGAGTTAATTGCACTATCTATTATGCTATTGTAAAGAGCTTTATCAAATGCTCCAATAATTTGATTGCTATCTATGGAATAGCTGCATAGATACTCCATAAATGAGTTTAGTCCGGTATCTACTGCTTTCTTTTTTGCTGTATTCCAACTACACCAATCTTTTAATAGATCAATATTTTCGAGCCAACTATTTGCTTCCCTTATTTTATTCGACATCCATTGTTCTGTGGCACCATAACGGTCTGTTATTTCTAACCTGATTGATAGTTCAGCGTATAGGCCATTCATGTCACTAAAAGCACGGGTATACTTTGAAAGAGGTTCTTGATAGGTTGATAGGAATGTGTCAATACCCTGCGAAGTATTATCTGCGATTGTGTTTCTCATGTTTCCTGCCAGCAATATGTCACCGGTTAAGATCAATAGTTTATCGTTGAGCCACAATGACGATTTACAGCACTCTTCCAATCGGTTCCAATCGCATTCACCTCCAGCCCACAACAATCCTAATATGTTTGAAAAATGTATATTCTTGTTTTCTATAGTCTGCTGTTCATGCTGATATGCAATGATACTGTCTAATATTTCTTTGACCTTTTTCTGGTCGAAAACGGTTGTTAAAGAGTGAACTTTTAATGATTTAACAATTTTATTCTGAGCAAAATATTTTGCCAGGAACCATTTACTCTCAGCTATATTCCAGTCAATAAGTAGTTTATTTGCATTAATAGCTAAAATATTTTGATTAAAATCCGTTAATAAACTGCTTCTAAGAGTATTTCGCGTAATTCCATGTGGGATAATTTGGGAAACCTGAGAAACTGTTTCTATAAGATTGTCCGCTCGTAATAGTGAACTTGAAATTGTCGGTTTTTTCAATAAAAAGTCTGCAATCCCTTTTAGCAATTCAAAGTGTTTTTTTGTGGAACAATCCATCTCTTTACTGAATACACGTAAACAGCCTGTTACTGTTGCTTTGCATCGTTCGAGTGATGATATATATTTTACTATCATCTCCCGTGCTTCGGTTTTGGCAGATTGGGTGTATTGAGAAAGCCCAATGTCCATCAGTGGATGGTTGAAAATGTTTTTGCAGAGTATTGCAGATGCCTGCACTTCTTCGACAATATCTCTCCAAATAACAATATTATCTGACGACAGAGTCGCCACAACATTAGGTGAAAATTCAAAGTCACTTTTTATATGTGCCTCAGTATTATAGCCAAAGAATGCTTCATACAAAGAGTATCCCGATAGTTGCTTACGATGCAGCACATCAACATATTTACTAAGTTCGCTTCTCAAATTATGTAATCGCTCCGATTCTGCATTAAACTCTTCTGGAGATTTTTTGCATAAAACTTCTGTTCTGGCCTTCAATTGCTCTAATACGGCAGATTTTTTAGATTTATTTGAATGCAATTCCAAACAAAATGGGTCTACTCCAATTGACTTTAATCGCTTTTGAACAACAGTTAGAGCGGCCATTTTCTCGGCAACAAATAAAACTTTCTTCCCTTTGTATAAAGCATTAACTATAATGTTCGTTATGGTTTGAGATTTACCTGTCCCCGGAGGTCCATGCAATATAAAGCTCTTACCTTGGGATGCTATACAAATGGCTTCCATCTGAAAAGAGTCGGCACTGATCGCTAGTGCAATATCAGATGGCTTTAAATCGTCATCAAGATTAATTACACATTCCTCTTCTACTTCCCATTCCAACATTCCGGATACCAGACTTTTTACAATCTTATTTTTATAGAGTTTATCTGCATTACTATGAATATCATTCCACATAATGAATTTGCTGAAAGAAAAAATGCCAAGAATTGCTTGCTCCTCAACATTCCACTTTGTTTGATTCATAATGCCCTTGCGAATAATGTTAAATATCAGTTTTACATCAACACCGCTTTCATCTTTTGGCAGATTCTCCAAACCACCTATATCTATACCATAATCTTGCCTTAGCATCTCCAACAAAGTGATGTTCATCATCGTCTCCTCTTCCCGTGAACGAATCACATACCCTTTTTGTGCAGACTTTCGGATAATGTCGACAGGCAATAAAAGTATTGGAGCATAACGTGGTCGTTCGCTATTAGTGGTTTCATACCATTTCAATAAACCCAACGCCAAATAGAGTGTATTTGCTCCATTCTCTTCCATAGAAAGGCGGGAACTTCTATATAGGTTCGTTAGCGAATAAGTCAGTTCGGTTTCCGCTAGATACGAACGTAATCGTTTCTGTGTTAACTCTTGTTTTACCAAATTAATAATTGGATCCGATTGATTAAGAGATTGGTAAATGCCTGTATCCATCAAATCATTTTCCCAATCATTTGGTTTTGGTAACACTAGAAACTCTTGTCCATCTGCAAGTGCATCTTCCAAAAGATTGATATTTACAGAGATGAGCTGCATTGTACTTTTGGTTAGCCTAATGTTCAGAAGGTTATTGCGTAAGCTTAGGTCCAGTAGTTTCCGTTCCCAAAGTCTTTGCTTTGTTACTTCAACATTGTGAATATCAACTATTCTCGTTTCCGGAATAATTGTTTCAGGAGTACCGCTATCTCTATTTGCTGTTTGCGTTTCACTGATTTCGATGCCATTATCGCCGAATGTTCTTAACGGTAAAGGTCGAATGCCGGCAAATCGACTTCGCTTAACATCAATCGATAAAACGAAATTTGTGCTGTCCGCTAATTTGTATTCAGCCATAGAAACAGCAGAGTCGAAACTAACATTATTCCCTGCATTCATGTACGTAGTTTCAACCAGTACAATTTCATTTATTCCATCTGCAATACGTTTTGTGAGTAGCGAAATATCATCATTAACACTATCAGCAAAAGTGTCATCAATAAGCCAGCCACCCGCGAAAGCATGACCTTTGATAAAAACTATTATTGGGTTAACTCCAACTGCTTCAATACACGAAGCATATAACAAAGACATATCGAGACAAGTGCCGATCTTACTCGATAGGATTGTATCGCACATTCTTATACGCTGACCTGATTGTTCATAACTGGCGGGAGGGGCACAATAAACAATATTTAGTTCTGCAATTGCCTCATATATAGCTGCAATTTGTTTCTTAACCCGGTCTGGGTTTCTACTTTGATATTCATCCAGCGATGGGCTGCCTGTCCACTTTTCAAGATACTGTGAAGCTCGATGAATTATCTTTGATATTGCAGGATAGTTTGGTGTAACAAATGCCGAGAGCATTTCGGGAATCACCGATACACCACCCCATTGGTCAAATGGCAAAATATCAATAGGATATTTTTCAGATGCAATAATCTCATTTTCACTAAGCACTAAAACGATAATCTCTCCAACTACTCGCTCTGTCGTTTCTGACAAGTATCTTGGAGAGATATTTATATTGATATTATTTACTTCAACAATTGAATTTTGAGGAACCACATCAATTAACCTCTCTGTCTTATCAGCAAGATCTGGCAAAATAGATATTTGAACACATACATTTACAATATCAACCTCAGAATTATTCTTCAATAATAGTTTTCGTGATATTGGTACATGATTTTGCTGCATCGCAAAATTCACTATCGGAGTATAAACAAAATTAAGCTCAAGCATCTATTCTGGGTGTTGATTGTTATAATGATAAAAATGAAGTCAAATTACTTTTACAAACTGAATTTTGTCTGTCTGGGGGAATGGATCTTTTTTACTCATTAAGTCAACCATTAGTTTCTTATCCCAGATTTGTTCCCAAATCAATCTGTTTATATAATCCATTTTATTTCCAGCAAATATAATGTAGCCATTTTGCCTACCACCTTTTTCTATTTTATCCCCAATTAAAGAGAATAAATCATCTACAGTAAAATGTGTGGGTACCTCTGCTATACTCTTTAATATTATCTCTTTAAATTCCTCGTCAGTATAAGTTGATGGAATTTCTATTAACGGATCACGGAAGTAACTTTTCCAATAAATCATGTTTCTAGTATTTAAGTTAGAATCAATTCCGCGTAGTCTTTATTGTCATTTTGGAATTCATCGTTCCAAGTAAAATCCAATCTGAGTTTAGAATGGACTCCATGTAAGTGCCACAACTCAAAAGATTCATGGTCTGCTGTTCTCAATAATTCTTTAGAAATGTGATTCGTTTTAATATGAAAGTCAGGATTTTCTTGGATATCTATTTTCAAATCTTTTGCTTCACAAAAACCAATATTTGTTATTCTAATAGTGACTAAGGTATTGATTTTTGATACTACTTCAGCTTTAATTTTCGCCCGCTTTTGCCTGATCTTTTCTTCATCTATTTTTTCTAATTGGTATTTGTTAAGTTTCGCATCCTGCTTTTTAAGCTTTGCGTCATGAACGCAATACGTATAAAGACTTCCGAATATTGCAAATATAGAAACCAATAATGCGAATGCAGATAGGACTATAGTTATAAATTCCGCCGTTGTCAAATTTTTCATCATCGGTATTTATTTCTTAAACTGGTTGGGGTTCATCTTTTCAATGATTATTTTAGTGTAATCTTCAGCAATTTTGTTCTTTATATGATCAAGGTTTTCCACGTTAAGTTTCACTAATTCAGTTTCACCTCCTGGATATTCGCGGCCACATGAGATACATTTAACAAATGACTTATCGTCGTTAATCTCGAATTGGCTATCGCTTCCACAATTAATACATTGTAATTTTCCTGTATAGGTCTTGTTCATAATTGTTTCTCCTTTTACTGCCTCTTTTTTCAATGAGGTTTTTTGAAATTGTTTAAAGATATTTTAATTGATTGTTTTTAGGGTTTAAAGGTATTGGCTAATTTATAACAATATTTTCATTAATTGCCTGAAAATTAGAATTATTTTCAGCTTTGAGCGGGCAATTTAAAATATCGGGAATAAAATATACCTCGGCCATTCGGAACTGAAACCCGTTTGGATAAAATTACCTCTAAGATGGTCTAAACTGAATTCGGTTGGGATCAGATTACCCCTAAGATTGCCTGAACTGAATCCAGTTGGGATAATTTTACCCCTAAGATTGTTTAAACCGAAACCAGTTTGGGTAATTGATACTTTGATTTGCCTATTCCTAAAAATCGCGATCGATCTATATGGCCGGTTTTGCTGTATCTGCTTTGGAGGCGATATGCCGTTCTGAAAGATCGGCGTAATACTTACGGGCAGTGTTCAGCAGGTTAAGCGTTATAACGAAAAGGGGCGTGTTAAGCAATTGTGCTTTAATTTAAAGGTTTTATATATTTGTGACAAAATAAGATTGCCATGACAACAATCGTAATCAACGATATAACCATTGATGCAAAAAATGATGATTGAGTTCCTGAAAACTCAAAATTATGTAACAATAATCGACGAAAAAACACCCAATGCCACATTGCAGAAATCAATCGATGAAGCAGAGATAGGCAATGTAATTAGGGAGCCAAATGTCAACGAATTGTTAGATAGGCTAAAAAAGTAGCTTTGTGTAATCCATTCCGACCTGTTTTAAATATTTCCCCCTCGCTGGGGGGGATTTGAAATTTATTCCCAATTTCTTTATCTTTATAAAAAAAACATGATAACCAAGGAAAGGCTTATCCAGGTCATTAATAAGATGCCGGAAAAAATCAGTATCGAAGATGTCATTGAAGAACTGGTATTTCTCAGTAAAATTGAACAAGGGTTGAATGATGTCGAATCAGGAAGGGTTTACCCTGACTCAATTGTTGCCGAAAAAATGGAGAAATGGCTCAAATAATTTGGACCTATAAATCCTATGAAGATTTTCAAAATATTGTAGAATTCATCGCCAGGGACTCAGAGCATTATGCTTCTCTGACTGCAAAAAAAATATGGCATGAGATAAGAAGAATTGAGCGAAATCCAAAGGAAGCCAGAATGGTACCCGAAGCCGGATATCTTGCTAATATCAGAGAATTTATTACAGGAAATTATCGCATCATTTTTCAACTCAAAAACAATCAAGCATTTTTACTTACCATTCACCATAACTCAAGAAATCTCAAGAAAAGATCGCTTTTTTCTCAGTTAAAATAAACTTCGCCAAAGAATGGCTCAATAAAATTGAAGTTTTATAACTTTCATTTTTCAACCCACGATTCGGGATTGCGATACATACAAAGTACAGCTAGAACGCTGATGGTTTCGGTCTGTTGATCCACAATGTAGTGGACCATGTAAGGGAATTTCTTTATAATTGCCGTACGAATTGTTTTATACCGAACGGCAAATCCCGAAGGATTCCCCATTATATTATTAAGTGTTGTTTGCGCGGAAATGTAAAAACGAAATCCCAAATTCGACTGATGTTCATTGTACCATTCAATTGCCTCAATAATATCAAGTCTTGCAGAAGGATTGATAATTATCTTATAAGCCATATTTTACATTGATTTCTTTTTGTACGGCATCCCATTTAAGGTAATCTCCGGCTTTATCTTCAATTCTTTGGTCAAGAATAGCTTTGTGCCATTGAGGAATTTCGTTGTCATCGTAAACAGCTTCAATTTTTTTGACGAATGAAACACTATTCATTAATTCGATGAAGATGTTTTCTTTATCGTCTTGTATGGTTATTGAAAATACTTTCATATTAATTACAAATATATGTTATGCAAATATACGATCAAAAGGGAAAATAAATTCTTGGTCAGGTTGGATAGTTGTTTAAATTTGTAATCTGGTTACCATACAGTCTATCCAAATATGTTCAGGACTCCAATCTTCTATATTTCGCTTTTATTACTGGTTTTGATAACGATCTTACCAGGAAAGCTGGAGGCACAGTCACTCACATCGGGCAGCGCTTCCAACAGGGAGAATACTGTCTATCCAGTATTTGCCGTGAACGATCCGATCTATTATTTCTGCGCTCAGCAAGGTGTTCCGTCTGGTTCGCTGACGGCTCAGTCTGCCGGCTCATCGGTCTCTTTTCTGTGGGAGAAATTTGATCCTGTTACCCTGAAATTCCAGAATTATACCAATTATACAGGTTCAGTTTCTACCGTAAATAACCTTTCAGACGGGTGCTACCGGGTAACTTTTACAGAAAACGGAACCAACTATCTGTTCAGGGCATGGGTGCTGAATGCCTGGGTCACGCCGGTGGCGACCATTGCTCAATCGACCTGTACTTCTCTGGGACTTTCCTCTTCTGCCACGAGTGCCGGCTATCAGTATTATGATCTTTCCAATGGCAAAGTGGTTGTATTGACCCCCGATTTTCAATACCGCTGGTATGTTGGCACGCAATATGTTGTCTCCGTTCAGAATCCGCTGATTATGAGTCCGCCGTCTAAAAATACGCTTTACCGAGTTGAGGTGACGGATCGCGCCGGATGCATGAATAAGGCAGAGGTAAACTACTTTTCGCCGATACCAGTGGCCAAATTTTCCTGGAGTACCCAGCAGCAAAATGATCCCCAGTATGTTTTTCCGCAGGCTCCGGCCAATATAGATTTCAAGAATCTTAGTGAGAACAGCGATCCTGGTAAGTTTGAATGGTACTTGTTCAAGGACAGGGCTATATTGGACAAGCTTGGAGGCGGAACGACCCAGATTGATTCTTTTCAGACTGTATTGTATGATGATAATCCACTCTATACCTATGAGTTATCTGGAAAATACAAGATAAAACTGGTCGCCTCGAAGACGGTTCAGTCGCTTACCTGCCGCGATACCTTCTACTTGCCGCAGGAGATTATTGTGGATACATCGCTTGTAAAAGTAACTCCCGTATTCACTCCTAACGGGGATGGTGTCAATGATAAGCTGATCATCAAAACAAGGTCTCTGGAATCGCTGAATTTCACGGTATTGAACCGGTGGGGAAAGGTTGTTCACCAATATAGTTCGAATAATTTCCTGCCGGAAGACACTGAAATTGCTGCCTGGGACGGTCGTGTCAATGGGAACCTATGTCCGGCTGGTGTTTATTTTTATGTTATTGACGCCCAGGGACGAGACGGTGTGAGGCGACGAAGTAAAGGATTTGTTGAAATGATATGGTAACTACGATGGATGAAGAACTAGAAAATATCAGAAGTATGCTCTGGGCGCAGCAAAAATGGCCTGGCATCTATTTTTTTAAGTTTATTGTGCCAAACGACAAGGAAAAATTGGATATTGTCAGGGGATTGTTTCGGCTGCAGGATCAGATTACTTATCGCACCTCGAAAGATATTCGGTTTATTGGCTTGTCCTGTAAACAGATGATGGACAATCCTGATGAGGTGCTGGCAATTTATCGCAAGGCGAAGGAGGTTGAGGGGGTGATAGCTTTATAAATGAACCGCTATCCCTCGTTTGCAAACGAGGGGTAATAGGTGACTGATCCCTCGTTGCAAACGAGGGATAGCAGGGTCCCTCGTTGCAAACGAGGGATAGCAGGAAAGCACCGGTCCCTGAGCGTAGTCGAAGGGCCCTTCGGCTGCGCTCAGGGACCGGAAAAGTGAATAGTGAAAAATGAAAAATAAAGATGGTGAGTAGATATAGAGTGGTTGGAAGGAATGTTTCCTTGGTTGCATTGTTGTTGTTTGTTTCGTTTTCCCTGGTTGCACAGTCGCTTGAGGAAAGGATCAAATCGCTTCCGGATATCATTTCTGTTGAGAAAATGGAGCAAAATGCCTTTTTCAGTGAGGCATTTGTCGTCAATGTAAAGCAGCCGGTCGATCACCAGCATCCCGAAAGGGGATTCTTCCCGCAAAGGGTATTTCTTTCTCATCTTGGTTACGATAGAAATGTTGTCTTTGTCACAGAGGGTTATGGTGGCGCATATGCCTTAGGAGGCAGACACCTTGAGGAGTTATGCCCGATCCTTCAGGCTAATCAGATTTTTGTGGAACACCGTTATTTTGGGAAGTCACGGCCTGATTCCATTAACTGGCAGGATTTGACCGTTGAAAATGCTGCTGCTGATCAGCATCATGTGGTCCAGCTATTTAAGAAAATATACACGCAAAAATGGATCAGCACCGGCATCAGCAAGGGAGGAGAAACAGCTCTTTACCACCGCATGCTTTATCCGGATGATGTGGATGTTTCGGTTCCTTATGTAGCGCCTTTGAATTTCTCGGTAGAGGAGCAAAGACATCCTCATTTCATTGAGAAAGAGGTGGCAAGCCGGCTCGAAAGAAAAAAGGTCAAAGAGTTTCAGCTGGAGGTACTGAGACGGAAAGACAGGTTCATGCCCATGTTTGAAAAATTGTGCAAGGAGAAGAATTATACTTTCCGGGCTCCGATCAGGGAGATTTACGATTATTCGGTGCTGGAATATTCCTTTTCTTTCTGGCAATGGGGAAGCTCAATTAAGAGTATTCCTGCCCTGTCAGCCTCAGACAAGGAAATTTTTGATCACTGGCAGAAGCTTAGTTCTTGCAGCTATTTTGATATAGAAACTGGCAGGGGAACTGCTCCATTTTTCGTACAGGCCAGGCGGCAGCTGGGTTATTATGCTTATGATACCAAGCCATTCAGGAAAGTGATTGAGACAAAAAATATGGACGGTTATATCGATCGTCTCTTTTTGGATAAGAATCAGATCTTCCCTTACAATCCGGAGATGAGTAAAGAGACAGATGAGTACCTCAAAAAGAAAGCGCAGCGGGTGATGCTGATTTATGGTGGCGTTGATCCCTGGTCGGCCTCATCGGCGACTGGCGCTAATAATCCGGGTGTAGTAAAAATTGTGGAACCCGGCGGTAGCCACCGGAGCCGCTTGTCTAACATGCCGGAATCCTTACGGCAAAAGGCTATTGACACGCTGAAACACTGGCTGAATTAGCTTATTCAATCAGGATCTGTTTCATAGCTGTCGTCTTTGATAACAACTTCCTGGTAAGAGGAGACATAACGGAAACCTGCATGTTGGTAAAAATGTCTTCTGAAAGCATACCTGGAATCCCTTATGGCTTCATTTCCGGTTGAAATCCAGGATCCTCCTTTGATGAGGTTGTGTCGCGTGTCGAAGGTTGGTGTGGAGAAATCATCGTAGGCAGGATGAATTTTGAATCCCTTGTAACCTGTGATCGGCGTTTCGGTCCATTGCCAGACATTTCCGACGAGATCATAGAAATCACCAAAGACAAACCGGTCCACCGGACAAGGACTCTGAAAATGCTCCAGATTGATATTTCCGGGGGCTTTTTCCCACTCGTGCATGTCCGGAATCCTGGAATTATCCCGAAGAATATACCATTCCTCTTCCGTCATCAGCCGGATAGGTTTATCCGTCTCTTCCTTCTCCCAGTTGCAGAATGCCTTCGCTTCCAGGTAGTTGACCTCTACCGGCCAGTTCCAGGGCATGGCAATCTCTTCAAAAACAAGCCTCAGCCGGAAGTTCTTATCTTCTCTCCTCCAAAACAGTGGGTGATCTGCTTTGGTATAGTTTCTCCATTTCCACCCTTCTTCTGTCCAATATTTTTCGGTCATGTAACCACCTTCTTGGACAAATTCAAGGAATTCTCCATTGGAGCAAAGAAAGGTAGAGGCTTCAAAGGGTTCAACCTTGGCCTGATGAGTTCCATATTCGTTATCCCAGCCATAGTAGGCATCCTCGAAGGATTTTCCCAGTGTTATTGTTTTGCCGTCCACACCAATCAATTGGTTTTGTGGAGCAGGTCCTGAATCAGGGCAGGTGACCCAGTCCGGAATTGGTTTCAGGACGTCAAGCGGGAGTTGACGGATGAGTACGGAAGAGGTTTCTATGTGTATTCGGGAGTGTTCGATCCCCATGAGAATAATCCAGATAGGGTCTTCCCAGTTGATGGGCACTTGAATAGGTAGCGTCTCAATGAGATGGACAACTGTCCCGAAGACCTGTCTTCTGTATGCTCTAACCTCTTCGACAGTAGGCCACTTGTAGTTGTTTTGGTTGAGATCGTCCCACGACATCTCGTCCACCCCAACAGCGAACATCGATTCGAATCTGGGATTGATCCTGGTTTTCAGGATCTTGGATATCACCAGTTTGTTGATGTAAAAGGCGGCTGTGTGGCCAAAATAGAAAATTAATGGATGACGCAGTGGATCGGCTGTGCGGTATAGGACGGAAGTATCCGCGAATACTTCAAAAAGATGCTCATCCAAGGCAAATGTACGTTTGAAATATTCCAGGATTTCGGATCTTTTTTGCTCCGGATCACCGCTTTTCAGGTTGATAGTCCTGGTGATGAATCGTGGATCCATATTACAAAAATTTGGCTACCTCTTTTTTGAGGTCAGACAACGCTACAGCAATCGGAGCCGGATCTTCCTCTAGGTAATTGTTGAAAATTTTCCTGCTTAATTCAATCGCCGGACTTTTTTGATCCAGCTCTTCGGCAGATTGGTTGATAACTGTAATAAGTTTTTCTTTCGCTCCGCGGATAGTCTCCCACAATATCGGAGAAACATAAATCTGTTGCGAGATATTGTGCTCATATTCCTGCCGTATCATACTTAACAGGATTTGGTGGTACTCTGTGACCGTCAAATCATGAGGTGCATGTCTTATCAGCATCGAAGCTGGCGAGATTCTTTCGAGAAAGAGCGTCAGCCGTTCATAAGCCTGCAATTTCACCGGCGTAATCTCTTTGTTATGCAGTACCCTGAATTCGAATTCCCGGCGGCGCTGGTCATTTTCGAGCATATCCTTAAATAAAAAATAGGCCGTAATAAAGACGATCAGTGCTGGCAGCACGATTTTTAATATTTCCCAAAATCCATTGATATCGTTTGTCATTATTTTGAATTAAGAGGATGACAGATTTTACGTTGATCCATTACTTTGGTTTCTGTATCAGACCATAATACTGAAAAAATTGAATAGCAAAAAACACGATGGTCAGGACAGCCAGAACCATATACCGTTTCCTCCTGAAATAGTAAAAAAGGAGTGCTGTCAGGGCTAACCCACCGCCCATGACATTCAACCAGCCGGATGCTAAAAGGTATTCAGCCGTTTCTTTCTTTGGGAGATTATCGGCATACAAGGCCGGATTAATTTCAAACAGGTTGTAGAAAAGGGATACTAATCCGGTTAATATGAATACAGCCCATCCGGCATAGGTAAACAAGTGTTTCTTATCAACAAAGCCAATGATTACCAATGCAATACCGATAAATATCCCCCAAAGAGGAATCAGCATCGGAAGATAAAGTTCATGTGTCTGCATGGCGGAAACAGATTTTATGGATACGAAGTTTTAATGATGCAAATTAGCAAAATTTACCTGAAATCGGACTATCCTTTAGACTAATAATTGAAGTTTCCGAAGTGAAATGCTGATTGTGAGGCCTTTATTTAGTCATAGTGTTATGTTTTAAGCATCCAGCGTCAGCGTCCCCTGTCATGCGTTATGCGTTATGCTGAATTAACGCGTCATGCTGAACTTGATTCAGCATCCCCTCCTTAATCAGGGGATTCCGGATCGAGTCCGGAATGACGTTCTGCCATTAGGCACTTAACACAACATTAGCTATTTTTGTCAAAAATCTAGCGTTTGATGAATATAAATAAAGGTTTATCTGTTGATCCAAGAGCCAAAGGGCTGATATTCGATATAGACGGAACGATTTCTGACACCATGCCCATCCATCTCCTGGCCTATCAGGAGACGGCTGCTGAATATGGATTCGAAATCACACCGGAAATCTTTTACAGCATGGGCGGAATGCCGGCCTACCAGACCAGCGTAAGGCTGAAGGAGCGATTTATGAAAGATTTTGATCCACAGGAATTTGCAGATAGAAAAGAGTCGTTTTTTCTGAAAAATATCCATTTGGCCGGACCTATTATGCCGATCATCAGGATTATAAAGGAATATGCTGGTAAGCTTCCTATGGCTTGCGGAACCGGCGGGACCAGGTTTTATGCCCTTAAAACGCTGGATCTTGCAGGTGTTTTGTCCTATTTTGAGCATGTAGTAACAGCCGAAGATGTGGAGAACCATAAGCCACATCCGGATACTTTCTTAAAAGCAGCCGAGCTGATAGGCGTGACGCCTGAATATTGTCAGGTCTTTGAAGACAGCCAGTTCGGCATTCAGGCAGCATTGACAGCCGGAATGATCGCTACAGATATAACTCCCTATATAACCTCCGGTCCCTGAGCTTCCGGTCCCTGAGCCTGTCGAAGGGCCTTGCGGCCGCAAGGCCCTTCGACAGGCTCAGGGACCGGAGGTTCTCAGTTCCCATCTTCTAATTCTCAAATATGAACTTCAAGATAACGGCCGACTTCACGCCAACAGGCGATCAACCCCAGGCGATAGCACAGCTTACCGAAGGTGTTCTTGAGGGCACGCACTACCAGACCCTGATGGGTGTGACAGGCTCCGGCAAGACTTTCACTATGGCCAATGTGATCGAAAGGACGCAGAAGCCGACCCTGATCCTGAGTCATAACAAGACCCTGGCCGCCCAGCTTTACGGAGAGATGAAACAGTTTTTCGCCGAGAATGCGGTTCAATATTTTGTCTCTTATTACGACTATTATCAGCCTGAAGCCTATCTGCCTACTACCGACACCTTCATCGAGAAGGATTTGGCCATCAACAAGGAGATTGAGAAACTGAGGCTGGCCACGACTTCTGCACTGTTGTCCGGCCGCAGGGATGTCATTGTCGTCTCTTCCGTTTCCTGCATTTACGGCATCGGTAACCCGGAAGACTTTCATGCTAATGTGACGCATATCAAAGTTGGCGAGCAACTGGGCAGAAATGTGATGCTCCGCAAGCTGGTCGATGCCATGTATTCCCGTACCGAGGTGGATTTTCAGAGAGGGAATTTCAGGGTGAAAGGGGATACGGTCGATATTTTTCCCGCCTACGCGGATGATGCAGTGAGG
>DATCHD010000004.1:0-48019 GCA_036508555.1 Prolixibacteraceae bacterium
TTCTTATTTCTATCTCCACGACTGGCGTTCATTTCTTTCGGTAGTGATGGGTATCGTTCTTGCTATTGTCCTGGACGAGATTACTAAATATTTTACCGACGGAAACTACCATCCGGTGAAAGATATAGCCAAAAATTCCAAGACTGGTTCGGCTACCTTGCTGCTTAAAGGGTTGAGTTATGGCTTCGAAATTGCTGTTTGGCAGACTATCGTGATAGCTTTGACCATCCTATCCGCTGTGCTGATTTATTATGGCCAGCCGCTGGTGTTTGTGCTTTACGGCGTCGCCATGACCGGTATCGGAATGCTTACCCTGACTGGTAACAACGTGGCGATGGATGCATTCGGTCCGATTGCCGACAATGCCAATGGGATCGGAGAGTTGTCGCACCTCGACAAGGATGCACGTAAGATTATGGACTCACTCGACTCCACAGGAAATACGACAAAGGCCATCACCAAAGGTGTAGCAATTGGTTCGGCGGTAATCGCCGCGGTCGCATTATTCGGTTCTTTCATAACGGATGTATCCAATGTTCAGATTCAGCTTGGTTTCGAAAAGAGCCAGCAACTGATAGAAACCGGTATCCGGATTTCCATGCCAATGGTATTCATCGGATTATTGATCGGAGGTACCATCCCATGGTTATTCTCTTCACTGACTATCAATGCTGTAACGCGAGCTGCTGCGATGATCGTGGAAGAGGTTCGCCGCCAGTTCAGAATTCCCGGAATCATTGAACGTACAGTGAAACCCGACTATCAGAGAGCAGTTGATATCTGTACCGTGGCTGCTCAGAAAGAGCTTATTCCGCTGGCGCTGATATCTGTACTCTCACCGATTCTGGTAGGAAGCCTACTGGGTGTCGAGGCACTCGGAGGATTCCTGGGTGGCGTAATTCTGTCAGGGCAGCTCCTTGCCGTATTTATGGCTGGAGCTGGTGGCGCCTGGGACAATGCCAAAAAAACCATCGAGGATGGCTTATACGGAGGCAAGGGATCTGAAGCTCATCATGCAGCCGTTGTGGGTGATACCGTTGGCGATCCGCTGAAGGATACTGCCGGTCCGGCGTTGAACCCGATGATTAAGGTAATCAACCTTGTGTCACTCCTTTGTGCTCCTGTACTGATCGCCTACCAGAAGCCAGGTCAGTTCTCCTGGGGACTTGTCCTTACGGGTGTGATCTGCCTGACAATTATCACAGGTTCAATTATCGTATCCAAACGTGGTGGTTTCAAAAGACCTGCCAGAATAGAATAGTTATTCAGGATTTTCATAGACAAAGCCCCTTTTCTGCAACTGCAGGAGGGGCTTTGTCAATTAACATATTCATGCGTTTATATTTTGTCTTTCAATGGTCGCATGGAATCGCCATGAGGTTATAATCATCTCGATTGGTGATTCAAAAATCATGACGATTTCACACATTCAATATTTATCATATATTTGCATTTTATTTATAATTATACTTAATAAATATAAGCGGTGCGGCTATCTGACATAGATGAGAATAGTACGGTGGTTATTTTCAAGGTTTTAGGCCATGGATCTTTCCGTCGGAGGATCTCTGAAATGGGTTTTGTGGCTGGGAAGGAAGTTTCTGTTTTGAAGAATGCCCCTTTCAAAGATCCTGTCGAGTACCGTCTGATGGGCTATAATGTTTCGCTGCGCCGCGTGGAAGCAAGTCTTATCGAAGTCGTGACTCTCGAAGAGGCCGAGCTTCTTTTTCCAACTATTTACGACGGAACCATCGAGCAGGATGAGTTAAAAATTTCTGCCAGAAAGAAAAGCCACATTATTACTATTGCCCTGGTTGGAAATCCCAACAGTGGTAAGACGACTCTTTTCAACCGGCTGACCAATTCCAAGGAGCATGTCGGTAATTATAGCGGTGTCACGGTAGGGGCGACAAAATCTTCCCTCCAAAGAAATGGCTACCATTTTGATATGACCGACCTTCCGGGTACGTATTCGCTAACCAGCTATACGCCGGAGGAACTATATACCCGCAACTTTATCCTACAGGAGATGCCTGATATTGTGGTCAATGTGGTGGATGCTTCCAGCCTGGAACGCAACCTGTTTTTGACGACCCAGCTGATCGACATGGACATCAAGGTGGTGATAGCCCTGAATATGTATGACGACCTGGTGGCGAGCGGATCCAAACTAAAGATCAAGAAACTGAGCAAGCTGACCGGTATCCCGATGGTGCCGACAACGGCTTCCAGCGGGGAGGGGCTGGAGCAGCTGATGGAGAAACTGATCGAGGTGTATGAAGACCGTGATCCGGTGGTCAGACATATCCACATCAACTACGGGGAAGAGATGGAGAAATCGATCTTCCAGATCCGTAAGGAAATAAGGAAAGACAAGCCTCTGACGGCTGCTTTTTCTTCGAGGTATCTCTCTGTCAGACTGATAGAAAAGGATCCGGAGGCTTTAAAGGTGCTGGAGACCTCTTCCAATTATCAGACCATCAAGGAAATTACCGTTTATGAGATTGCACGTCTGGAATCCCGTCTGAACGACGAAACGTCTCAACTGATTACGGATGCCAAATACGGGTTTATCGCCGGAGCGCTGAAGGAGTGTTACCAGCCTGGTGTCATGAAACGCACCATCACTACGCAGAAGATTGATAAAGTGATGACCGGAAAATATCTTGGTTTCCCGATCTTCCTCGGACTGATGTTCCTAACTTTTTACGCGACGTTTGCATTGGGAATCTTTCCGACAGAGTGGCTGATGAGGGGTGTAAACTATATTTCAGAGTTTCTGGTTTCAGTGATGAGCAATGGGATGCTGAAAGATCTGCTGATTGACGGAATCGTACGAGGAGTGGGCAGTGTGCTGGTTTTTTTACCCAATATCCTGATTCTCTTCTTCTTCATCTCGTTGATGGAAGACACAGGTTACATGGCCCGGGCGGCTTTTATCATGGACAAACTTATGCACAAAATGGGTCTGCACGGTCGTTCCTTTATCCCATTGGTGATGGGTTTCGGCTGTAACGTGCCGGCTATTATGGCAACCCGTACGATCCGGAATCGCGGAGACAGGCTGCTCACTATGATGATCATCCCGTTCATGTCGTGTTCGGCCAGGCTCCCCGTGTATGTGGTGCTTATTTCCGCCTTCTTCCCCCGTTATTCGGCACTGGTATTTATAGGGATTTATCTGCTGGGAATAGCGGTTGCGATCCTGTCTTCAAGGTTACTGAACCGCACAGTATTTAAGCGGAAGGAGACGCCGTTTGTGATGGAATTGCCTCCTTACCGGATGCCTGTGCTGAAGAATTCCCTTCTTCACATGTGGGATAAGGCCAGTCAGTACTTGAAAAAGATCGGCGGAACGATACTTTTGGCTGTCGTGCTAATTTGGGCGCTTGAATATTTTCCCCGAAACGGTAAAATTGGTGTGAATGCTCCGGTGCAAAATGTCTCGCAAATGGAGCAATCATATCTGGGCCGGATCGGACATTTTATTGAGCCGGTTATCAGACCGTTAGGTTTTGATTGGCGGATGGGCGTCTCCCTGATCGCGGGCATTCCTGCCAAAGAAATCGTCATCGGTACCATGGCCGTTTTGTATGGAACGGAAAATGACCAGCATAAAAATGAGCTTTTGCAAACCAGGTTGCAGAATCAGCGGTATGAATACGGTCCGAGGAGAGGAGAACCCGTCTTTAATCAGGCGGCGGCACTGGCATTTCTCGTTTTTGTTTTGCTTTATTTCCCTTGTATTGCCGCGATCGCTGCGATAAAGAGGGAGTCGGGGAGCTGGAAGTATGCCCTTTTTACGGTGTTTTATACCACTTCCGCAGCCTGGATCGGGGCATTTCTTACGTATCACCTCGCAATTTTCATCTTTTAAATCTTTGATATGCAGGAGATAATCGTCTATATTATGATTGCTGCCGTTGCCATCCTGGTCGGATACAGGGGATGGAAAGCCATCCGGAACATCAGTAATCCCAATCCTTGCGGCGGATGTGGGAAGTCGTGCGAGGGTTGCCCGGTTGCACCGAGGAAAGGAATTTAGTAGTTTTACCGGATGAAAAAAATGTTCTCCAATGATGCATTCGAAGTGATGCACATCCGGAATTTCAGGCTGTTCATGTTTTATCGCCTGCTGATGACGTCGGCAACCCTGATGCAGTCGGTGGTTGTAGCATGGTTGCTCTACAACATCACCAAGAGTGTGCTTTCACTTGGGATGATCGGCCTGACGGAGGTAATTCCCCAGGTAAGCATTGCCCTGTTTGCCGGCCATTTTGTCGATATCTGGGACCGGAAAAGAATTATTTTCTATACTTCACTGCTGATGTTGATCAGCTCCATTATTCTGGTCATTTATAGCGAACCTTCGTTTGATTTCCATGTTTTACTGGGGGTCTGGCCGATATATGTCACCATTTTTCTGACAGGACTGGCTCGCGGAATCCTGGCTCCTGCCAATGCTGCCATGCTTGGTCAACTGGTACCCCGAAGGCTATTGACGCGAGCTGCGATCTGGAACAGCACTACCTGGCAGATCGGAGCGGTGACCGGTCCGGCGCTTGGTGGACTGGTTTATGGGTTTTTCGGTATTATGCCTGCGCTGTTTCTTGTCCTTGCACTATACCTGATTTGCGCCTTCCTGTTTCCATTTATTAAGAGTCCGGGAAAAATAATCATTCCTGAGGGCAGTACAGAAGGTATCTTTGCCAGGATGAAGGAGGGGATTCATTATGTGTTTAACAACCAGGTTCTTCTGGGTGCTTTTACGCTGGATATGTTTGCTGTTTTGTTTGGAGGGGCTGTTGCGATGCTTCCGGTTTTCGCTTCTGACATACTCAAAGTCGGACCGGAGGGTCTGGGAATTTTGCGTGCATGTCCGGCGATAGGAGCAATTTTGATGTCAGTGATCCTGACTTTTCATCCCCCGGTGAAGTATTCTGGCCCACTGCTTTTCTTAAGTGTTTTCGGGTTTGGCTTGAGCATGATCGTCTTCGCATTGTCGAGGAACTTTTACTTTTCGGCTTTTGTGCTATTCCTGAGCGGGGTGTTCGATGATATCAGCGTGGTAATCCGTGCGAGTATACTGCAACTCTTTACTTCTGATGAAATGAAAGGAAGGGTGGCAGCAGTGAACAGTATTTTTATCGGCTCATCCAATGAACTCGGCGCCTTCGAATCCGGAGTGGCTGCAAAAATGATGGGATTGATTCCTTCTGTTGTCTTCGGCGGGGTAATGACGCTGTTGATCGCGGGTTTTGCTGCCGTCAAGTCGCCTTCGCTCAGAAAACTAAAGCTCTTAAGTGAAAAGTGAAAAACTTGCACTTCGCTCCAGTGGATTTGCAATCCGCTGGAAATTTTTCACCAGCGGATTGCAAATCCACTGGAGCGGGTCCGCTGATGCAGGTGGCTAAACCCTTCGACCCTATTATCCGGTCCCTGAGCCTGTCGAAGGGCCCTTCGACAGGCTCAGGGACCGATAGCCTTTTCACTTTTAGTTATCTATTTTTGTAGGTAGAGCAGTTCAGCCATTTGCTCAATTGTCAAATCGCCGCGTTCCCCTATACCGGTTAGGCCCCTTTGTCTGAAGCGATCACAGATAACTGGAATAAAATCTTCGCCCACCCCATAAGCTGAGAGTTTGGTTGGAATTCCAAAAGATTCGAAGAATTCCACTGTCTTCCTGATCGCAGCATCCATCCTTTCATCCTCGCTGCCGGTGGTTATTCCCCAAACACGTTCGCCATATTGAAGCAGTTTTTCCCGTTTATTTTTACGTTTGACCTGCATGATACCAGGAAGCACAATTGCCAGGGTGCGGGCATGATCAATTTCATAGTATGCAGTGAGTTCGTGGCCGATCATATGAGTGGCCCAATCCTGGGGAACACCTACCCCGATCAATCCGTTCAATGCCATCGTGGCAGCCCACATGAAGTTGGCGGCGGCGTCATAATCGTTCCTGTCAGCCAGTACCTTCGGACCTTCTTCAAGTAATGTGATCAGAATTGATTCGGCAAAACGATCCTGAATCTGCGCATTGACCGGGTAGGTAAGATATTGCTCAAGGACATGTACGAAGGCATCGACCACTCCGTTAGCGACCTGTTTTTCAGGGAGCGAAAAGACGACCGTCGGATCGAGAATTGAAAACTTGGGTAAAACTGCAGGGGATGCAAAGGCCATTTTTTCCTGGGTGGAGACCCTTGTCACGACGGCTGTGGAGTTCATTTCAGAACCAGTTGCAGGAAGTGTTAAAACACTGCCTAGCGGGACAGCGCTGGAAGCCAGTAGCTTACGATTTGTCAGAAATTCCCATGGATCTTCTCCATCCCAGTGTGCAGCTGCAGCAATGAATTTTACACCATCCAGCACAGAACCACCACCAACTGCCAGGATGAAACCGATCTTTTCATCCTTGACGATTTCAACCGCTTTCATAAGGGTTTCGTAGTGAGGATTGGGCTCTATGCCACCAAATTCGATCAGGTTGTATCCTTCGAGTGCATCTTTTACCTGGTCGTAGACACCATTTTTGAAAATACTGCCGCCACCATAGGCGAGCATAATTTTTGTATTGGCCGGGACGAGTTTGTTAAGTCTTGAAATCTGACCCTTTCCAAATACAATATTGACCGGATTGCAAAATTGAAAGTTATCCATAAGAGTTAATAATGAATAATGAACAAAAAATTAGAGACTAAAAGTACTAAAAAATTCTTTGCTCCAGTGGATTTGTAATCCGCTGGCCATCTTTAGCCTCTCTCGCTCCAGTGGATTTGTAATCCGCTGGTAATCATTCTCCAACGGATTACAAATCCGTTGGAGCTACTTAATTCTTGGAGCAATCTCTTCACTTTTCATTTTTCACTATTTTTTGGCGTCAATCGAAAAAGTACCTGTCGAGGAATTTTTTCTCTACTGGATTGACGGTATTGAGCTGCCGTGTGCGGTAGGCCATCCGGGCTACCTTTTCCAGCACCACGGTATGATCGAAGGCATTGTTAACCTCTTTGCCCCAGCAAAAAGGCCCATGACCGTACACCAGCACGCCTGGAATCCGCATGGGGTCAATGTTGGCCACAGAAAAGGTCTCAACGATGATCTTACCCGTCTCCAATTCTATGTCTCCCTCCATCTGTTTGGTAGAAAGGGGTTTGGTGCACGGAATCTCTCCGTTGAAAAAATTGGCATGGGTAATGCCTAACGCTGGAATGCCCAGTCCGGCCTGCGCCCAGCAACTGGCATACTCAGAATGTGAGTGCATAATGGAACCGATCAGTGGAAAGTTCTGGTACAGGATGAGATGGGTATTGGTGTCGGAAGAGGGCTTGAGATCGCCTGAGACAATGTTGCCCTGGAGGTCCACGACGACCATATCGCCAGGTACCATCTCGTCGTAGGAAATACCGGACGGCTTGATGACTACCAATCCGCTTTTCCTGTCGATGGCACTCACGTTTCCCCAGGTATAGATGACCAGACCCTGCTCTACAAGCTTAAGACTGGCTTTGTAAACCTGCTGTTTTAAATTCTCAAGCATCTTTTTGAATAAATATTAAATTTTGCACAAAAATGAGAATTTAATTTCAAATTATAAGGAAATGAAAGTGAAAAGTGAAAAATGAAAAGTGAAAAATGCCAAGAAAGTGAAAAATGAAAAATAAAGAGATTGACTTGCTCCAACGGATTTGCAATCCGTTGGAGCAAGTCAAGTTAAAAGTGAACGGTCCCTGAGCCTGTCGAAGGGTCTAAGAGTGGAAGGGCGCGAAGGGTCGAAGGGCGCCGAAGGGGGAGTGTTATTCGATGATTGGCGCTTTGGCAGCCCGGCGGTCGTCGCCGCTGAAGCTGTTGAATTTGTAGGAGACTGAAAAGCGAATTGGGAAGTTGTTGCGCGTGGTTATGGTTTGATCGAAATCAGTCCCCTGAACATGCTCAACTCTTTTGTAAACGCCCAGGACGTCCCTTCCGGTTAAAGTGAACATCAGCTTCTTTTTGAAGAACATCTGCCGGATGCTTAATCCCGCGAGGAAAAATTGGTCGATGGAGCTTTGGGCGGTCATGGCTGGTCCATAATAGGAGAGATCTATTTCAATCCGTGTGTCATGCGAAAGTGTTATGTCGGCTGAAGTCATCGAATAAAGTTGTCGGTAGCTCTTGTTTTAGTCCAGTTATCCAGATGAACATCTAATGCAGAGCCAATAAAGTCGAGCTTTTCGTTCATTCTGAACCAGGAACTCGCCGACCAGCTGGCGTTAATTTCAACGCCAAGGGTTCTTTCGGTACCTGTGTTTTCATATTGATTCCTGATGATATCATCTCTATATAATGACCGTATCACCTCAATTTTCCCGGCAGTATTATAGAAATATAATTCACCCGTAAACGTCAGTTTTCTTAGATTTGCCAGGTAATCTATCGAGATTCTGTCCGTAATTTCATTTGTCAGGTCCGCGTTTCCCATAGTCACATTGTAGAAATCATACCAGCGGGGGAGGGGATCGAGCTGAATTGTTCTGAGCTGATCGGTACGCCTCGAATAATTAAAGTGTATTTCTTTTGTCGAATCGATCCGGAAGGAGCTGTTGAGTGATGGATAAAGATCGAACCGGTGCAAAGAATATGTCTTGTCCAGGGACCTGAGTTCGCGGTTCAGATTCTCTGCCCTTAGTCCGGCCTTAACATTCAGTCGACCTGATTTATACTGCCAGGTCCCGTAGCCAGCCTGGGTTAGGCCGTTGAAACGTGTGTGCTGGTAGATTTCCGGCTTTCCCGGCAGGGGTGGAATAGTCGGCGTTGAGCTGAAAATTGTTACTGATTTTACTCAGTATGGTATTTTGTCTCATCAACTCTGTGCCTGAGAATTCCGTTAGGTTGACGAAGTTATCGTCATAACTCAGTGTATTCCAGAGTGCTGAAATTGTAAAAAACTTATTTTCAGTCTTGAATCTGTGCTCGTATGTGATATCAGTGCCTCCATATTTGCCTTTGCGGTTGTTATCGTCAGAGGCTGTGTTTCTGGTTGAGCCGACAATCTCCCAGGCTCCATTGTTGGAGGTCTCGAATCGTCCGATATTGCCAGTGATGGAAATTTTGTCTGTATTTGACGCCAGGTAATCGAAGCCTGATCTGAGTCCGGTGTTGATGCGCTGGGCTTTTTGAAGGCCAGTCTTGGTAAAATCTGAACCTATTTTCAGAAAATGTGTGAAATAATCAATGTCCCCGCGGTTTCTTCTCTGATTATGATCCAGACCAGCAAAAAAATTGAATTTTCTGTATTTATAATTAAGCAGGAGGTCGAATGAGTAACCGCCGAGATAGTCGGCAGAAGCTTGGATATTTCCGTTGAGACCATCCAGGGTACTTCTTCTGGTAATCAGGTTGATGATTCCTCCCGATCCGGAAGCATCATATTTTGCTGACGGACTGGTAATCAACTCAATTTTTTTCACCTCGCTGGCGGGGGTGTTTTGCAGCAGCTCGTCTCCACTGAGGGCAGAGGGTTTCCCATCAATGTAAATCAGAAGGTTGCTGTTGCCATGAATAGCGATCTTCCCGTCTGGACTTTGCGTAACGGAAGGCAGCCGGTGAAGCAAATCAGATGCAGTGCCTCCTGCCGCCTCCAACAGGTTCTCTATGTAAATGGTCTTTTTGTCCAGTTGGTAAACCGGGCGATTGGGATTTGCTCTCACCGCAACTTTTCCTATGTTGATGGATTCAATTTCAAGTGAGATAGGGTCCAATTTTAAAACTGTAGCGTTACCTGAGAGGGTGAATGGGTTGGTTTTGTGCGTTTTAAATCCTATGAAATGCACATATACAGTGTATGTTCCGGGTTTTATATTGGCGAGGTTGAACTCGCCTTTGAAATTTGTCGCGGTAACCTGTATCGGGATGGACTCTGTTAACTGAAAGAGTGAAACAGTAGCGAGGTCACTTAGCAACCGGTATGAGTTGAATGGTAAAATGGCGGAGAATAGGTGCTTCATCGATTATCCGGTATCCGGAGGAATTGCAGGCTAGCGTGAGGATGAACTTCATGTTTTCGCAGCGCAAAAACATGAAGTTCATCATGGAAGAAACACTGAAGTCCTACATCTCGTGCTTTTCAGCTTTTACGTTGTTTTCCTGGTATTCGGCAATGATTTTCCTGATCTGCTGGGGAGCAACGCGTCCGTAGACTTTCTCGCCAACCATCACAACAGGGGCAAGTCCGCATGCACCCACGCAGCGCAGGCAGTTGAGGGAAAATTTTCCATCAGGTGTAGACTGGCCTACCTCGATGTTGAGCTGTCGTTTTACTTCATGCAGAATCTGTTCAGCACCCCTTACATAGCAAGCAGTTCCCATACATACCGAGATAGGAAATTCTCCCTGTGGCAGTATGTTGAAGAAGGAGTAAAAGGTCACCACGCCATAAACTTTAGCAACAGACATGTTGAGTTCGTGGGCGATAAGCTCTTGTATCTCTGCCGGCAGGTAGCCCAATTTGTGCTGGACCTCGTGCAGGACATTGATCAGTTCTCCTTCTTTATTTTCGAAGGAAGTGCAGATTTCCCTGACTATTTCAATGGTTCTCTGGGATAATTTTATTTTTGGCATTGCTTAGATTTTTTCAATTTTTACTTCTGTCGAAATATTTGGTATGCAATAGATGATGTGCTTTTTCGCTCATCGGGCTACCGAGAAATTCTTCATATAACTTAGTGATGTAAGGGTTCTCGTGTGATTTACGGATCGGTTTATTCGCGTCTTCGCGGTAGATGGCCATCTGACGTTTCTTCAGTATTTCGGCATTTCCATGGTGGTAAGGTTGTCCACCGCCCCCGATACATCCGCCTGGACAGGACATGATTTCTATGGCATGGAACTGACTGGTTCCCTGCTGGATATCTTCCAGCAACTTCCGGGCATTACCGAGTCCGTGAGCTATTCCGATGTGGATCGGAAGGCCGTCGAAATCGATCGTCGCATGTCTTAACCCCTCCATTCCACGGAGTTCTTCGAAATCGATCCGGCTTAATTTTTTGCCTGTAAATACTTCATAAGCAGTGCGTACCGCAGCTTCGATTACCCCTCCGGTTGTTCCGAAAATAACTGCCGCCCCGCTTGATTCGCCTAACGGCTGATCGAAATCCTCATCAGGGAGTGCCTTGAAATCGATATTGGCCAGGTTGATGAGTTGGGCCAGCTCGCGGGTTGTCAGGGCAAAGTCGACATCCGGGTTACCGTTAACAGAAAATTCCTCCCGGCTGCACTCGTATTTTTTGGCCACGCAGGGCATGATGGAAACTACTACGAGGTCTTTACGGTTTACGCCAATTTTATCGGCAAAATAGGTCTTGGCAATAGAGCCAAACATCTGCTGCGGGGATCTTGCTGTGGAAGGAATATCCATCAGATCAGGGAACTGGTGTTCGAAGAATTTCACCCAGGCCGGGCAGCAGGAGGTGAGCATCGGGAGTTTTACATCTTTGTCGCCACCCAGAAATGCTGTTAACCTGTTCAGTAGCTCGGTTCCCTCTTCGAGGATCGTCAGGTCGGCAGCGAAATCGGTATCAAATACATAGTTGAAGCCCAGCCGGCGCAATGCTGCTGCCATTTTCCCGGTGACCAGCGTGCCGGGTTCTTCACCGAACTCCTCGCCAAGGGCAGCCCTTACGGCAGGTGCGGTCTGAACGATGACCGTCTTGGCTGGATTGTTTAGTGCCCTGATAACGGCTCCGGTATTATCTTTCTCTGTCAGGGCTCCGGTGGGACAAACAGCCACACACTGCCCGCAGTAGGTACAGACGGAGTGGTCGAGGTTCATCTCGAATGCCGGCGCTACTACCGTATTGAATCCCCTGTTGATGGCCGAGAGGGCCCCTACGGTTTGTACCTCGTTGCACATCATTTCACATCTGCGGCAGCGGATGCATTTGTCCAGTTCGCGGATAATGGCGGGAGAAGTATCTTCGCGGTAGGTGGATTTCTCTCCTTCGAAGTGGATCTCCCTGATACCCAGATGCTGGGCTATACTTTGCAGGTCGCAATTCCCTGCTTTGGCGCATTTCAGACAGTCGGTCGGGTGGTCGGAAAGGATCAGTTCCACTACCGTACGGCGTGCGTGAATGGCTCGCATGGAGTGGGTTTTGACGACCATGCCTTCTGCCACATCGGTGCAGCAGGCGGGAGCCAGGTTCCTGCGTCCTTCCACTTCAACGACGCATACCCTGCATCCGCCGGGTTTATTTTCAATGTTGAGGTCCTCTAGCTTCATGTAGCAGAGAGAGGGGATTTTGATCCCAATCAGGGCCGCAGCGTGGAGGAGGGAGGTGCCCTTTTCGACTGAGACGGGTCTGTTATCTATTGTAAGATTTACCATTTTCATAATAAAAAAATTAGGCGACGCTTATCGCATCAAATTTGCATTTCTCGTAGCATACCCCGCATTTGATGCAGATAGTGTTGTCGATGTAGTGAGGAGATCTTTTCTCTCCGGTGATGGCTCCGACCGGACAATTCCTGAAACAGAGGGTGCAGCCGGTGCATTTCTTGTCGTCGATGGTGTATTTTACAAGCGATTTACATTGGCCGGCCGGACATTTATGGTCCTTGACGTGTGCCAGATATTCATCGTAAAAATTATCGAGTGTTGAAAGTATCGGGTTGGGAGAGGTTTGTCCGAGTCCGCAGAGTGATGTATCCTTGATGACTTTGCAGAGAGAACGGAGTCTGGTGAGGTCCTCTTCCGTACCTTGTCCGAGGGTAATCTTTTCCAAAATCTCAAACAGACGCTTATTCCCGATGCGGCATGGCGTACATTTTCCGCACGACTCTTCAAGGGTAAATTCGAGGTAGAATTTTGCGATGGAGACCATGCAATCGTCTTCGTCCAGTACGATCATACCACCTGATCCCATCATCGAGCCGGCAGCGATGAGGTTGTCGTAGTCGATGGGAGTGTCGAGGAAGGAGTTGGTAAGGCATCCGCCGGATGGTCCGCCAGTCTGCACTGCCTTGAATTGCTTGCCTCCCCTGATGCCTCCGCCGATGTCGAAGACCACTTCACGAAGGGTAGTACCCATCGGAACTTCTATGAGTCCGACATTATTGATCTTCCCGGCAAGGGCGAATACCTTGGTTCCTTTGGATTTCTCCGTTCCGATGCTGCTGAAGAATTCTGCCCCTTTGTTAATGATGACCGGTATGCTCGCAAACGTCTCTACGTTATTTACGGTAGTGGGTTTGCCAAGGTAGCCAGCTTCGGACGGGAACGGTGGTTTGAAAGTCGGTTCGCCCCTTAATCCTTCCATGGAGTGGATGAGGGCTGTTTCTTCTCCGCAGACGAAGGCCCCTGCACCATATCGCAGGGTGATATCGAAGCAGAAGGATGTTCCGAAGATTTCGTTGCCAAGAAGTCCGTATTCCCTGGCCTGATTGATAGCCGTCTTGAGTCGCTGGATAGCCAGCGGATATTCCGCACGGATGTAGACCAGTCCTTTGGTGGAACCAGTGCAATAGCCGCAAATGGCCATGGCTTCAATCACCGAATGGGGATCGCCTTCCAGGATGGAGCGGTCCATGAATGCACCCGGGTCGCCCTCGTCGGCGTTGCAGACGACATATTTCTGGTCGGCCATTGATTTGGAGGTTATCTCCCATTTTAACCCTGTCGGGAAGCCGCCGCCGCCTCTTCCGCGTTGACCGGAGCGTTTGATTTCATCGATCACCTCTTGCGGGGTCTTCTCGCTCAGGCATTTTGCTAATGCTGCGTAACCGTCGCGGGCGATGTATTCGTCGATGTTCTCCGGATTGATGAATCCGCAATTACGTAAGGCGATGCGTACCTGCTTCTTGTAAAAGTCCATATGCCTGGAATCGCTGACCGGAAGTGCTGTTTCCGGATCTTTGTAAAGCAGTTCCGTGACGGGTCTTCCTTTGACGAGGTGTTCCTCAACAATTATAGCTGCGTCTTCCGGTTTAACCTGGACGTAGAAGGTATTGTCGGGCAGGACTTTAACGATGGGTCCTTTTTCACAGAAGCCGAAGCATCCGGTCATGACGACCTGAACATTCTGTTCCAGATCGTGTTTTTCGACCTCAGCAATCAGATTGTCCCTGATCTGTTCGCTGTCAGATGCCTTGCAACCTGTTCCTCCACATACCAGGAGGTGCATTTTATAATCTGCCATATATCAGTGGTTAAAGGTGTTAATTGTCTATTGTCCGGTAGTTTACGGGTAAAATACCGTCTACCAGTTCGTTGTGAATAATGTATTTCTCAATGATCTGGGAAGCCCTGAATTTGTCTACATCGCCGAAGACGACCGGATCTTTGCCCGGCAGGGTTACCTCGATGGTCGGTTCGGCATAGCAGTAGCCCATGCAACCGGTTTGGGTAACTACGGCTTCGATGGCCTGTGACTCCAGTTCGTCCATCAGGAAATTCATAATTTCTTTGGCACCTGAGGCGATGCCGCAGGTCGACATGGCCACTTTAATCCTGACAATATTCTCAGGATGACTGCTGCTTTCGCGTAGCCTGATCTTGGCCTGCATGTTCTCTCTTAGCTGTTTCAGATCGTCGATCGATTTGATTTTGTTCATGGTAATGGATTAATTTTATAGGCTTCTGCCCTGATCTCTTTTAAATTTTCAATTATCATCTCTCTCAAAAACTTCCTTATTTCCAGGTTACAATCTTTAATGTCTCCGATAATTTCTCCGATTGCCTCCGTGTCAAATTTATACTGACCACCGGGTGCTGTGTGATTATAAATCAGTCTGAGATGCGGAAGACCGACGGCCAGCAGGACCAGAACATCGTCGATCTCACCCAGCGGCAACCTGTCAGGATGGTTCATGACGAAAGCCGCTTCCAGTCTGGTTCCCTTTCCGGGGACTGATGACAGCGAAAAACTGCCACCTGTACGTTCTGCATTCTGCCTGATGAGGGACAAGCCAAGTCCAACTTTCCTGGTTGTCCGGGTAGTAAAGAACGGATCTGTCGCCTTTTGCAGTTGCTCCTCTTCCATGCCTTCCCCGTCGTCCTCGACGGATAAAAGATAAATGTCCTTACCAGGATCTTCATTTATCGATATTTGCACTTTGCCGGCCTTTGCGCGGGCTGAGTTCTGCACCAGATCGAGGATATGTAAGGCAACGTTTTTCATGCTACAAAAGTTTTCCTTCCTTCGATGCCTATCAGGGCTTTTTTTATCTCTTCGAAGGAAGGATCATTCATTTCAAACGTGGTACAACCGTTGCCGATCATATGCGGAATATGGGCATCGGACGCTTTAATCAGCGGTATACCGGGAGGGAGGCTGAATCTCTTCCTTATATTCGTTTCGCTGCTGTGACTCATGATGCCGAGGGCATCACAGACCAGTGTTTCCGGAATAAACCCCAACTGATTGAATATTCCGAACAACGGACGTTCGATGTGCGCCGGGACGAATAGTCCGCCGAGTCTGTGGACCTCCCGTTCCACCTGATCGATGCTCTGCGAAAGGGCAACGTTCAGGTAATTAGTTATCACGCGGATGATTTTTTCATTCCTGTCGACCACCACCTGGTATCCAAACTTTTCAGGTGGATAAGGGATCTCCGGCAGGTGGGCGTCGAGATATTGCTGGAACTGACCCAGCGTTTCCGCGTCCCTGAAATAGGCCAGGCAATGAACCTCTTCACGGGTGGTTACCTCGGTGCCGGAAAGGACGGCAATACCTTCCTCTCCGGCCAGTTCTTTAACCAAGCTGCAGTGCAGAGTTGAGTTGTGGTCTGTCACGGCAATCAGGTCCAGGTTTTTATCTTTTGCGGTTTGGACGATTGTTCCGGGACTCATTTCCAGGTTTGCGCAGGCCGAAAGGACTGTGTGGATATGGAGATCTGCCCTGAAATGTCTCATCGCGTTATTTTTATTTTTTGGTACAACAATCCTGCAATTTCGAAGGTTGACAGGGAGGTTCCGAGAACCGGCATGTTCTCTCCGTTGCTATGATCGATAGTACTCAACTCGGGTTCCAGTGAACTTACAAGCAGGACGCAGGCCAACTCTTTCAGGGAGGCGATGGCTACCACATTACGGTGTGTCTGCAAGGTTATCCAGACTTCGCCTTCTGAGGCGTTCCCCATCACATCGCTTAGCAGATCAGATACATAACCGCCGGTAATTTCACGGTTAAGGCCTTTCTCGCCGGAGAATACCTTCAGATTCAACTCTTTTACCAATTCAGAAACCTTCATTTCGTCTTCCTCTTTTGTTACAATCTGCGTTAAATCGTCCCTCTCCCCATCTTTTTTCCAGATTGAGGAATGCTTTTTCTACTCCAATTTTTCCTTCCTTCTGCCAGCTTTGCTGGAGAAACACACAGTCCGACATTTTGGCTTTCCCTTGAACCATGTCCTCGGCGAGGGCCTGGCAATTTGGTGCCCCGCAGGCGCCACAGTCGATTCCCGGCAGGAAGCAGATGATTTGTTGGGCTTTGCTCATTTTTTCCATCGCCTTGCTGATATCATCGTCCAGGCGGAAAGCATTGCGGGTTTTTATTTCATCAATCAACAAACAATCTCTGAGATCGTTTTGTTTAAGATCCGGGGCCAACTCCTTTTCCCGGTAGGAAGGGTATTTTTTTGATCGCTGCTCCAGCCGCTCGGTAGTCGTGAATCTGTTTCCGGTCATCAGTATGCCACCGGCACAACTTTGATCGCAGGCCCTCATCTCGAGAAAATCAAATCCTTTGACTTCATCATTTTCGAGGCGGTCAAGAAACTTCACGACGCTGTGAATCCCGTCAATGGCGATGGCCCTGTTTCCGAATCTCGAGGATTCGCCTCTTGAGGTACTCCAGAGAATTCCCTCGCGGGTCAGATGTTCTCTTTGCCGTTGCGTATCGTCATTTCCCTCTTTGAGGATGGCCTGCCTTACTTTGTTGTAGAAATCACTCATGCTGATAATGCCGTCAACGACAGAGGGTTGTTCGCCTACCGGACTTTTAACGGCTGCAATTTTGGCGGCACAAGGTGTAATATAGAAAATCCCGATCTCTTCCTTTTTTACCCCCTGATTCATCAGCGATTGGAGGATGAAATGGGCAGACAATTCGTGTGGCGCTTTAACCGGAATAATATTGTCGATGAGTGATGGATATTTTATCTGAATCAACCTGACCACTGCCGGACAGAATGCAGAGATACCCGGTTTAGTGAGTTGGTGATCCAGAAGGTACTCTTTGGTAAGGTCGATCAGGATTTTGATGGGTTGCTCAACCTCCATCAGATGGGTAAAACCCAACGACAGCATGGCACTGTATATCTGCTCTTCTGTTATCTTATCAGGAAACTGCCCGATCATCACGGCAGGGAAGAGGGCGATCCGGTATTTGAAGTCCTGAAGCATCTTCAGGTCGTTTTGTTTGATGTAAAAAGCCTTGGCCGGGCATGCCCGCATGCATTGTCCGCAATCAATACATCTCTCCTGAATGATCATGGCTTTCCCTTCCCTGATCCTGATGGCCTCGGTGGGGCACACCCGCATGCAATGGATACACCCGAAGCACTTGGCCTCGTCGATCTGAATGGCATGATGGAAAACCCCTGGTATCATTCTCTAAATTATTATTCTATTATTTTATATTGCGCTTTCTAATAAGGATAAAGGACCCTTCGGCCCTTCGACAGGCTCAGGGCAGTGCAGCTCAGGGACCGGCTTAAAAATCAAAAGTCATTGTTACGGTAGTGCCCATTCCGGGGGTACTTTCTACCTGCAATGAGTCGGAATTTTTTTTCATGTTGGGTAAACCCATCCCTGCTCCGAAACCCATTTCCCGTACTTTTGGTGAGGCAGTAGAAAAACCTTCCAGCATTGCCCGGTCTATGTCCGCGATTCCCGGACCTTGATCTTTTAAGGTCGACAGAATCTGGTTGTCGTTGACTTTAATGTTCACTTTCCCGCGAAAAGCATGGGCCGCAATGTTAACTTCCCCTTCATACAATGCCACCATTGCGCGTTTTATCACTTTTGGATCGATATTCAGTTGGCTCAACACCTTTTTGGTCTCACTTGAGGCCATTCCTGCTCGGTCAAAATCACCTCCTTCGATGTTAAAATTAAGTTCGATCATTTCAATAGAGCGGTTTTAATCCATTGGAATACAGGATGCCGGATGCTTTAAACATAGAGTAGGGCGATTCAAGGAGAACCATGTTGAGTGCTGTAGCCAGCTCGATGATATTGTCTGAAACCTTTTTGTTCCGAACAATAACAAGGTAATGAATTTCGGCAACTTCCGCTGTTCTGATTGTCTGGATATTGGCGAGTCCGGTCAGGAGCAGGATGTTTTCTGCATCGAGTGTCAGTACATCGCTCATCAGATCGGAGCTGAACGCCTTAGAAATGTCGTCAGAAATCCGGTGATGACCACATAGAACTTTGGCATCCAACAGTTGAGTTATTTTCTCTATTTTCATCATTATCAGTCTTATAGACAATAATAAAACAGATAATTTTATTATTGAAAAATCCTGTTCAAATTTCCGAAAAACCATTGGATGAAAAAAATCGTTTTTTGTGATTTTCCTAATTTAAATTCTTTCAAAACAAGGAGTTCCGAAATCAAAAGGTGTTGAAAAATTATACAAATTGCTAACAAATTTTAAGAAGAACGTCGAATGGGATAATGGCAATAATTTTGTAATTTAGTGAATTTAAGTGAAGAATGATCGCTCCAGCGGATTTGCAATCCGCTGGAGGAATATTACCAGCGGATTGCAAATCCGCTGGAGCGATTGGAGCGAGTGTGAAGAATGAAAAAGTGAGGAAAGTAATTTGATTGATTTATGATATACGAACAAAATGCATTTTTATCGGGCATCATCAAAGACCCGGAATTGTCTTACAAAATAATAGATTCGCTGCCTTTTCCGATCAATTTCCGCAATTCGGAGGGGATTTATATCAGCTGTAACCGTGCCTTTGAACGTTTGTTGGGGAAGAGCAGGGAGGAGCTGATCGGGAAATCGCACACTGAAGCCCACAATGCCGATGTTGCCGATATGATATCTATGAAAGACAAGGAGTTACTCGATTCTACTGCGGATATTGTTTATGAGAATCAGTTTAAATTAGCCAATGGAACGACCCAGGATTTGCTGATTTACAAGTCTGCTATCCGGGACAATTCAGGACAACTGGAAGGATTCGTATCGTCGCTCTACGATGTTTCTGACCGCAAAAAGGCAGAAATCAGGGCGGAGAAAGCGAAGGAGACTTCAGTCATCGCCTCCGCCATGCTTCAGAAGATCAGGGCAGGCATTGTGATTGTCGACCAGAACATGAAAGTGGTGAGTTGTAATGAGACCTTTGCTCATCTGATGGGGGAGGAGACCGAGGAGTTATATGAAGCCATTCCCGGTTTGCAGGGAGCCGATGTGAAGGAGCTCGTTCCTGCGATCGTAGGGAAGATGTTCAGCGGACTTCTTCATACAGGCGAGGAGATGCTGGAGAGAGATTTGACTTATAAGAACATGTTGCTTCATATTTCGATGGTCACTATTTATAAAAACAGGGTCGTCGGGGCCATTATCCGGAATCTCTCTTCCCCAAAACTTGTGCGGGAAGAGATTATCAGCAGGGCCATGAAGGTGACGCGGCAGAACATCGAAATGGTGCAGCAGGTAGCAACACTTTTGGCCGAAAATGCGGCGCAGACTGAAGATATGCTAAATTCCATCGTTGCAGCCTATAAATACGGGGAAGACAGAAAGGATGAGTGAGTTTCACATTGAAATAGATTTTGTTCAGAAGCAACCTTCCGGGCAGATCGTATGCGGAGATGTGTTCATCTCCAAATTAATCAAAGAGGATGGCCGGACGATCTTGGTATTATCCGACGGAGTCGGTCACGGGGTGAAGGCCAATGTGCTGGCAACCATGACCGCCACGATGGCGCTCAATTATACGGCGCTGTACAAGAGACCGGAGGCGGCTGCCCGAATTATCATGGAGGCGCTTCCGCGGGATAGTTCTGGAGTGAAGACTTATGCCACATTTACCATCATCGAACTCGAAAGTGACGGGATGGTCAGGATTGTGAATTATGATAATCCCAAGAGTGTTATTTGCAGAAACGGGGTTCCTTTTACGCCTACAAAGGAGTATCTCCTGAAGATCAAGGGTGACGAAAATATCGGTAAAATCCTACGCTGCAGGGAGTTTCAGGCAAGGAAGGAGGATCGGATCGTATTCATGAGCGACGGCATTACGCAGTCTGGCATGGAGAACGAAAAAATGAAGATGGGCTGGGGACAGGAAAACGTAGAATCCTATGTCGTGCAGCAACTTGCCAGGATCGGTGATATCTCCGCACGTCGTCTTTCCAAAAAAGTACTGAACAAGGCGATTCAGAACGACGGTTTTCACCTCAGGGATGATGCCAGCTGCGGCGTAATCTATTTCAGGGAACCGCGGGAGATGTTGCTGATAACAGGACCGCCTTTTTTCAAAGCCAAGGATCATGATTTTGCCAAGAGGATCGACGAATACAAAGACATTAAGATTGTTTGCGGCGGAACCACAGCAGAGATCATCGCCAGGGAGCTGGACAAGGAGATTGAAACAGAGATATCCCTCAGCAATCCTTATGCGCTGCCACGATACTCCCTGGAGGGTTTTCACCTGGTAACGGAAGGGATTCTGACCATCGGCAAGGTGGAGGAGATATTGGAGAATTACGACAGCGATTTCAAATACGGCAATTCTCCGGCTGAGGAGATCGTCAAGCAGCTGATGCTTCACGACCGTATTCTGGTGCTGGTTGGAACCCGCATCAACTGGGCGCATCACGACCCGGATCAGCCTATCGAAATGGAGATCAGGAAATTCGTGGTAAAGCGGATTGTAAAACTCCTGGAAGAGAAGTTTTTCAAGGAAGTGGTTATCAATTTCTACTAAATCCCAATTAATGATGGGATGCTGAATCAAGTTCAGCATGACGCTTAACGCATTACGAGTTATACAGCATTAAGAAGAAAGAATGTGTATGGTGTCCAATAATTTGGTATTCATTTCCTTATCATATTTAATTGCTCTGCTGAAAGGAGTAAGCTCTATGGAATCGTTTGCAATACCCACCATCACGCTCTGCTGATCATCCAGGAGAGCTTCTACTGATGCAACACCTAACCTGCTGGCCAGAATTCGGTCGTAAGCCGTTGGGGAACCTCCGCGTTGAATATGTCCAAGGACAGTAACGCGGACATCGTACTGGGGAAAATGTTCCTCCACCTGTTTTGCAATACCAAAGGCTCCGCCTGCCTTTTCACCTTCCGCAACCAGAACGATCGAGGAGTTTTTGCTTTTACGATATCCGGATTTGATATAGTTTTCCAGTGTGGTGATATCTGTGTCAGCTTCAGGAATTAATACTGCTTCTGCTCCTGAGGCTACACCACCGTTAAGTGCCAGAAAGCCTGCATCCCGGCCCATAACCTCGATAAAGAATAATCTTTCGTGAGCGGTGGCAGTATCCCTGATCTTGTCGACCGCTTCGATGATGGTATTAAGGGCGGTGTCGAAACCTATGGTGTAGTCGGTACCGAAAAGGTCGTTGTCGATCGTTCCGGGTACGCCAACAATAGGAATTCCAAATTCTTGCGCGAAAATACGTGCTCCCGTGAAAGTTCCATCACCTCCTATGACTACCAGCGCGTCGATACCCTCTTCCTTGAGGTGTTTGTATGCCAGTTCGCGGCCTTCCCGGAGGTGAAATTCCTGGCAACGTGCAGATTTCAGGATGGTACCACCCAGCTGGATGATATTACTCACATCGCCAGACACCATATTTTTGAAGTTTTTTTCAATCAAACCCTTGTATCCTTGATAGATACCTACAACTTCCCTTTTGTAGAAGATGGCTGTTCTAACGACGGCTCTGACGGCAGCATTCATGCCCGGTGCGTCCCCCCCGGAGGTCAAAACCCCGATTTTTCTGATCGTGTTATCCGAATAATCGTCGGGGAGTGGTGATTTGTACTCTTTGTTCATAAAATATTTTTTATTGTTAAGCTTCTTTAAACATTTGTGGCAGATTCCATCTGCTTAAGATAGTCGGCTACCTCTTCAAGGAGCTTCATCGGTGTTGAGGTGGCACCACAAATTCCAACAGATTGAGTGTTTTGGAGCCAGGCTGCATTTATCTCGTTGAGTTCGGAAATGAATTTTGTATTTGCGTTGACGCCTGAGCATATATCGAAGAGCATTTTACCATTGGAACTTTTCTTTCCACTCACGAAAATGACCAGATCGAAGCGGACAGCAAATTTTTTAATGCCCGGAATCCTGTTGGCAACCTGTCTGCAAATGGTGTCATGGATGATAACCGGAACTTTTGTCTTCTTATTTTGCAGCTCTTCGGTTAGATGGTGCAAACCTTCCAAGCCTTTGGTCGTCTGGGAATAAAGCACAATTGGCCTGGCATAGTCGAGTTGAGAGAGGTCTTCTACCCCTTCGACAACAATGGCTTTCCCATTGGTCTGTCCGACCAGTCCATTGACTTCCGCATGCCCCTTCTTCCCATAGATGACTACCTGCGAATTATCTTTTAATCCGTTTACATAACTCTTGAAAATTCTTTTCTGCAGTTCAAGTACCACTGGACACGTGGCATCAATCAGCCTGATGTTGTGGGCTTGTGCGTATTGATATACTTCAGGAGGTTCTCCATGGGCCCGAAGAAGGACTGTGGTGTCGGACATGGAAAAGAACTGTTCGTGGGAGATAGTAGTCAGGCCTTTTTTGCTCAATCGTTCCACCTCAGAATTATTATGAACGATGTCGCCAAGACAATACAGGGGTTTGTCGTCGACCAGCTGTTCCTCCGCACGACGGATAGCCTCGACCACTCCGAAACAAAACCCTGATCCTTTATCAACTTCAATCTTCATCTTTCATTCTTCACTTTTCACACTCTCCAGTACTCGCTCCAGCGGATTGCAAATCCGCTGTTGAAATATTACTTGCTCTCCCTCGTTTGAAACGAGGGAGCACACTCAAACTCCCTCGTTTCAAACGAGGGAGAGCAAGTTTATTTTTTATTTTTCACCTTCTCCAGTATCCACTGAAACTGCTCGTCTCTTGTAATATGGCTGTTGTCCAGCATGATGGCATCTTTTGCCTTTCGCAATGGACTCTCTGCTCTGGTCTCATCGAATCTATCCCGCTCGGTAATATTTGAAAGTATCTCGTCAAAATTGACCTGCTCATTTTTGGCAATCATCTCGTCATACCTGCGTTGAGCGCGTATCCGCGGATCCGCAGTCATGAAGATTTTCAGTTCTGCCTCAGGAAAGACGATCGTGCCAATGTCGCGGCCATCCATGACGATACCTTTTGAGCGTCCCATCTCCTGTTGCAGGGCGACCAGCAGCTGACGGACTTCCGCGATGGCAGCCACCTGACTGACATTCTGCGCTACTTCCAGCTGACGGATTTCCTTCTCCACGTTCTCGCCATTGAGATAAATATCATTGTGCGAAGTGACAGGATTGTAGGCAAAATTAATGTGAATGGAGCTGAGATTTTTGTTCAATCCCGGCTGGTTAACCAATCCTTTTAATACCAGTCCGTTGCGGAGGAAAAACAGCGTAACGGCCCTATACATGGCACCGGAATCGATGAAAATATAGTTTAATTTTTTAGCAATTTCTTTGGCCACCGTGCTTTTCCCGCAGGAGGAATATCCGTCTATGGCAATGATGATTTTTTTATCAGAGGAATTATTGGGCATGCTGTATTTGCTTCTCTTTTTACTTCGATGCAAAGATAATCATTCGGAGTGAAGCAAACCACCCATCTGTCCTGACAGGGATTGAGCCGTCACTACCGTGAAAGTCAGGGCCAGTAAAATCTGCTTTTTGGAGTACATTATCCTGCAATATTATGAAAATTCGGTCGAAACGGCACTTTCCCGGTAGGGTCAGGAGAGTTTTGCCTTCAATTTTTCCACTACCATGAAAACAATGGGACAGACCTCGCAGTTTTTAAGAGTCAGGCTAAGGAGTTGACTGAACCTACGGCGGTCAGTATGCGGATATTCACGACATGCCTTAGACCTATATTCATAAACCGAACAACAATTGTCGGCCATCAAAAAAGGGCAGGGGGCCTGATTGAAAACATAATCGTGGTCCTCGTCGAGGTGCATATACTGCTCAATCACTTGAGAAGGCTTCAATCGAAGAGGTTTTGTGAGCCGCTCCACATCTTTATCTGTGATCATCGGACTAATGCTGCTGCAGCAATTGGCACAGTTGAGACAGTCGAAAGAGTCAAATGCCTCATCATGAAGCTCATGCACTATTTCATCCAGATTTTTCGGAGGCTTTTTTTTGAGTTGTCTGAAGAAACGTTCATTCTCGTCCCTGGCATCCTGTGCTAATTTCCGAATATTATCCTTCGTTGGAGATTCCTTCATGTCTGTTTCAAATATGACCCCAATGGGCTATTGTATAACTATTACCATTTTGCAAACTTCAAACAATAATTTTTTTTCTTACCATCATAAAATCTGAGCGTTAAATGAAAAAATTAATACCTATCACCTGCAAAATGAAGAAGCAAATTGAGAAATTGTTTAGCTTGCTGCTTATTGTTCTTATTTCATTATATGGATGTAATGATAAAAACAATATTGCAGAACCACTTCCGGGCGACGTTATCCTGGAAGAAACTGTCAATGTTGGTTTTACTCCTGCAGTGTTCAGCGTCGCCAATAAAATTTCTGTAGCAGTCCCGCCGGGAGTTGTTACAAATGGTGCTAAGTTAATAATTGAACAAGTACAATTAGCTAAAGCACCTCAAGATGAATCACTAACCTTTCATTATGTTTACAATGTATCAATCAGTTCCGGCACGCAATTTACAACTCCTCTCGAGATTTCTTTCTACTATGATGCTGCAAAAATTCCAAGCGGTACTCAGTTTACAACAATTGGTACTTCATATTACAGCACAAAATTACAAAAGTGGATTTCTTTTCAAGATGCGGCTGTCGACAAATCAACCAACAAGGTAACTTTTAGGACAAATCATTTAACCACGTTATCAGTCTGGCACAGACAGTATGCCTATGGTTATACTTGCAGATGGAAGGACCAAACCAATCGAACAGATTAAACCATACGATAAAATCATTGCATATGATACAATTGCGTATAAAAATACAACGACATCCGTAGAAAAATTACTTATTCACAACGATAAAAAATATTCAATAAGCAATCTCAAATTTTCTAACAATACAGATTTAAAAATCACCGATCCTTGATTTTATACCCGGCAAAAAATTATGTGATGGTTCTGAAGTTACAATTAATCATCAAGTCTTTTATAATGGGAAATTTATCAATGCGTTAGAATTGCCGTTTACAAATGTGGAAATTCACGGAAATGTCTATGATATTAAAACCGAAGCAGGCAACTATTACAGCAACGGATTTTTAATGAAATAAGATTCACTGAAATATGGTGAGTACATAACCGTTGCCGCCAGTTGTCTGGATTGTCATACCCCATTTGAAAAGGGATTTTATTAAAAAGCATTTAAAAATAAGTTTTCAGAAATATTGAATCATTTTCCGATTTGAGTTATCGTTGTCGGTCGAATTCAGCCCAAAGAATTGTGTGATTTTACTGATACTTAACGCAAAAATATCTGGCGGGAGCAATAGTCTAAAATTCTTTTCCTTTTTCTGAGTATATTTAGCCTGGTATATATGCCGGTCTTGGCTTGCACCTAAATTTGGTCTGGCCCAAAGATCGAACAATAAACTCAAGATTTCACCCTTTCCCATGAACAGGAAATTGTTGTACCTGCTTTGTATGTTTCTTCTGGCATTCACCGAATTGAAGGCAGAAGAGAAGGACTCTTTACAGCATTTTTCCGCCAATAAGAAAGTTATCTATTCCTTTATCATCCAAGATTCACCGGCCCGGCTGTTTACCATGCGGCAGTTCGATGAGAATTTTTTAAGCGGCTACCGGCTTTATTCCCGCCAAGTGGGTAATTACTTTTCCCCGGGAATGAACTACCTAATCCAGGCTGTTACCAGTTTCGTCATCTTTATTCCATTGACACACGAAGAGGGACATCGTTCTATTTTGGTATCCAGAAATATAGGATCAATATCGCAGCCTTTCTTTATGTCAAGAAGAGGTGGATACATTGAAGGTGTGACGGATAATTCCCTAAAAAAATTGCGCGACACGGATTTTCCCAATTTCGCCCGGTTATACACCTCCGGCCTTGAATCTGATTATATGCTCACCCACAGGGAGGAGACGCTTTTTGCCTTTGAGAAGGCCAAATTTCCTAGCCTGATGGTCGAATATCTGATGAGAAAAGCGATGATGCTACAATATTACCTGATCGGGTTTATCAAATATGATGTGGATAAAACAGAGGAAGCCAATGAATTGGATCGCGATATCGTTGGCAATGATGTGTATGGGATCGTCAGGCATCTTTACCGGCCCAATATGGCTTTCCAGCGTTATACGCGGTATGCCGACCTGACCCCGGAGGAGGTAAGCTATGTGCGGAAATTGGGTTACCGCTCCCTGTTAAACCTATTGAACCTCAATTTGATTGGTATTTCAAACGTTAGGATATCCAACAGTTTGAGCATCAGTATAGGTATGGGCCATGCGATGAGTCCGTTCGGTGATTTTACGGATGAGAACCTGTGGCTCGTCTGCGGGAAGAAATGGTTGATCGAGGCCTATGTCAGGCATTATGAAAACAGGAATCATACCTTTCTGGCCGGTGGAGCCGGCATAAAAAATTATCCGCTGACAGAGCGATTCATCACTTCCCTAAATGTACATCTATGGAATCAACCTTTGAACCTGGGCTTCAATGACAGCGAGTCAAAGTTTGGAGGAGCGGTGGAATGGGTGGGCAGGTATTTCTTTCTGACCCATCGGGGTTTGCAACAAAAGGGAATTTCAATTGACCTCGGACTTATTTACAAAACTGCAGGTTTCCTACCGGAGGAAGTTAACATGCGAAAACACCTTGGAGTAAAGATTGGTACCAGTTTTGCACTTGACAAATAGAAAACTCAGGCATAATAGAAGGATCCAATCACAAACAGCGCGAAAAAAACCCCTGCAATTCTGTTGGTGGTGCCGCAAGCCAGATTGACCCTGCTCAGATCATCCGCTTTCACAATCAGGTGCTGGTAGATCATCTTCCTGCGTCCTGCTGTATGGCAATGATCTCCTCCATAGATTTTTTGAGTTTCAACTGCGCTACCAGTAAACCGGCTATGACAACCAGAATACCTGTCAATTTTCTAAGCGTCAGCGGATCGTCTAATATCATCCAGGCAAAAAAGGCTGTGAAAACAGGTATAAGGTTGATGAAAATGTTGACTTTATTGATCCCCATTCTCTTGACGCTGTGCGCATAAAAAATGAATGCGATGCAGGAAGCGAAAATCGACAGTTTTAATATTCCCGCGAAGGCGGGTAAATTAAAGGGAATAGTGGTAAAATCACGGTATTCGAAGATGAGCCATAGGGGCAGAAAATAGATGAGCCCTAACAAATTTTGATAAGTAATGATGGAGGTAGGGTTGTATTTTACTGCTAACTTCTTCAATACCACGGTGTAGAAAATCGCCGATAACACTGCCAGAAATTCGAGTGCGATGCCCAGCGGGGAGGCAATCAGGTTAAAAGAGGCGTCGAAAACCACGATGGAGACGCCGAAGAAAGAGAGCAGGATACCAAGGAAAGTCCGGAAGGAAGTTTTTTCGCCATGGAATCTGGAGGCTGCAATGGGTGAGAATAGCGGGATGGTTGCAACGATGATGGCGCCTATCGTGCTCGAAACATACAGCAATCCGAAGCTTTCTCCCATAAAATAGAGAAATGGTTCGAAGAATGAAAGTAATATGAAGGTTCCCAGATCTTTGCGTTCAATTTTCACAAGTGTGCCGGTCAGCTTTGCAAAGATCATGAGCAACAGTGAGGCGATGACCAGTCGGAATAAGACGGTTGTTAGCGGACCATAAACCAGGTAAACCTCCTTGACCCAGACGAATGAAAGGGACCAGAAGATCATGGCGAAAATGATCGCGATGTAGACCAACCAGGGCTTTTGCTTCATGAAAGTGAAAAGTTAAAAATATGTGATCCCTCGTTTCAAACGAGGGATAGCAGTTGAGAACGCAAAACAAGTGATCCCTCGTTTCAAACGAGGGATAGCAAGTATGAAAAGCGAAAGTAATTATTTCCAGATAACTTTTGTGGAGGGGTAGTAGTTGATGCCCATGGCTTTGAATCTATTTCCGTGGCTTCCCAGCCTGATTTTATATTCTTCCCAATTGCGGGCCGCTGCATCTGTCCAGCCAATCTCGGCATAACCTGGCAGGCGCGGGAATACAAGTGATTCAATATCGCTCATGTTTGTCACGGTCTCAGACCAGAGTGGGCACTCGATGCCGAGGATATTTTGTTTGGTGATTCCGGGTACCAGGGTGGCAGGATCCCATTTATATCCAGTATCTACTTCCACATATCCGGCCCATTTTAGTCCGAGCTGGGTTGTTGGATTGTATTTCATATCAAGGTAGGCCTTGGCAGCTGGCGACATGATGATTTTTACCCCTTTGGAAACTCCACGGAGGGCATTTTCGGCTTTCGACCAGTATTGGGCGACTGAGGTCGGTTTCAGGGCAGATAGGGTCGTCTCATCCCAGCCTATCATCTGTTTTCCGTTGGCCAGGACGATCTCCTGCACTTTTTCGATAAACGGAATGTAATCTTCCTTCTTTGTAACATGCGATTCGTCTCCTCCGATATGGATGTACGGACCGGGTGTCATTGCAACCAGTTCTCGTATCACATCGTTGAGAAACTGGTAGGTAAACTCCTTGTTGGTCTGCAGTGTGCTGAATCCTACTTTTGTTCCAGTATAGAGCTGTGTCGGTTTGCTATCCGGATTTAGCTCCGGAACAGAAGCCAGTGCGGCATTGGTATGGCCGGGCATATCAATTTCGGGAATGATGGTAATGAAGCGGTCGGCAGCGTATTTCACGAGGTCCTTGTATTCTTCCTGGGTGTAGAAACCCCCTTTGCCACCGCCAACCTGCGTAGATCCGCCGATTTCTGTCAGGGCTGGCCATGATTTGATCTCGATCCTCCAGCCCTGGTCGTCGGCCAGATGCAGGTGCAGGACATTCATTTTATAGGCAGCAATCAGATCGATATATCTCTTGACAACCTCGGGTCCGAAAAAGTGGCGGGCAACATCCAGCATCGATCCCCGGTAGGAATAGGAAGGATAGTCTATGATGGTGCCCGTTGCGATCTGCCAGGGACCGTTCTGTAGCTCGCTGCTTTCAATGGCTGCAGGCAAAAGCTGTCGAATGGTTTGGATACCCCGGAAAATACCTTCTACACCATTGGCCGCCAATCGGACGTTTTCTTTGGTGATGTTGAGTTCGTAACCTTCCAGCCCCAGCTGAGTGTTATTGATGCCGGTTTCCAACAGGATAAAGTTGGATTCGGGAAGGTCACCTGAACTTTGCACTGCGATATTAAATCCGGTGGCAGGGTTGAGGCGGTCGGCCAGATATTGGGCTACGCGGGTCATTTCTGCACTGGCTTCATTTACCCTTATAACCAGATTGTTTTTTAGGTCAAAATTTTTTCCGGTTGCACTGACGGATACCGGTTTTGGGATGATTGCCGCATTTGTCAGATCAGATGCGGAAATAGGATTGGCTACCGCGAAGGTCAAAATCAGCAGCAGTGAATTCAAATTTAAATTGAAGCGGGAGATAAAAGTTTTCATGTTACGCAATGATTAAAAGGAGAAAAGCCCCAATGCTAAGATTGCATCACGGGCTTTTCGTTGGGTGGAAGATGGGATTCGAACCCACGACCAATGGTACCACAAACCACTACTCTAACCGACTGAGCTACATCCACCATATTTGACGGCAAATATAGAGCTGTTTTTCGAATTGACAAGGGAAAACTGTTAATTTTGCATCGTACACCTATTAAATTCGCGGATGGAATACCTTCTCGACGACCCGGTTTCTGAAAGGAACTATCAGGAGATTCTTAGAAAAGTCAGGCTGCTTCAAAACGGAGAAGTTGCAGATTCGATGGGGCAGAGAGGAGTTGTCTACAAGCTGAATCTGGGTGCCTCCGTGATCTCGCTGCAGCAGCTTGCGGCACAATATCAGCCGGATCATCTTCTAGCCCTGAAGCTTTGGAACAAGCAGTGGCGGGAAACATTGATTCTGGCTACATTGCTGGAAAAATCAGAAGAGGTTACAGAAAATCAGATGGATTTCTGGGTCAAACAGATACAGCAGGTTGAAATTGCCGAACAGCTTGCCATGAATCTTTTCTCCAGGACGCCTTTTGCTTTTGAGAAGGCGGTCGAATATGGTCTGGGAAAGAAGAACCTGAGTAAGATTACCGGTTTGCTCATGATGGGCAGACTGGCATTAACCGACCGTTCCGCAGCGAACGAACAATTCGAGATTTTTCTTGAATTATTTCCACCCTTGGCAAAAGACGCACATCTCTCGCTTGTTTTCCGGAGGGTCTTTGTGCAGATCGCCATGCGAAATCCGGATTTATATGAAATCGCTCTTCAGCAGGCTCACTTGCTGCTGACGCTGGATTCCGCGGTAGCAAAGGAAAATGCGAAATCATTGATTGAACAGCTGGAATGTGATGCTGTAAAAGAGTTGGTCGCAAAACGATTCTAATCAGTTTGTTATGCAAATACTTGAAGTGAAGGATAAGCGGTCTGTGAAGGCATTTCACCGGTTGCCTCACCAGATTTACAGCGGGGATCCGAACTGGATCGCTCCGCTGGAGGCGATGGCCGACAGTGCCTTCGATCCGAAGAAAAATGCCTTTTTCAAAAACGGTGATGGCACCAGGTGGATTCTGAACGATGATTCGGGCCGCATCATAGGTCGCATCGGGGCATTCATCAACGGAAACAAATGTTATACTTTCCGTCAGCCGACAGGTGGTGTAGGTTATTTTGAGTGTGTGGACGATCTTAAAGCTGCCTTCCTGTTATTCGATACGGCCAAACAATGGCTGGCAGAGCGGGGCATGGAAGCGATGGATGGTCCTGTGAATTTTGGGGAGAATATGATTAACTGGGGACTCCTGGTTAAGGGTTTTATGAAACAGGGATTCGGGATGCCGTATAACAAGCCCTATTATCTTCATCTCTTTGAATCTTATGGCTTTAAAGTGTATTTCGAGCAATATACCTACCATATCGATCGCAAAAATCCCTTCCCCGAACGATTCTGGAAAATTGCCGAATGGGTGGCCAATAAACCGCATTTCAGGTTTGAACATATACGCTTCAGCAAGATGGAGCAGCACATCAATGAGTTCAACCATATTTATGAAGAGGCCTGGGCGAGTCACGACAACCACCAGGAACTCGATATGGATGACATTCACGGCATGATGAAGGTCGCTAAACTTATTGCTGATGAGAAATTTATCTGGTTCGCTTATCATGATGACGAGCCGGTCCTGTTTTTTGGCATGATCCCCGACTGGAATCAGTTACTGGCAAAGATCAACGGTAAGCTAAATATTTGGAACCTGATCAAACTGTTCTGGCACCTCAAAATGAAAACCATCACAAGGACCCGGATCCTGATCATGGGCGTCGTTCCAAAATTTCAGGGCAGCGGATTAGAATCGGCTGTTTTCTGGCACCTCGACAAGATCATGAAGCAAAAACCTTGGTACAGAGAGGTTGAGCTTTCGTGGGTCGGTGATTTTAATCCCAAAATGGTGGCCATGTATATCTCGGTAGGTGGCGTTCATACTAAGACTCATTACACCATGCGTTATTTATTCGACAGGGAAGCGCCGTTCGAAAGGGCTCCGATGTTGATGAAAGATGTCAGGTTACTGCGTTCAGCGCGTGAAAAAGAGCACAAAAACTTTTTATAATTCTGTTGTGGAATTATGAATTATCCTTATCTTTGCAACCCGTAAATAAGGAATACAAGGAAGATTAAAAGATATAATTAAGCAAAATGAAAAAGGGAATTCATCCGGAAAGCTACAGACTGGTATGTTTTAAAGATATGTCGAACGAACATACATTCATCACCAGATCTACCGCTGCATCTAAAGAAACCATCGAAATTGAAGGTGTTGCCTATCCATTGTTAAAGGTGGAAATTTCGAATACTTCACACCCTTTCTATACCGGAAAGATGAAATTGGTCGATACCGCTGGTCGCGTCGATAAGTTCATGACCCGTTATCAAAAGCACATGGACAAACGCAAAGCATAATTTATTGTTTTGTGAAGGGGAGCCCTGTATTTTCAAATACGGGGCTCCTTTGTTTAAACAACATTCCGACTTATTTGTTATCATTACGAAAAGATTTGGCACAACAATTGACTACCTTTTATTTAGTCGCGGAAAATTTTAATCCCGACAATTTGTCATAATATTATTACTACAATGGATAGTTCAAGAAATAGAATCAAAAGCACTTATATGTTTTCAGGGATGGACGAAGATGAACGGGATTTTTATCCGATTATCGCGGATGGCGATGACGAAGAGCTTCTTTCCGCCAACGTACCCGATGTTTTGCCTATTTTACCTTTAAGAAATGCGGTTTTGTTTCCCGGAGTTGTGATGCCAATCAGTGTTGGCAGGAACAAATCCCTGAGTCTCGTCCGCGACGCATATAGCGGGAAAAATATGATAGGTACTGTAGCTCAGCGAAATGCTCAAATCGAAGATCCAATCTTGTCTGACCTTTTCACGGTAGGTACTATGGCAGAGATATTGAAGATTCTGGAAATGCCTGATGGAACTACTACCGTGATCCTGCAGGGCAAGAAACGTGTTCTGATCGGAAGCGCGGTCGAAAACACATCCTATCTGAAGGCTACTGTTTTTGCACTTCCGGAGAATATTTCGGATACTAAAACAACGGAGTTTAACGCCATCATTGAGTCGCTGAAAGATTTCTCGCTGAAGATTGTCAAGTCGTCTGCCAGTATTCCGCAGGAGGCTCAATTTGCCGTAAAAAATATTGAAAACGTTACTTTCCTGGTTAATTTCATCTGTAATAATACAGATCTGAGTTCCGAGGAGAAGCAGGACCTTTTGGAGCGAAATAATATTAAGGATCGCAGTACCAAGCTCTTATCCCATTTGATGAGGGAGGTTCAAATGCTGGAATTAAAGAAAGACATCCAGCAGAAGGTGAAGATCGATATGGACCAGCAGCAACGTGAGTATCTGTTGAACCAGCAAATTAAAACCATCCAGGATGAGTTGGGCGGAAGTCCGGTTCAGCAGGAAATTGAAGAGATCAAAAAAAGGGCTTTGCAGAAGAAATGGGGTGAAGATATTCAGAAGTTATTCGACAAAGAGCTGAGCAAATTGTCACGCATGAACCCTGCTGCAGGCGAATATTCGGTTCAGATCGGATACATAGACATCTTGCTGGATCTTCCATGGAACGAGTACACCGAAGACAATTTTGACCTGAAGCATGCCGAGAAGATCCTGAATGATGACCATTTCGGTTTGGACAATGTTAAGGAACGGATCCTGGAGCATCTGGCTGTTTTGAAGTTAAAGGGAGACATGAAATCGCCGATAATATGCTTGTATGGTCCTCCGGGAGTCGGCAAGACCTCTCTCGGCAGGTCTGTCGCCAGCGCATTGGGCAGGAAGTATATCAGGATGAGTCTGGGCGGGATGCATGATGAATCCGAGATCCGTGGTCATCGCAAGACCTATATCGGCGCCATGCCCGGACGTATCATTCAGAATCTGATCAAGGCGGGTTCGTCCAATCCGGTTTTTATTCTGGATGAGATCGACAAGGTTTCCAAAGATTTTCACGGCGATCCGGCGTCTGCCTTACTTGAAGTACTTGATCCAGAGCAAAATATTGAGTTTCACGACAATTACATCGACGTCGATTTTGATCTTTCGAGGGTATTATTTATTGCGACGGCCAATACCATCTCGACCATCCATCCGGCTTTGAAAGACCGCATGGAACTGATAGATGTGAGTGGTTATCTGATGGAAGAAAAGCGCGAGATCGCCAAAAGACATCTCATCCAACGTCAGCTGGAGAATCATGGAATGCCGAAGAACAGTGTGGTCTTCTCCAAGGAAATTCTGGAGCGTATTATCGAAAACTATACCCGCGAATCGGGTGTACGTGAGCTGGATAAGATGCTAGCAAAAGTGGTAAGAAGGGTAGCCCGGAAGGTCGTTTCCAACAGTGAGTACAACAAAAAATTAACGGAGCAGGATTTGCGCGGTTACCTGGGTGTTCCCAAGTTTACGAAGGATAGTTACGAGGGCAACGATTATGCCGGTGTGGTTACCGGACTGGCCTGGACTTCTGTGGGAGGCGAGATTCTCTATGTGGAGACCAGTCTGAGTCAGGGTAAGGGGAAATTTAACATCACCGGTAATCTGGGAGATGTTATGAAAGAATCGGCCACCATTGCGCTCGAATATCTCAAATCTCATGCATCTGATCTGGACCTGAAAAGTGAAATATTTGATAAATGGGATGTTCACATTCACGTACCGGAAGGTGCAATACCGAAAGACGGTCCGTCGGCAGGGATTACCATGGCAACTGCCCTGGCATCCGCCTATACCCAGCGTAAAGTCAGGAAGAATCTGGCCATGACCGGTGAGATCACACTTCGTGGGAAGGTTCTCCCGGTAGGTGGCATCAAGGAGAAAATCCTTGCCGCCAAGAGGGCCGGAATCAAGGAGATCGTCATGTCTGAACAGAACAGGAAAGACCTGGAAGAGATCAATGAAATATACCTGAAAGGACTCACTTTTCATTTCGTCAGGAATGTCGGAGATGTATTTGAGATTGCCCTGTTGAAAGAGAAGGTGGAGAAGCCACTGGCTGTTGTTTGAAAGGCTGGAATTAAACTGTCATTATGCCGCTACTTTCCCGATATTATCCTGCCAATTATTCGGAAGACCAATACAACATTGAAAAGCGGATTGGCTGGCATTCTTTGTTTGTTTCTGCTTGCCTGGTGGTGATTTTATGGTTGATTAAACTGGTGGAATTTGAATATGGCCTTGATTTTTCCGATTGGGGAGTTTACCCCCGCGAGATCACCGGATTACGCGGAATTATTTTCTCTCCTTTTATTCACAGCAATTTTGAACACCTGGCAGCTAATTCGTTACCTCTGTTAATTCTTACCTTTTCCCTCTTCTTCTTTTACCGGAAATCTTCTTATATCATTCTTGTGCTGATTTTCCTGCTCTCCGGGCTGTTCGTCTGGCTGGGTGGACGTGAGGCCATGCACATCGGTGCAAGCGGAATCATTTACGGTCTGGCTGCTTTTCTGTTTCTGAGTGGTGTTATCAGTTACAATATCAGGCTACTGACAATTTCTCTGATTGTCGCTTTATTATATGGCGGATTGATTTGGGGTATCTTCCCGGTTAAACCGGAAATTTCGTGGGAATCTCATTTGTGGGGAGGTTTTTCCGGATTTGCGCTGGCCTGGCTCTTTCGTCGTTCGGCACCTCCTAAACAGGTTGAGGAAGAGGATAATGAGGAGGAGATCATTTGGCAGGAAGAGGAAGAGGAGAAGGTATTATGAGAACAGACAAGATATTAGCCCTGCTGAGTAAGCGCACTGGTGCATCCAAGATGCAAATAATCAATACTTTAACATTTTTTGATGAAGGCGCAACGATCCCGTTTGTGGCCCGTTACCGCAAAGAGATGACGGGAAGTCTGGATGAAGTTGTGCTGCAACAGATCAAAGAGGAGGATGAGCGGCTGGAAGAGCTGGAGAGGCGGCGGGAGACGATCCTGAAGTCGATTTCGGAGCAAAATCTGATGACACCCGAACTTCAGTCCAGGATCGAAGATTGTTATCAGCTTAATGAGCTGGAGGATATCTATTTACCCTACAAACCCAAACGCAGAACACGTGCCACTATTGCCCGCGAGAGGGGGCTGGAGCCTTTGGCAGATATTTTGATGGCGCAGACCGAAAGGGATCCATTTGCCAAGGCCTTGCGGTTTGTAAATGAGAATGTGCCGGATGCTGAAGCTGCGTTGTCCGGTGCCAGGGATATTGTATCAGAGGCTGTTAACGAAAATATCGGAGCAAGGAATATTGTGCGGAACAGCTTTGCCAGGGAGGCAGTGATTTACTCGAAAGTTGTGAAGGGTAAGGAAGAGGAAGGAGCCAAATACCGTGATTATTTTGATTCTTCGGAGACGTTGAAACGTTGTCCTTCACATAGATTGTTGGCAATGAGGCGAGGAGAGAAGGAAGGATTTTTAAAGTTATCACTGAGCCCAGATAATGATCGGACTATCGACAAGTTGGAGGCCTATTTTATTATCTCAAATAACCTGTGCAGTGAGCAGATTTCATTGGCCATCCGGGACGCATATAAACGGTTGCTAGCGCCTTCTATGGAAACAGAATTCTTCCATGATTCGAAGCAATTGGCTGATGGTGAGGCCATCAAGGTATTTACAGAGAACTTGAGACAACTTCTGCTGGCGCCGCCGCTCGGACAGAAGCGGGTGATGGGAATCGATCCGGGCTACAAATCGGGGTGTAAAGTCGTCTGCCTGGATGCCCAGGGAAACCTGCTTCACAACGAGACCATCTACCCGCATCCTCCCCAGTCGGAGGTCAATCAGGCTATGCGTAAAATTACTTCACTGATAGGTAGTTACAAGATTGACGCCATCGCGATCGGTGACGGAACTGCAAGTCGGGAAACGGAAAGTTTCTTTAAACGGATGCGGTTTGACCGCGATTTGCAGGTGTTTGTCGTGAGCGAAGACGGGGCTTCTGTCTATTCGGCATCCAAGACGGCCAGGGATGAGTTTCCGCAGTATGATGTGACCGTCCGGGGGGCTATCTCGATTGGCAGGCGGTTGATGGATCCTTTGGCCGAGTTGGTAAAAATCGATCCAAAATCCATCGGGGTCGGGCAATACCAGCATGATGTCGATCAGAAGCAGCTGCAGGGTTCGCTGGAGAGTACTGTCGAATCGTGCGTCAACAAGGTTGGAGTAGATCTCAATACCGCCAGCAGTCATCTGTTGAATTATGTCTCCGGACTCAATGCCACTTTGGCCCAAAATATTGTGGAATACCGCAAGGAGAACGGACCTTTTCCCTCGCGGGAAGCCTTGAGGAAAGTGCCGCGCATGGGACCAAAGGCGTTTGAGCAGTGTGCCGGGTTCCTCAGGATCTCCGGCGCAAAAAATCCGCTGGACAATTCTGCCGTGCATCCGGAGCGTTACAAGTTGGTGGAGAAAATAGCCTCAGATCTTGGCACTCCGCTAGAGGCACTAATAGGCAAGGAGCAACTCGCTGCCAATATCGAACTTTCCAGGTATGTGGACAAAGAAGTTGGTTTACCGACACTAATCGATATTATGGCGGAGTTAGCCAAACCTGGCCGCGATCCGCGATCGGGAATCAAACATTTTGAGTTTGCCGACGGTATCTATTCCATGCAGGATTTAGTGCCCGGGATGGTACTTCCAGGCATCATCACCAATATTACCCGATTCGGAGCCTTTGTCGATGTGGGTATCAAGCAGGACGGGCTGGTACATATCAGCGAAATGGCGGACAAGTTTGTGAGTGACCCGGCAGAGATTGTGAAATTACAGCAACACGTGAAGGTTCGTGTGGTGGAGGTGGATATTCCCCGCAAACGGATTGCGTTTTCGATGAAAGGATTTGTGTAAGGTAAAACCCTTCGACATGCCCCAAATGTGTTTCTGACTCTTTAAATATTTATTTTTTTAACCAATATTGTGTTTTGTATTAAAAAACATTTATCTTTGTAAGTAATTAATCACTTACATCATTATTATGGAGCGTCAAAGTACAGATATTCGACAAGAACAAATCAAGCTGGCAGTGATCGACATCATCTCAACCGACGGGTTGAAAAATCTGTCAACTCGCAATCTTGCTCTACACATCGGCATGAGTGAAGGAAGTATTTTCCGGCATTTTAAAACTAAGAAGGATATTATATTGTCTATTTTTAACGATATCCAGGATAATTTTATTGGTGAATTAAAAAAAATAGCCTTGTCTGATGAAGAGCCTGCAATCCGCTTGTTTAAATATCTAAGCGCTACTATAAAATATCATATCGGTAAAAAAGGAACAAATATGCTACTTTTTTCTGAAGCGTTCTATAACAACGATGCAGATCTAAAGAAATGTTTGCAACAAATTTTTCACGATCAAAAACATTATGTGAGCAAAATTATTCTGGATGGCATTGATGCGGGCATTTGGGACGAGAATATCCTGGTTGAAAACGTAGCTTCATTTTACATGGGCATTCCAGTTGCTATGAATATGGAAATGTTGCTGGGTGGGAAAAATTTTCATTTTGATAATTATTGCAACAACATGGTACAATTACTATTGAAAATGCTTCGAAAATAATTGATATACGCAAAAAAATTTTGACCTATAATGTAAGTGAGTGCTTACTTAAATAAATTTAAATGTATAAATCATGAAAAAGAAAAAGATCCTTTTGTTATTCGGCTTATTACTATTCATAGTATGGCCATCTTCCGGACAAAATCCTGAAGCCTTGCAAGATACCGGATTCGTTAAAAAACCAGTCTTCATCTCTGTACTAAATCTTCGGCCAGTAACCCTTAATAAACAAAGGATACTTTTTAGTTTACAGGCTGAATACCCGGAATACTACAAATACTTTAATCCCCAAAGCGGCAAGACCGAACGTGTTTCAGAAAGCACAGCATTAAATGAAGCCTATTATTTTGGTCACATAGTTTATGGCTTTACCGATCGTATTAATTTATTTGCCATTATACCGGTTACGTCAATTCATCATTATTCGCCATCAGCAACGATTATCGGCAAGGGATTTGGGGATTTTGCGTTAGGGGGTATTTATAGTCTGGTTGAATCGAAAAATTTCGAAAATAGCCTAACTTCAGGCATAACTGTTGGTTTTCCAACCGGAAAATATAAAAATATTGGTTCGAATGATTACCCGCTTGGGCTTGGGGCATACAAGTTTAAAGGTGATGTCACAGGTTTACATCGATTCAAGAACCTTGATATGATGTATTCGGTCTATTATGAATATCGGACCAACAATTCTCAAGGATTAAATATAGGTGATGAAGCAGGTGCTTATATAACCTTTCAAAAACAAATCAAAACGGATTATGGAAATTTTGGTCTTGAAGGCGGAGCTTACGGCACTTACATCCCTCATACTGACGATTACTCAGCAAACCTTTTTGTTGGTGCCTGGTATAATTATCTGAAAGACTTCGATATAAGAGTCGGTGTTCCCTACTCCATATATCAAAATAAGAGTTGGTTAACCAAATATGAAGTTTTAATACAGCTTGATTATTATTTTGACCTTAAAAAAACTAAATAACATAAAAATATCATGAAAACAAAAGTATTCCAGATTGTCTCACTGTCGCTGATAATAATCATCATTTTTTCCTGTACAAACTCTGACAAAAAAGAAATGATTGAACATCAATTTATGGGCTATGTTGAAAACACCCAGGTCAATATCACTGGCCGATTACCAGGGAAAATTACAGCTATTTATGTTGATGAAGGTGATACTGTAAAACAAGGAGAGAAAATTGCCCAGCTTGATGCAAGGGAATTAGATGCAAACATGGCAGCACTAAATTTTCAACTTAAAAACATCATTCTGAATAAAAGCCGTATTGAACATTTATTTCAAGCCGGCGCCTTGCCACAGCAGAAAGTTGATGAGATAGAAACATCTTATGAGGTGCTTAGAAGTAATATTTTGGCATTAAAAACCAAAATTGAAGATATGGTTATCACATCTCCTATCGATGGTATCGTAAATGTTAAGGTATTGGAGTGCGGACAAATGTTGTCTCCCGGAATGGCTGTTGTTATAGTTACTGATCCTGATGGAACCTGGGCACGATTTAGTATTCCTGAAAAATATATGAATCTGATTAAGTTGGGACAGCAATTTGAAATAACAAGTAATACACCCGGAATAAGTTACGCAGCAAAAGTGATTCAAACTCTACCCTTTGCTGAGTTTGCCACACATACACCTACGACATTGAGGGATGAACGTGATATAAGGACATTCGATGTAAAGATGAAATTGATTGATACTCCTCAACACGCTTCAGTAATTACCTGCAAGCCAGGTATGTATGTATATCTTACGCTGAAAGATTCAATCATTGAAAATTCAAAACTTAATAAGAACCAGTAGACATGAAAATACTCAAGCTTATAATGATGATTCTCATGCGGATTGTTATTATTTCATTGGTATTGGTATTGTTTTTCAGTATGATGGCAGGAATGTATTATAAAACCGCCCCACGCAATATTCGCATTGCTATAGTGGACGAAGATCACTCCTTACTCAGCCGTTCTATTTTACACAACATCAGGGCTACTGATTACTACGAAATTGTGGCTCAACCTGCTGATTATCTTGCATTACAGAAGATGATTGACAGAAATGAAATAGACATGGGTATCGTAATTCCTCATGATGCCTATCGGGACGTGCTGAATAATAATGAAGTAAGAATAATGGCTGCTTTGAATGGCACTGCTAACCCATCAATACCTGGGTCGGCTCTTTCAAAACTTAACCAAATTGTCTCGACTCTGAATGGTCAACTTGCGATGCATATCCGGGTTGAAGACTTGGGAGGAATTCCAAATATTCGACATGCAAAAGGCCCCATGATTAGTGTTTCCGAACGAGTCTATTATTCACCCTCTCTTAGTATGGAAGCTTCCGTGCTCCCTGCCTTTATGGGTTTAGCCATGCAAACGATATCCATGCTTACCATACTTTTTGGTTTATTGGGAAGCCTGAAAACCTGGAAACAAAAATTTCCATTTATTAACAATGCCCGTCAAATTCCAGCAAAAGATCTTATTAAAGCGGCAATTGTTTCTTGCATTGTTGCAGGAACCGCTATTTCGGTAGCATTCTTTACGACAATGCATTTATTTGGAGTTCCTTTCGAACAACAGGAAATGTGGAACGTAATAACTGTCATTTTTCTGTTCACCCTTGCCATGGAAAGCATTTCTTACTTGCTGGTACTAAATATAAATAATAGTGGCATTCTAGCTGCAATTATCACGCTCATCGTACTGCCAGCATTTATGTATTCAGGGTACATGGTACCATTCGAACAAATGGCTGATTTACCAAACCGAATCGGAGGTTGGTTTCCATTAAGATATTATTTAAAAGCACTTTATCTGGTATTTAACCATCATCAAACACTGGATGTGGCACAACCTTTTTTGAACAAACTTTGGCAATTTTCCGGATTGTTTTTTTCAATGTCCGCGGTATCCATATTTATCGGCCAAATAGAAAGAAAACATAGCATAAGGAAACATAAAATCGAAAATAATAAATTAAATATACAGGAGGCACAATCATGAAAAATGGTATTATTATTATTTTTCTAATGTCATTTGCTTTATTGAATTCAGTGGTATTTGCTCAAAAGCGACTTACTCTTGATGATGCCATACGGATAGCTTTAGATAATAATCCGTCCATAAAGATTAATCAAAGTCAAATCAAGGAAGCTGAAGCAAAGAAAGTTCAGGCCTATTCTGGTTTTCTGCCTCAGGCTGAGATACTTTCGAAGTATTTTTACACCAATAATACATCAGCGTTATTTCCTCTTGAGGGTTCCAGTGTTCCAGTTATGAACAATGGAATACCAACCGGAGAAGACATTCTAATGCATGCAAAAGCACCTTTCCCTATTCTCGACAGAGATGTTTTAACCATGGATATGAATGTAATATATGCTTTGTATGCCGGAGGAAAACGTAAAAATGCCCTTGAAAGCACCAATGCTTTAAAAGAAGTTTACCAGAAAGATCTTCTGGAAACTGAAGGTAATCTAAGTCTTAATGTTAAAACTACCTTTTATAATGTGCTGTTCATTGAAGAACTTTTGAAACTGTACGAGAAAACATTAAATCAAATACAGGAACATCTAAGCCTGGCAGAAAAATCATATCAGGAAGGTGTACGTTCCGAATTTGATGTACTTATGTTTAAAACTAAAAAGAAAGATTTCGATAGTCAGATCATTGAACTTAAAAGTAAAAAAGAAATTGGATTATATGCATTAAAGGCTTTGCTTAATTTCTCAGATGCCGACACCATCACCTGCATTGGTTCTATCAGTAACACCATCAACTTTTCCCGTCTTTCGTCAGAACAGCTCTCGGACAGTCTTGATATTGGGAACAATAAAATACAATCATTAAAAGCCATGAAAAATGTTCTCAGTTACAAAGAGAAAGTTGATAAGGCAGAAAATTTACCGACAATTTTCGCTTTTGGCAACTATCATATGTACCATGGTCTGGATACCCCTCCTTTTGATCTTGCATGGCGACAAGGCTATGCAATTGGAATTGGTTTAAAAATCAATTTGTTTGACGGGAATTTAACGAAAGGCAAAGTTCAGGAAACAAGGGCCGGTATTGAAAAAATTGCAGGCTATGAGGAAAGTTTCAAGCTCCAATTCAAAAATAAATATTTAACTGCTGTGCAACATATCCATTCTCTTGAAGCGCAACACGAATCGGTATTGAACAACATTGAGGTCGCAAACATGGCTTATGAAATAGCACGTGTGGGCTATAACAACAGTGTAATAACTACGATTGAATTGAATGATGCACAATTAAATATCACCAAAGTGAATATCCAGTCATTAAGTATTGAGAAGGATATTCTCCTTGAACAGGCTAATCTCCAATATTTATTAGGAGTAATTTATTAAATAATTTAATATTTCAAATGTTATGTCTAAAAATCAAAAACTTACCCAATGGGTAAATGAATGGGCTAAATACCCACGCTTCCCGGCTGGAAAGTCGAAACCGTCGGTGACGATATTGCCTGGATGAAATTTGGAGAAAACGGGCAATTGTATGCTATAAACCCGGAGGCTGGCTTCTTTGGTGTAGCTCCTTACACTTCTATGGATACAAATCCAAATGCGCTGCTTTCGTGCAATAAAAACACCATTTTTACGAACGTGGGTTTAACACCTGATGGAGATATTTGGTGGGAAGGGATTGGTTACGATGCTCCTGAAGGAACAATCAGCTGGACTAATGAAGTGAGTAAAAAGGATAGCGGAAAACACATTTCTCATCCTAATGCCCGGTTTACAGCCCCAGCGAAACAGTGTCCTGTTATAGATAGTAACTGGGAAAATCCACAGGGTGTTCCAATTTCAGCCATCCTCTTCGGTGGACGTCGTCCTACTACAGTGCCTCTCGTTTACCAATCTTTCGACTGGAATCATGGTGTTTTTATTGGTTCTATTGTTGGTTCAGAAGTTACTGCTGCCGCAATTGGACTTAAAGCGGGAGTCCGTCGAGATCCATTTGCTATGCTCCCATTTTGCGGGTACAATATGGGTGACTATTTTAATCATTGGATAAAAATTGGAAAGTCTGCATCTGACCAAGATAAACTGCCCAAAATATTTAATGTTAATTGGTTTCGAAAAGATGTGAACGGAAAATTTCTATGGCCTGGATATGGTGATAACATCCGGGTATTAAAGTGGATATTCGAAAGACTGGAAAATTCAACAGGGGCTGTTGAAACACCGATTGGATACATCCCTGAAAAAAACACACTTGATTTTTCAGGATTGGATAAAGAATCAATTAAAGAGAATGAACTGTTTCTTGTAGATCAGGATGAATGGGCTGTTGAATGTGGCCTTATAGAAGAACAGTATGCTAATTTTAAGGATAGTCTTCCGATAGAGATGACAAAACAATTAAATGCCTTAAAATCAAAATTGCAAATTGAGATTACTGCAGAAATAAGTTAAATAAAGGAATTGTAAATCTTTTATAAAATATCACCTAATCAATATGTTGTGCCAAGCCGTCATTCTGACGAAAGTCAGAATCCCTTGAATGAGGGGATTGCGGGTCAAGCCCGCAATGACGCTTCGGCACGCAATGATGTTTGCAATTACTTGTTTATTTGACTGGGAGTTGGTTTTGGCGTTTTAACCACTAAAACCCGAAAGTCTTCATTCCCCTCATTATAAATGCAATGAGGAATATCTTTGGGACTGTCAATCAACATATCTTTAAAAACTTTTTTCTTTTCATCACCGATTTCAACCATACCTTCGCCTTCCAGCACATAAAAGAAGACATCAACAGGGGTTGTATGCTTTTTCAAACTTTCACCCGCTTTCAAAAGAATATGGACTACTTGAACATGTTCATTGTCATGAAGTTTCGTCGCTTCCACACCATGTGGATTTTTTGCTGTTTCAATATCTTTATAACTTGTGGTTTTCATAATTCTATCTCCTATATTTGTTTATACATGGACCACGGGACGCTTATTCGGCTCTTTAAATCCTTGACCTCCGGCTGCAGTATTCCCATCACTTCAATGGGCATGGGCATCGTGACCTTCTTCTTCTCCTTCGGCAAAGTGGAAAAATTGGACATAAGCTTCAATATATTTTCTTCCAGCCTCAACATTGTTTACATTAAAATTCCTGAGTGACATTACTTTATTAAATCGTTTTGTCAATTCTGGCATTTTGTCTTTCGGCATGAGATCTTTCAGTGGAGAAAGATTTCTTAACTCAATTGATTTATCAGCAGCAAGTATTTTCTCATCTATTGGTGTTCCTGAAGGCTTCACGCCAGTAAAAGGAACACCCTCGCCATTGCGGTGAACCCGGACCAGTGTCTCGAAAAAATATTTATCCGAAAGTTCCTTTGCTTCAGGGCTAAGTACTCTAACTTTCATACTGAGGTTAAAGGCTTCTTTTATCTCAGCTTCATCCTGAGTGCGAACCCATTTGAGTACATAGTTTACATTATTCTCTGTGATTGCTTTTTTAGCATCTGCAATTACAGGTCCATCCATTGTATCACAATGAGCGAATGCTACTGTGGATGAGACGAATAAAACTGAGAATAAAAGCAGGGATAATAAACTGAATCTGAGCACTTTATTAATTTTCTTTTGACTCATTGAATTTTCTTCTGATTTGATTTTAATTCTTGTTTTCATGATTTTTGGTTTTATTTAATGTTTTTGATACAAATGAATTAATGCACAAATTTACTTTACGTAAGAGGGTCAATCGCTCTAACTTATAAAGTGGGACTTGTTTAAATGGCTTTATTAGCCCCGGAGTATAAAATGGGACTCTTTGAATTGAGAAGGAGTAAGCCCCGTAGATTTCTTAAACATCCTGTTAAAAGCCGATTTGGAATTGAAACCACATTCAAAAGCAATTCCGAGGAGTGAATAATTCTTATTTTTCGGGTCGGCAACAGCAACCTTAAATTCCTGCACCCTGTATTGATTTATGTAATCGAAAAAATTAAGTTTATAATGATCATTTATGATCTGCGACAGCAAATGAGAGGTAATGTTTATCTCAGAAGCTAATTGCAGCAGAGTCAAATCCGGATTTAAATAGGGTTTTGACGAAGCTATATGCTTATCTAGTTTCTCAACATATAGTTTTGCTTCCGAATCTTTTAACTTGGAGCCTGCGTATTTTGTCTGAATCTCTATACTATTGCCTGAGACTATTATAGATTCCGAGTAAAAAATAACCTTTTGTTTTAATCCAAAGTATCCAATTAGAATAACGAAAACAGACAAGGACAAGAATAATCCATCTGTACAAAAAAGCATCGAAAACATATGGAAAACGTGATGGATGATTGTAACAGTCATTAATGAAGTCCAAATTATACCAAAGATGAGAATCAATTTTCTAAGCCAGGAGAGGTTAATGTCCTTTGGATTGGAGTAATTATTAAAAATATTTATATCGAGCTTCCTGAAGAGTTTAATGGAAAATAGAAAATATACAGTACCAGACAATGCTGTTAGGATTAAAAAAAACAAGAATAATAAAGGGGGGTCATAATCCATTGATAGCCTTTCAATGTTTAGCTTTACCGCTGTCTCCGGGAGGAAAGAAGCAATCAGAAGATAAAGGTTAAATAAAATAAATGGAATGAAGTGGAGAAAGTCTTTATTCTGGATCTCTTTTTTATCTGAAACTAAGGATAATATGTAATAATACAAGAATAGTCCATGCAGCATAAATAGTGAAATAAAACTGACCGAGAGCAATTGGAAATGAGTAAACAAATCATGTGAATAAAATGAATAGACCCCAATAAATAGACCCAAATATAATAACCACAGAATCAAAATAATATCATGTAAAGCTCTCGGCCTTTTCTGGAGTAGTAAAACCGTAAAAAAGAATGCATTGAATGATGCTATTAACAAGATGAATTTCACATGTGTTAAATTACAGTTTTTTGCTGCATTTTGACAGCTGGTTTTTGCGGTGCGATAACCCGAATTTACTTTCTACTATTTTCACATTTTGTACCTGGCCTTGTGTTTGATCACCAATCCAATAGCCTGCGTTCACCTTTCAGATCGCGAATTTCAGTAACATCCTGGCTAACTTCAATGGTACCTTTATATGCACCCGTTTCGTCACGCACGGCAAAGTAGCGAATGTGAATGAATTGCTGCTTCATCTGTATCCAGAAATCCGCATGATCCTTTTCTCCGCTTCGGAAAGCATCAATGATCTCATTGACAATATGTACACTCTCGTGAGGATGACAATTTTGTATTTTTCTTCCAATGATTGCCTTTGATCGGGGAAATATGCGGTGCATCACGCCTGAAAAGTAGCATACTTCATCATTTTCATCCACGAAAGTGATATCAACAGGTAGGTTGTTAAAAACTAAGATTAATTGATCCGTAGACAGAAAACCAGTTACCAGGTTAATTTTTCCATAATGACTTGTGCCTGCTACTGATTTTTGATCTTCAGCTTTGGGCGGATCAATAAAACACCAGCCTGTTTCGAAGCTTTGAGACATCATGGTTTCCCAGTTTCCTTTAGGGATGGCCCTCTCTGCCACAGGAAAGATGATCCTCTCTTCTCTGAAGATCACAGGTAGTACAACAAAGAATAATTTTCCCAATTCTTTGGATAATAATTCCTTATCAGGATTTTCGGGAAGCAGTATCTGCTCCAGGTTTTTGATTATTTTTCAGCCGACTATAACAACAGTGATTTTGGATAGAGGATGTTATTCTCGAGATGTACGTGAATGTGCAAATCCTCCTCAAACTGTTTCAAGAGTTTCAAGGTAACGAGATAGGTATTGCAGGCATCTTCAGGTATGCTGTAATTATTGGTCAGCACACTAATATGGTCAATGGCACCCCCTGCAAATTCGTGTTCGCCGCTCATGCGACTTATCTCGAACGCAATTGTCTCTTTCGCGTTTGGTGCCTCCCCTTTCAATGCCTCTTTAATAGCAGGAAATAGTACCTCCTCCTCTTTTTGCAGGTGCTGCAACAATTCATTGTTCACCTGTGCAAAAAGTGCGGCTACTTCAATCAGTTCGGGATGGTGCGGACCATGGACAGTGGCAATTTTTTGGGTATAGAAAACAAGCTCCGGTAAAGTTTTCACTACATACTGATGATGGGTATTGACAATATAATCTGCCAGGAAAGCGATGTTCCAGTTGTTAAAATCCTGCGAGGGAGAAACGGGCTGATTATGAAGTTCGTTCAGTTCTATCTCTAATCCTTCGTAGTTAAGTGACTTTTCATTACACGCCTGAAGCAGCGTTTTTTTGCCCCCACAACAAAAGTCAATACCTGCCTTACTGAACAGTGACGCTGCCCTGAAATCACTTGCAACTATCTCTCCAAGAGACAATTCGCCGTATTTTATCTTTTCCATGTTATTTTTCAGATTCAGGCACTAATATTTTTTCATCTAGTTTTGATGGAGTAAAAATTCCAA
>DATCHD010000005.1:0-28551 GCA_036508555.1 Prolixibacteraceae bacterium
TCAGTTCTACGAATTTTTAATAAGACTGGATACAAATTGGTGCAAAGATATAAAATGCACTACTTTTGACGTGAAATTTGTTGAATAAATCTGAAACAAACATGGCACTGGAGAATAAAATTGTCAGCGAACTGGCTGAGCTGGGGGAATTTGGCCTGATAAAAAGAGTTACTTCCCAGGTAAAACTAAAAAATGAAAGTACCCTGAAAGGCGTAGGCGACGATTGTGCCGTGCTCCAGTATCCTAACAAAAAGATTGTTGTAACTACCGACTTGCTGACGGAAGGCGTTCATTTTAACCTGGTTTATGTCCCCCTGAAACATCTCGGTTACAAAGCTGTTTCGGTCAATATCAGTGATATTTGTGCCATGAATGCCATCCCCCGGCAGATTACGGTCTCGCTGGCTCTATCTTCCAAATTTACCCTTGAGGCGATTGACGAACTGTATGCCGGAATCCATCTGGCTTGCGAGCATTATGGTGTCGACCTTATTGGTGGTGACACCACTACCTCGCTGACGGGTCTTACGATTTCGATCACGGCCATTGGAGAGGCTGATGAGAGTGACCTGGTATATCGCAGTGGCGCCAGTCCGACAGATCTTTTGTGTGTCACCGGCGATCTGGGCGGGGCCTATCTCGGTCTTCAGCTGTTGGAGCGGGAAAACGAGCTGTTCAGGTTGAATCCAACTGTTCAGCCCCAGCTTTCAGGGTACGATTACATCCTTGCCAGACAGCTGAAACCCGAGGCGCGCACCGACATGAGGGAGATTTTCAGTTCGCTGAAGGTTAAACCTACTTCGATGATTGATATTTCAGACGGATTGTCATCGGAAATTCTGCATCTCTGCGAAGATTCGGGCGTCGGCTGCAGGTTATATGAAGAACGTCTCATTTTTGATCCACAGGTAAAGAGGATGGCAGAAGAGATTCATATCAATCCCTTGGTTGCGGCATTGAATGGAGGGGAGGATTATGAACTCCTGTTTACCATACCACTGAATGATCATGAGAAAGTTCGCAATCATCCCGATATCACTGTAATAGGTCACATGACAAAGAAAGAGGAGGGTGCCCTGCTGGTGACTTCCGGAGGACTTCAGGAGATTCCGCTGACCGCTCAGGGCTGGAATCCGATTAAGAAGTGAAAAAACGAGCGGAAAGGCTCAGGAAAATATTTAACTGCGAGGTGTAACGTTTTCAACATTGTGGCGTCTAATCTGCATATTGAAAGTAAAAGAACAAATAAGACGATCATGATAAGCATCCGCGAACTTCACAAATCTTACACAACCGGCAATAATAGTCTCCATGTATTAAAGGGTCTTAACCTTGAAATCGGGGAGGGTGAGTTTGTCTCCATCATGGGCTCATCCGGTTCTGGCAAATCAACCCTGCTGAATATTCTCGGAGTACTGGACGATTACGACAAGGGTGAGTACTTCCTGAATGGCAAGAAGATCTGGGGATTAAGCGAAACCCAGGCTGCCATTACGCGCAATGCCATGATCGGTTTTATCTTTCAGTCTTTCAACCTGATCTCCTTCAAAAATGCGATGGAAAATGTTGCGCTTCCATTATTTTACCAGAAAGTCAACAGGAAGAAACGAAATCTGATTGCACTGGAATACCTCGATAAGCTCGGTCTCAAAGAATGGGCGCACCACTTGCCCAGTGAGTTGTCGGGCGGACAAAAGCAAAGGGTGGCCATCGCGCGAGCCCTGATTTCCAATCCGAAGATAATCCTTGCCGATGAACCTACCGGTGCGCTCGACACTCAAACCTCACTGGAAGTTATGGAGATCCTCAAGGATGTCAATGACCAGGGAATCACTGTCATCATTGTTACCCATGAGCATGATATTGCTGCCCTTACCAGGAAAATCATCCGTCTGAAGGATGGTGTCATTGGAGAAGTGATTACCAATGGAGATCTTCAGATGTACCGCGCCAAAATAAAACAGGAATAAATCAAGGCTATGTTTGACTTAGATATTTGGCAGGAAATTTTTAGCACCATCAGGAAGAATAAACTCAGGACTTTCCTGACTGGTTTCTCTGTTGCCTGGGGGATTTTCATGCTAATGGTTTTACTTGGTTCCGGAAACGGACTCTCCAACGGTGTGAAGACACAGTTTGCAGAAAATGCCGTCAATGTCATGTGGATGTGGACCGGTGAGACTTCCATTCCTTACAATGGTCTGAAGGAAGGCCGGCCTATCAAATTCAACAACCGGGATTATGATTTTCTGACGACTAAATCCAAAGAAGTTGAAAATGTTTCTTCCCGTTATTACCTGCCAAATGAAATCCTTTATGTCTACGGTAAAGAATATGGTTCGTTTGAGACCTGCTCCTGTTATCCGAGTCTCAAGGAGATGGAAAATATTATCATCGGCAAAGGCAGGTTCATCAATGAGATGGACATGAATGAATTTAGAAAAGTTGTGGTGATTAGCGAGGAAATTCGCAAAGCCTTATTCAAGGAAGAAGACCCTATCGGGAAATACTTGAAAATTGGCGATGTACCTTTTCAAGTCATCGGTTTCACCGAGAATAAGAAAAGACAGGACAGAAACCGGACTGCTTATATTCCGTTCGCTACGGCGCAGAGAATCTACAGTGGCGGTGATCGGGTCCATGCTTTTACCGTCACTTCCAAAATGGTTCAGACCAGCGAAGCAGCCGACTCCATCACAGAAAGGATTCGGATAGCCATGGCCGAGAGGCATAATTTTGATCCAAAAGACAAGCGTGCCATGGGTTCTTTCAATATGCAGACCGAATATATCCGCACGATGAAAATTTTCCAGGCAATCAATCTTTTTGTCTGGATCATCGGAATAGGTACCCTGATAGCCGGTATTGTAGGAGTGAGTAATATCATGCTCATCCTGGTAAAGGAAAGAACCAGAGAAATCGGAATCAGAAAAGCAATTGGCGCAACTCCGTTTTCTGTCATCGGACTGATACTGCTTGAGTCGGTTTTAATTACAACAGTTGCTGGTTATATTGGTCTCGTGATGGGTGTAGGATTAATGGAACTGATTAATATGGGATTGGAACAGGCGGCCGCTGCCTCAACAGCTGCAGCAGATGATGTCTTCTTCAAGAATCCAACAGTAGATTTTAAGACGGCTGTTTCTGCTACTTTAATCCTGATTTTGTCGGGAGCTATCGCAGGATATCTGCCTGCCAGAAAGGCTGCTAACGTTACTCCAATTGAAGCATTACGGGATGAAAATTAGAAACAACTACCATAAAAGAGTGACAGATGTTTGACCTCGACAGATGGAATGAAATTTGGCATGCGCTGGCAAAAAACAAAGTCAGGAGCCTGCTCACCGCTTTCGGAGTGTTCTGGGGCATCTTCATGCTGATTGTGATGACGGGAGCCAGCAATGGTTTGAAAAACGGTCTCATTGAAGGTGTTGCCAAATTTGCCACTAACTCCTGTTTCATGTGGTCACAACAGACAGGCGAACCCTACAAGGGATTTAAACGAGGGAGGCAGTGGAACATGGATTCGGATGATCTGACTTTTATTCTCGCCAATGTTCCTGAAGTGGAATACATCTCACCGAAAAATTTCGGATCCAATATGAACAGCGGACCGAATACTATTCACGGATTAAAAACTGGTGCCTACAATATCAAGGGAGATTATCCGGCTTATATCAAGATAGATCCTTATACCGTTTTACAGGGAAGATGGATAAATGATATGGATATCCTCGAAAAACGCAAAGTTTGCGTGATCGGAGAAAAGGTATTTGAACAGATGTTTGATGCCAAAGAAAATCCGTTGGGTGTATACCTGAAAATTTCAGGAGTATACTATCAGGTAATTGGTGTGATCAGACCTGAGACCCAGATTAACATCAATGGCCGGGCAGAAGAGTCGATTTTTCTACCTTTCACCACCATGCAACAGACTTACAACATGGGAAATATGGTCCACTTCCTTGCCGTAACAGCAAAGAAGGGCATCCCGGTAAGTGTGGTGGAAGATAAAGTTAAAACCATCATCAAATCAAGGCATTCCATAGCACCTACGGATGTTCAGGCACTCAACAGCATCAATATTGAGAAGGAGTTTCAGAAGATGAGCGGACTCTTCATTGCCATCGGGGTTCTTACCTGGATCGTTGGAATTGGCACTTTGATGGCAGGTGTCATCGGTGTAAGCAACATCATGTTGGTTATCGTCAAGGAGCGGACCAAAGAAATTGGCGTACAGCGGGCGCTGGGCGCTTCCCCGCGAACCATCATCACCCAGATTATGCTGGAGAGTGTTGCCCTTACGACGGTTGCAGGTTATACAGGCTTGTCACTGGGAGTCGCCTTGCTGGAACTGGTGAATAAGGTGATAGAGAGTCAGCCGCCAACTGCAGACAGGGTCTTCTTCAAGAATCCGGAAGTCAGCATTTCAATGGCATTGGCTTCGCTGACCATATTGGTTCTGGCTGGGCTGTTCGCGGGATCCATCCCTGCCAAAAGAGCTTTACAGATTAAGCCGATTGAGGCTTTAAGAGAAGAATAAGTATTAAAAATTTCAAATAGACATTGAATAAAAAAAGGTTGCCATGAAAAAGTTTTTTAAAATTTTCGGACTCATTTTAATAGCCATCCTGTTCATTTGGACGCTGGTGTTTTTGTATCAAAAGTCACAGAAAGTGCCAGATAAGTTCGAGATAAAGAGTGGGTCAAAAAACAGTATTATCAAGAAAACGGTTGCTACCGGTACTGTCCAACCAAGAAAAGAGATAGAGATCAAACCCCAGGTTTCAGGTATTGTCGAAAAAGTTTACCTGGAAGCCGGACAGATGGTACACAAGGATGATGTTATGGCTCAGATCAACATCATTCCGGATATGGTAACCCTCAACAATGCTGAATCCCGGGTCAAGAGAGCCCAACTGAATTACGAAGATGCCAAGATCGATTATGAGCGTCAGACCACCCTGTTCGAGAAGAAGGTAAATTCCAAGGAAGAGTATCAAAAAGCCAGACTTGCTTACAACTCTTCCCGCGAAGAGGTTGAGTCGGCTGAGAACAACCTGGAATTGATCCGGAAAGGGGTGACCAAGAGTTCTGCCAAGACAACCAATACCCTGATCCGTTCTACCATTGACGGAATGGTGCTTGACGTACCCGTAAAAGAGGGATTCTCTGTCATTCAGGCCAATACCTTCAATGCTGGAACAACAATTGCCATCGTGGCGGACATGAATGACATGATTTTTCTTGGTAAAGTTGATGAGACGGAGGTTGGGAAAATCAGAGAAGGGATGAACATCGAACTTACCATCGGCGCCATCGATAATCAAAAATTCAATGCCATTTTGAAATATATCGCTCCAAAAGGGAAAATCGAGAACGGAGCCATCCAGTTTGAGATCAAGGCGGATGTGTTACTGAAGAACGATCAGTTTATCCGTTCGGGATACAGTGCCAATGCCAATATTGTTCTCGACCGCCGCGACAGCGTCCTGACCATCCCCGAAGGGCTTTTAAAATTTACCCATGATTCGGCTTATGTCGAAATTGAGAAGGCGACCGACCAGTATGAAAAGAGGTTTGTGAAGACGGGCCTGTCAGACGGTATCAACATTGAGATTGTTTCCGGTCTTACAAAAGAGGATAAAATCAAGGGAAACCTGATCGATCCGAAGAAGAAGCCCGAAGAAAAGAACTAGATTATCAGTGATTAACAACGAAAAGAGGTAACTTAGCATAAAAATTTGAACACCATGATACGAACCATTTTTACCCTGGCCTATCTTCTTTTGATGGCACTTTTCGCCACACTGCACGCCCAGGATTTGTGGACGCTCGACAAATGCATCAATTACGCGCTGGATAACAACATCCAGATCAAACAGAGCACGTTAAATACCCAGTACCAACTGAATATGCTCAAGGAGAAAAAGAACTCAAGATTGCCTAATCTGAACGGGCAGGCCTCTCAAAACCTGAATTTCGGCAGGTCTCTGACCTATCTGAATACCTATGAGAATGTCAATTCTGCGCAGACCGATTTTGGATTGAGTACCCAGCTAACCGTCTTCCAGGGGTTGCAGATCAACAATACCATTAAGAAGACCGAGTTTGACCTGAAGGCCAGTTTCGAAGATCTGGCCAAGGCCAAAGATGACCTTTCTCTCAATATTGCCTCCACCTTTCTGGAAATACTTTTCGCGAAAGAGTTGGTGAAGGTATCAGAAGATCAGATTCTAATTACCAATCAACAGCTGAAACAATCTCAGGAAAAGGTGAATGCCGGTAGTCTCGCCAGTGGCGCCCTGCTTGAAATTGAGGCACAGGCAGCCAGTGAAGAGCTGAACATTGTAGATGCCAATAACCAGCTTCAGCTTGCAAAATTGAAATTGGCCCAGATGCTAGAGATAGTCTTTACCGATAAGTTTGATGTAGAAATTCCTATACTACCGGAGATTGGTGCACAGTCATCAGTGACTAATTCGCAAGATGTTTACCTGACTGCTGTAAAACAAAGACCTGAGATCAGAGGAGCCGAATATCGCTTCCAGAGTACTGAAATGCAGCTGAAGATGGCACAAGGCGTATTCTACCCGACCTTGTCCTTTTATGCGAACTATTACAACAACTATAACAACAAGTACAAAGATATAAAGGGAACCAGCATCAGTTTCGGCGATCAGTTCAGTAACAACCAGCGCAAGGGGTTGGGATTGCAATTGAATATTCCGATCTTCAATCGTTTTCTCACCAAACTGCAGGTTGATAATGCGAAAATCCAGACGTTGACTACACAACTCGACCTGGAAGGTACCAAAAAAGTGCTGAGGCAGGAGATTGAAACGGCTCAGACCACTGCTATTACTTCCTTCAACCGTTTCAAATCCACGGAAAAGGCTGTAACGTCCATGCAAGAGGCATTCCGTTATTCTGAAGAGAAGTTCAATGTTGGCATGGTCAATGCGGTAGATTACAATTTGGCCAAAACCAATCTGTTAAAGGCCTCTTCCGACCTGCTTCGTGCCAAGTATGAGTTTATTTTCAGATCCAAGATACTGGACTTTTACAAGGGTATTCCGATTACATTATAAGTCGACAACCCCATTTTTTATTCCTACGATAATATCTCCGATCCTTCTGTTGAAAAAATATTCATCTGTTATTGCTCCAATGTATTGGTAAGTTGATACACCGGTTAAAGAAGAAATTCCCAGCAATTAATAATATTTTGAAAACTACAACTTTACAGCTAAAAGCTCTTTGCCAAGTTGATGTAAAGCCGCTTCGATTTGTTTTTTATTTTTGGCTCCCGGCTTCTTTTCGTTGCATACGTAGCTCGCCAGAAGACTTCGATTAATTTTAACCAGTTCGGCAAATCTTGTGATGTTAAGCGCAGGAAACTGGCCGAACACACGCGATACCTCGTTTTCCTGTTTTTCTATCTCATCCTTATTGAACGTGTAAAAACCTTCGAGGCTTAAATCCTCATTCAATTCCGGCCAATGAATAGAATCACCCCAACTGCTTAACTCATATTGTGTACGTTGTTCGGAGGTTGCATTCCATAACCTGTCGAACCAACGCAGAGGATGACTTTTTTGTGTTCCATCATTGGTAGTAATGTAGATGTTTTCGGCATCAAACCACACCTTTTCTATTTTCAAATTACTCTGCTTTTCCATGAAATACCTCCCAGGCTTTAATAATGGTTGTTTCGTTTTCTTCAATAACCGATTCTGCCAGTTTTATGTCAGAGGATTTTAATCCTTTGTTTGACAATAGTCTTACTTTTGGTGAAACTTGAAATTTGGCTCTTCCATCTGCATTCTGAACGTGTATATGTACGGGCAAATGCTCATTGGCAAAGAAGAAAAAGCGCATTCCAAACATTCTGAAAACCTCTGGCATTGTGTCTTCAATTTTTTGTTTCATTACAAATATAGTAACAAATTTGTTACTATTATTCATTTTTTTAAAACTTTTCATACCCATTTACAAATACATTTTAGGGAAGGTCAGTTTTCAACCACCGGAAGCGCATTAAACATCGTCAGATGACCAATATCGATCACCGGAAGCCCTCTGAACGCCACCAGATGCCCTTTGACAGTTACCGACATGCTTCCAATTTAGCCACCCCGATTTCTTCAATGCCTACAAAAATGCACGGAACATTGTGGATTACTCCGGGAGGGGCAAGGCTGTGCCGGTAACTCCGGTGGCTAATCCCGTTTAATCTCTGGGTATCTTTTATTTCAAGTAGCATATTTGAAAGCTACCTTGACTAATGCACAAGGCCAATCGATGAATCTGATTGGCTTTGTGTATTTGTCCTCTGATTGTGGTCATCTTCAATGATTAGTTTTCAATAATATCTTGTTTCCGGTTCAGCTATTAGGCAAGGCTAATATTAGTTCCCAGCGAAAGAAACTCCAAAATCAGTAATCGGAATTATTATTTTTGATAAATTGAAGAAATTTTTACTCGCATAAAAGATGTCTGAACTTGAGACTATAATTAAGGTATTCTGTAATGAGAATGCCGGAAAAAAAGACATAGATTTTAAAGCATTTAAAAATCCACTTAAATTTCACAACGAATTTGGAGGAGGATTAACTTACAACAAGTTTAAGGGTGAAATTTTCGAGAAATTACTGGCAGAATTATTTCGGGGAAATGGATGGCTTGTTGACAGGTTAGGAGAAAGAGGCAGTGATGGTGGATGTGATTTATTAATTAAAAATCCTAAAGATAACTCTATTAGGTTTGTAGTTCAGGCAAAAAATTGGAATAGTGCCATTCCCAAATTTGATGTTCCTAAAGATTTGTCAAAATTTCAGGATAATTATAAAAAACAATTTAATTTAACGATTAGACACTTTTGCTTCATTGCTTGGGAATATGTGAGAGGAATAAAGACTGTTTTAAATAAGGTTTTAAATATTAATGCCTGGGATGAAAAGGATATTGTAGATCAATTGTTTTATAATTACAATGGCATTTACCCCAAAGCACCAAATATTTCTTTGGAGCCTTATCAGAAGACTGCGTTCAATGAAATTGCTAAATATTGGACAAATAATGAGCGATGCTACGTAGAGCATGCTACTGGGACCGGCAAAACCTACATCATTGCCAAGTTAGTTGAAGTACTATCAAAAAATGAAATCAACAAGATTCTGATACTTTCTCCTTCTTCCTATATAAACAACAGAATTGAGAAGCTATTATTGACAATTGTTCCAAGTGAAAAAATCACCTTGAAATACAAGCAAGAAAGGCTTGTTAACTTATTGACATATCAGTATTTAATGCATAATTCCGATAAAATCACAAAAGGTCATTTTTCTCATATTATTATGGATGAAGCACATCGTACCGGTGCCACAGAATGGCACGAAAGAGGTTTGTTGCCAATAATTCATAGTAATACAAAGATTGTTGGTTTGTCGGCAACAATGGAAAGGTATTCGGATGGTGTTGATATAAAAGAATTCTTTGGAAATAATTGTGCTGGTAGAATGAGTTTAGCCAAAGCAATGGCTTTAGAAATTCTGCCAAAGGGAAAATATGTTTATTCTGTTCGAAATATTAAACCGAAAATCCTTGAAATAAAAGATGTTGTCAAAAATAAGTACAACAATAATGTTGATATGAGGGAGTACCTTCTGAAAAAATTAGATTCAAAACAAATTACAGATTATTCCATCCAAAAAATAATTTATAAATACTATAGCTCAATTGAATACCAAAAAATAATTGTTTTCTGCGAGGGAATTGAACACTCAATTGGCACATTGGCATTATTGGAAAAAACCTTTATGAAGTTTTGTGAGGTTAAAATATACAAGATTACCTCGAAAGAGACCAGAAAGGAAAATGAAAAAATATTAGCTGCCTTCTCAGACATTAAGCCAGGTCGGAATCAGATTTTCATTATTGTCGCAATTGATATGCTAAATGAAGGGATTGATGTTCCAGGGATTGATTCAATAATGCTTTTCAGGAAGACCGAATCTCCCCGGATTTATCTTCAACAAATTGGAAGAGTATTACGAAGTCACAATATTCAAAACCCGCTCATATTTGATTGTGTTTTGAACTTCCAAAATGTGAAAATAAATATTTATGAAGAATTGAAATTAGAAACGGAGAAATATAGAAAATTGTTGGATGATTTTGGATTTACTGATATAGAGATACCAAAAACAATCTCTGTCGAAGATGAACTGAAGGATATATTAACAATAATTGAAGAAGTTGAAGAAAAATTAAATTATTACCGATCCTATATTGAAGCAAAGGAAGCAACAAAAAAGTTAGGAATTAAATCAGAATCAAAATATAGAGAACATTATCGTGAAGATGCACGTTTGCCAAGTAAACCAGACAAATTCTACACACACAAAGGCTGGATAGATTGGTATAATTTTTTTGACGCCAAGGCTCCCAATATTTATCCGACATATAACGAAGCAAGAATTGCTACTAACAAACTCGGTATCAAATCGCTTATTGAATATCGCGAGCGTTTCAAAGAAGATGAAAGGTTACCTAGTACACCGGACAGAACCTATAAAAAAATAGGGTGGTTAGATTGGAGCAATTTTTTTGGTATAACTTCTTCGAAAATTTATCCAACATACGCTGAAGCAAAAGAAGCCGTAAAAAGATTAGGAATCAAAACCTATACTGAATATAAAAAGCGTTACAAGGAAGACACTAGGCTTCCACGAAATCCGAGCAGATCATATCTGAATACTGGCTGGATTGGTTTTGATCACTTCCTTGGTATTATGAAAATGCCCTTTTATCCTTTTGAGGAAGCCAAAGAGGTTGTTTTAAGATTAAAAATCACATCCGAAAATGATTATCGGTTGCGACACATAGAAGACATTAGGCTACCAAGTTCTCCTGAAAGATATTATTTGAAAAAAGGTTGGATTAGTCATTCGGATTTTTATGGCAGAAAAAGGCCTGATGCATATTCAAATTTTGATGAAGCAAACAACGCCGTAAAAAAACTCAAAATAAAGTCCAGAAAGGAGTATCTTATTAGATATAAAGAGGATCCAAGGCTTCCAAGCAAACCAGATATTAACTATTTAGGAAGAGGATGGATAAGCTATCCTGCTTTTTTAAATTACAGAGCACCAGAATTTTATGCAACCTATGAAGAAGCGAAAATTGCAACTGAAAAACTGGGTATTAAATCAATGAAAGAATATGTAACACAAAAACGTTATAAAGAAGACCCAAAATTGCCAAGTCAACCCATTAAATTTTACAAAAACAATGGCTGGACGAATTGGAATGATTTTATCCCTTCCTACTATCCAACTTATGAAGAAGCACAAAACGCGGTTTTCAGTTTAGCGATAAAAACCAGAGAACAGTACATTTCTGCAAAACGTTATAAAGAAGATCCATTACTTCCCAGTAATCCTGAAAAAACTTACGCAAATAAAGGGTGGATTAGCTGGTACGTCTTTCTTGGTACAAAATCACCCAATATATATGAAACTTATCTTGAAGCGAAATTGGGAGCAAACGAATTGGGGATAAGTTCTATGAAAGAATTTAAGAAGCGATATAAAGAAGACTCAGGACTGCCAAGTTCTCCAAGTGAAGTTTATAAAAATAGAGGATGGAAATCATTTTATGACTTTTGCAATATTTCTGAACCAGATTTCTACATTCATTATTCTGAAGCTCAGAAAGCTGCTCAGAATCTGGGAATTAAGAACAGACGCCAGTATCAAGAATTAAAACTTTACAAAAGAGATCCAAGGCTAATAAGAACTCCAGATGTATTATACGAATCAAATGGATGGACGAATTGGAATAGCTTCTTGGGTTCAAAGCCAATAGATGTTTATCAAACTTATGAGGAGGCAAAAATAGCAGTTAAAGCTTTAGAGATTACTTCAGGTACCGATTATAAAAAATCAAAATTGTACAAGCTAGACCCTCACTTGCCAAGTTCACCAGATAAAAAATATAAAAATAATGGTTGGATTGATTTTTTTGATTTTTTCGGAATTGAAAATCCAAATAAATACGGTACTTACATAGAAGCAAAGCTTGCTGTAATAAAATTAAAAATAAAATCCAGAAAAGAATACCAAGAAAATAAGCGTTATCTTGAAGATAAAAGACTTACATGTAATCCAGACAGAAAATTCAAGAATAATGGATGGATAAGTTGGGGAGATTTTTTAGGCGAGTAACTCGCTAAAAAATACTTAATATTAGTTGAATTAAGTATCCTGCCAACCTTTAATCCTGTAAATCCTGATCTAATGAGCAACTTAAAAGCAATTGAATATGAACCTTTCGAAGCAATAAAGCATCTTTCCGATGATGGCTTTGAGTTTTGGAATGCCCGCGAACTTGCCAATGTTCTTGAATATGTGCAATGGATAAAACGGCCGTCCCAAAGAGTCGATGGGAATTGCTCTGAACTATGCAACACAAAGATGGGACTGCTTGCTAAACTATCTTTATCGTATTTTAGATCCCCGTTTCTCTTTTTCGATTCACTCAAAAACTCGCTCAGTCTTTTATGTTCCCATTCATCTTTAAACTCCGGAAACCTTACGCGCGGCAAATTGTCTGAACCTTGATTTTTTTGATCCACTTGATTGCCTTGATTATTTTTTGTTGTTTCGTACATTTTGCTTTTCAAAATCATATCAATCATTTAATCAGGTAAATCACGGTTCAGACTTTTTTTGGCGTTTAATGCTGTTACTACTTTCTTCCCCGTTCTTGCCTCTAATTCCTGCCGGGCTACTTTGGCTACATTACCGCCTTGCCTGGCTACTTTTTTGCTCTCTTCGAAGGATTCTGGATTTACTGCTTGCGAAATATCTTTGGTGGAGGCTTCGGCAAGCATGTTTAAAATAAGTTCGGTATTGGTCATGTTGTCCCGCAGGTTCTCTTTTTTCAAACCCTTCAGTATTTTGTACTCACGGGTGGTTTTATCGGCCCAGGCATTGGTAATAATGTCAGTCAGGGTTGCGAATTGTGTGCCTTCCTTTAATCCGCGTTTTTTCCATTCATCGGTAAGCTCTTTGCGAATTTCAATGCTTTTGAGGCGTTGGTTGATCCAGTTTTCGGAATAGCCCAAGCGTAAGTACTGCTCCAGCGCCCTGTCAATCGTTAATTCAGGGTCTTGCATCTCGTCCAATCGCTCTGCTGCCACTTGTGCCAACCAAAGTTTAAAAGGCTCTGCCTTTGGCGAGGGTATAGATTGTATAAGTCTAAAAAGCTGTTCGGTATCAGCTACATCAGTCAAGTAAAATTTGCCGTCAGCCGATTGCATTTTCAGTTGTCCCAATTTTTGGGACAACTCACTTCCCTCCGTTTTAAGTTTTGTTTTTAAAGCATTCCAGTATTTTCTGGGTCTTGGGCTGCCTGTTAATATTTCTATTACATCAATGATGGAGATATACCATTTCTCCTGCGCACCATCCCAAAGGGTTCTTACCGCTTTATCTTCAAATATTTTAATAGTGTTTTGCTTTCCCATTGTTGCGTTTTTTTAATGTTCAATATCTTCAAACAGTTACAATTTGTAACCGGTTTGTTTTTAAAGTGGTCGAATTCGACCACTTTAGTTTTTAATTACCACGAATTCAGCGTAATTAAAAAGGTGTTTCAATTTCTAACTTCTTATAAAGATCAGCAATAGCATTGTCGGTTGATTTCATTTTCTTTTTCAATGCCTGTAATTCGCTGGCAATGGCGTTTATATCAATACTAAATATACACAATTAGGTTGAACGTCAATCCCCTGAAGAAGAAATTATTTAGCTGAGTATATCCCCTCCGGGGAAACGTCCTATTCAAAATTCTCTTTCTATGAAGCTTAATGCCCTGGCGGGCAAACAGGAATGGGATTAATCAATTTTAGACGGGCTATGCTGGCCTGTAAAAACAGTGGTTATGAAATAGTTGATCATTTTGCTGAGGTCAGCAAAATCGATAGAGATGATTAACCTAATCTATACCCGTCCAACTCGAAAAAGAAGTGTAAAGTCTATCTTTTCAACATTTACAATTTCAAATCCAAACTTAGCTGGTCATTTGTCAGCCTGAAGCTCCTCCGGTGGTGCTCCGTGATGCCATACCTGGAAATCGCTATCCTGTGCTTTTCGGTAGGGTAGCCTTTGTTTTGGTTCCAGCTATATTCCGGGAAATCGGCATGAATCGACTTCATATAGTCATCCCGGTAGGTCTTTGCCAGGACCGATGCCGCGGCGATGGAGAGAAAGCGTCCGTCACCTTTTACAAAGCAGGAATAAGGGATGTTCTCAAAAGGCTTAAACCGGTTACCATCCACGATAATATGATGGGGCCTGATCCTTAACTGCTTCAATGCCTTGTGCATGGCCAGAATGGAAGCGTTGAGGATGTTGATCTGATCGATCTCCTGCTGGTCACATATTCCTACAGCCCAGCAAATTGCTTCCTTCTGAATCACATCCCTTAGACTATATCTTTGCCGTTCAGTAAGTTGTTTGGAGTCGTTCAATACTTCAGAAGTAAAATCTTCGGGTAGTATAACCGCAGCAGCAAAGACCGGCCCCGCCAGACATCCTCTGCCCGCCTCGTCACATCCGGCCTCCGGAACTCCTGAATTAAAGCAGCTCAACAACATAAATTATTTTATCAAAGTAAACCTGAAACTCACTCCAAGGTTGGAATTGGTTGTGCGATAAGCGTTTGAGATATATGGACTGTTCACGATCCGGTCGTAAAACAGCCGGACAATAAAGACTTCACTCAGGTTGTAGTCTGCCGAGAATTTGATTGACAAGGCATCCTGGCCTGCAGTCAGCTGCGTATTGGCCTCAACCAGCTTGCGCAAAATCGTCTTGTTCTTGTTATAGGAGACATCGGCTCTTAAGTTGAGATCATTGTTTAACATTTTGGAGGAGCTCTTGGTTTTGATAAACAACTTCATGTTTTCGAATCTATAACCAAATCCAAGACTCGCCTCATTGTTGTACATTTCCGTAGTCTGATTGTTGGTAAGGCTCATGGTAATATTACGGGTCTTCCGATACTCAAACCTGGTAGTCAGGTTGTTGAGCCAGGTTATATCCACATCGAATAACGGATTGAAAGTTTCATTGATGTTGATGGCGGCGACATCAAACAACGGCATAAAGTTGTTCTGAGCATCTCTCACATAACCGAAACCATCAGTGGCTGTCTGGTAGTTCATGTTGGATAAATAGTTCCCAACATTGTAGGTGGAGCGGTAGTCGTGCATGATATTCATTGATTTCATCACGCTTTTCAGGACATTGATCTTGCTGACGGCCCCGGAATATTGGATACGCCAGTTGGGTAACATAAACCTGGCCGAAGGGAATGGCGTAAGTTCTACCTTATTGATATTCTGCCCGGTGTATGCAGCAAAAAAGGATGGTATCAGCACCTCCTGCGAAGTGGGTCCGTAACCTGCCGGAAACTTGGTTTGAGGGTCAATCACTCCGGGTTGATAGCCAAAATTGTTGTTGGTAACTCTCAAAGCATCTAGTCTTTGCGCAATTACCTGCCTGTTGCTTTGTAAATTATTCCATCCTTTTGAATCCTGGACAAATGCTTTCCCTAGCTTTTCAAAAGAAGTACCAATGGTGATCACTGACATGCTGAAATTCCCGTTGAAGGAGTTGTTGTAAGAATCCCAGCCATTTTTTGCATTGTAAATGAAAAATTCCGAACTGTTTTTGGAAAAAATCCTGTTGGCAGTCAGATCTATCTTCAGGTCCGGGATAGGTACAATTTTAGCTCTTATATTCAGTCGGGTATTGTGGCTCATCGTGTAAGGTTTGTTCACAATCGTGTCGGTGGTGATCCAGTTTTTGCTTGCAGCCTGAAGACCAAATTTTTCATCCTGATGTCCCATGACAAAAGGCAATCCAGGAGCCATAGTGGACTGTCCTCCGTTAGCATAGTTAGTGAGACCCAAAATACTACTTCCCGGAAGGTAACCATAAAGAGCAGTACCGCCGTTTTCTGAGTAGGAGATGTTGACATTGTAAAGCATCATGAGGAACCTTGCAGTGAGCTCTCCCAGATGTAATTTGTTGAGTGAAGCCTCCTTCTTGTTAGCAGATATCTCAACTTTTGCCCCATTAAAATCTGCCAATGGCGTGAATATGACCCTATTGTCATTAACAACACTAACCTTTCCCTCGATTGGCTTTCCACTCCTATCGGTCACTTTCACCTGAACTGAAGGCGTTCCTAATTTATGGAAGAAGGAGAAGGGCGCATTCTTTTTGAGATTCAGATTCTGTTCCTGGTATTTTTGTGGGATAGCCCCCTTCTGAGCAGCGTTATATCTTTGGCGGCTGCTTTCCTGGCTGTCTCTTCTGCCTTTGCTGAATTCCCCATATTTTTGATTCACCTTCTGCAGGAACGGCACTTTATTATATAGCTGCAGAAAGTCCAGGTTACCATTCAACTGGGCAGCGCTCATGTTGCTAATGGTATTTCCTAGTACCCAATTTCCTCTGGTAACTGGCGCCAGGTTCCAGTCGTATCCGGCCTGGTAGGTTACAGAAGCAGAGGTCCATTCAAGCAAAGGTATTTTATTGATCGGCAGGGTATAGGTTATGTTCCAGGTATGATGGTAATGCGTATTTCTGCCTCCTTCGAGGATCGATCTCCAGATGGTGTCTTTTCTGGCTTGATAGGCAGTCTGGGTTGGATCAGTGAGTTTCATCGGGTCGCCGATCCGCGATGCGTTAACGGCTGAGAAATCCAGCTTTAAACTTCTGGTAAGGTCAAATCGGAAATCATAATACCGGTTCCAGGTGAAATCTTTTTGATAGGAGACCGGAAGGATAAAATCCGGATTGGTAATGTTCCGGTATTGCAATTGGCTTTGCATGTTGTTCATATCCGAACGGAAAGAGACCTGAGTTGGAGTGAGGCTAAAATTGAAATCTCTGAACAAGGTTAAGCTTTTGGCTTTTAAGAAGGAGAAATTCTTGAATGGATCAATAGATTTTGGCCTGTTGTTGAAATGATAGTTGAGTAAAGTTCTGGAATTGTCAGTCCTTTCAATCAGCGTATTAACATCACCATGTTGAAACTGATTATAAGAATAGGACAGTGATAGATTGGACAGGTCGTAGAATTTTGGTTCTCCTTTTTTATTTGGTTTATCAATTTGAACATTGGTGAAATTGATACTCTTGCGGGAGCTGAAATCCAGTGAAGTCTTCTTGATGGAATCGCGTTCCGCTTTTGTAGCTGCATTATTCAAAGCATCAGTGAGTTTAACATCTTTGTCGACTGGCGAGTATTCGGGCGTGGCGATCGATTTTGAAAAACTCATGTACATTGGAATCTTAATACCTGATTCCGGTTTAAAAAATTTACCAAGTTCCAGGTTGGTAGAGACATCGTATTCCCGGGTATCCTCTTTTGCCCTCGTCGACATCTTTGAATCAATGTCCCCGAACCCTGAAGTCACCATCCTTCCTGCGAAGGAATAAGTTCCTAAATCCGCCAGGTTACCTGAGACCCGCCCAATGGCAGCCCATCCTCCGTTTTCTTCGAAATTGGTCAGCCGTAATTCGTTCACCCATACTTCCGCCGAACGGCTTCCGGTCGTGTGGCCCTTCCTGTTCCCGACACCGATCATCATCACACTCACTTCAGAAAGATCCGGATTCCCCTTGATTTTTATACTGTTCTGGTTGCTGTTCACGCCCTGGTGGATCTTCTCATAAATATCTCCCATCGTGATTTTGGAACCTGCAACATGCATCTCAGCATTCCGTTCCAGTTTCAGTTGTGGAAGCAGGTCCAACGGAATGTAAACATGATTTTCGGAGGGCCAGACGATGTAACGGTCGCTCTCCTTATCATTATCATAATACCCTGGTGGTGTGAGCTTTAACGGAATTTCATACTCATAATAATTGTATTGAAAATCGGACCCAATCCTGATGAAAAGTGACAGCTCATTGTCTCTGAGCGGTGCGTTATCCAGCTTCTCGGCGTGAACCTCCAGTTTAAGATTTTTGTACCTGCGAAGATCCACCGAAGTGATTTTAAATGCCGCCTTAGCTTCTCCCGGTTCAACATCGGATATCCTCATTACCATGGATTGCTCATTTAATTGTCGCAATTGAGCATTGGCCGGGTCGATCACACGATCAACCCCCGGAGGCAGTATATAGTTGACGGGTTTGCGGTTGCTGTTCTCCTCAATATTGACCGCAGAAATGTCGAACTGGGTATTTGCCGACGTCGGACTTCCATCCGCGTTAAGACTCTTGTCATACCTTCTCCAATTCGTACGGATCAAGTCGAGGGTGGCAAAACGAAGCACAACAGGCCTTTTCCAACCGTTCATCAGCATTCTCATGAAACGGATCGATCTGAAATCACTGATTGTACCGAAGGCTTTTTCGGGTTCGGTGACCGGAACCTTGAACTGATACCACGTTATCGTTGATTTTTTGCCACTCTTGAGTGTTACCGGCGACGTTTTGATATCCGAGATATAGTTCTTTCCCAAAGCCATGCTGGCCTTGTCGATCTTGATCTTATACTGGAAATAGGACTCGTTCTCATTCAGGGTATTGTCGTCGTTGATGTCTTCCACATCGGGGATGGAAGTGGCAGCAGTTGGATAACTTTCGGTGGATTGTTCGTTGGTCGGAGAGTTTCCTTCCGTATTACTGAAATATTTGTACCGCTCGAGCAGGTCTTTCTTTTCCTGATCGTAGTCAGTACCCCTGAAATAGTGAAAATCGTCACTCGACGGGTCTTTTTGCGCCTGTGTAAAAGCGGCAGGATCGACCAAAGGGCTCAGTGAAGCAAGGAATTTCTGATAAAAAGTTTTTTCATCTTTTGAATTTAACCCATCGAGACCAATATCCTGGTAAATTCTGGCAGGTGCTGAGTTGTCAAATGCCTTAACCAGAGACTGCTGTTTGGGTACACGGCCCCAGGCAGTTACATCCATTCCGCTATAATCTCCGTTGGTTGGCAGACCCTGCTCAAAGGATTTTCTGCCATCCCTTAGCACATCTTCAGATACAGATCCCAGGTGAAAAATCAGGTTCCCCCCCGGATTTGGGTCACCGGCGGTGTCCTCCGCAAATGGATCCATCATCCAGAATTCAATATATTCAACATTTGTAGCCTCAAAATCACTGGTTTCAATTTTGCGCATGATCCCACCCCACCGGCTTTCCGGATTGGCCAGCGTACCATCCCTAGCCACTCCTGAAGAATAAGCCGATGGATTGGCGTCATAATTGTAAGGACCGCGCTCATCCGGATAAAAGGCAAGGTCGAGGGTTGGAATATTGGTTGGCTGACCAATCGGATTTTCCCTGTTTGGGAATATCTCCGCCTGAAACACCTCTCTGACACGCTGGTCGTCGAGCTTTTTCTCCTGCACCAGATAGGAGGGAGCCGTATTTCGTTGCATGAAAGGATCGATCACATACCAGGAAAGCCTTGCCCTGTTGTATCCGTAGGCAAGATCATTGATCAGGTTGCCTTCAGGAAATAACTCATTATTGCCCTGTGGCGTACTGGCTAATGACCAACCAATGAATGATTTAAGGTTAATTGGAGTCACTGTTCCTTCAAAATCATCCAGGTAGACGGCTCCTTCTTTGGAGATCGCCTTCGAGTGTCCGGGAAACAGTCTTGCCCATTCCATCTCGACGGCAATTTTTGATTCTTCCTTGGTACTGAGGAAGGGCAGCGCGTTCACCATCTTGGTTACGAAAGGGACGGAGGCGCTATAGGAGGCATTGAAACCAAGCATGGTGTTCGCGATTGGATCTTCACCATAATTGACTTTCTGTGTGAGCGGCTTTTCCATCAGATACATCACGGTAGACCCAATGTTGAAATTCTTACTGATCTCGTAATTCAGGTGCGTTCCCAGCATGGTTTTTCGCTGCATGCTGAACAGATCCTGACTTTCCGTAGAGATGGAAATTGGGGTGGCAGCTTCCAGTAAGCCCTGGTTGATAATCTTGACGCGCCCCTGGGTGTAGTCCACAATATAGTCGACATCTTCCTGTAGCTGTCTTCCGCCAGCCATGACCTTGACAGATCCCCTGGCTATATTGGGCGCATCAAGGGATATTTCCGAATTCGACAATCCTTTGTAGCTGCCTCTTAGGTGATATTTGTTCTTTTCAGCATCCTGTTCCGCGACCGTACGGGTGTTATCGTATAGGGATGAATAGACATAAGTCTTGATCGCGGCTGCATCACCCTTGAATTTCTTCTCAAGATTGGATCCAAATGGCTGAACGACCGGAAAAATAATTCGCCCTCTAGGCGCATCTATCGTAATCTGATCCAGGAAGTCAAAAACACCATCCGGATATGGATCATGCTGACTATTAAGATTATCCAGGTTCATCACAAGCAGCAGGTTCTGCTCTTTTAATGGTCCGTCCGGCAGATAATTCAGGTCGGTTCCTGAAGCGTTGTTCCGGTACAGCACATCCAGTTTAAATTCTTCCGCCGAAATTCTCTGGGATTGGATGTTGTAGATATTCTTCATCATCAGATCCCAGTTCTTAAACTTCGGATTGAGATTAGTCCCTTTAATCATCTTCAGGACAAGTGTTTGAGGAGCTTCAATTCCATCAGTTGAGAACTCACCTACCTGGAAAGTCTCCCCATTCGAATTGTACTGATAGGCAACAGCGAGTACCTCATCCGCGTTGAGCGCTCTGTTCAGAGAGATATAACCCAGTTTGCGGTTGACAGAATATTCGGTGGAATCGAGTCTGCGGGCATTCTCAATCTTCTCATAATCACGGCCTGCAATAAAATCTCTACCCGAAAGGGGTTTCAGGATTTCGTTGACCCTGGCAATATCCCGGACAGACGGATAATTTCTTGTCAGTACTTTGTAAATTCCATTGATGTCGTTGTTGGGAAGTTGGTTATAGGGATAAGTCAGTCCGGGAGTTGCGGAAAATTCAGAAACGGTCTGATTCTGCATATCCTGCCCTGTTTCCCCAAGATCGAGAATGGCCAAAATGTTTCGTGATTCCTGAAAGTGGTTGGTCGTATTGGTTACCCAAACTTCTATTTTGTTGATGGTAACGGAGGTTTTCAGGATCGGTAACTCGGACAACGCCTGATCATACGTATTGTAGAAATGGTGCCCCAGGAAGAAGTTCCTGTTGGCATCGTAGTTGGTGGCATTAATCTCAAATTTAGTCTGCTCTGCCCCGCCCTTTGTATTGATTACCTTGGTCTCCCCTTTTTGTTGCGAGAAAAGTGCCGTGACGGCTAGTTTGCCGAACTGGAGATCAGTCTTCACACCAAAAAGATTGGTCCCTCCACGGATGAGGGTTCCGGTCAAAGGCATCGAGACATTACCGGCCTCCACATTCCTAACGATTTCATCTTCACCGCCGCTATAATTCAGTTTAATCTTATTTTCAAAATCGAAAGTCGCGTCGGTGTTGTAATTAAACTTCATTTTCATCCTTTCACCAATCTCTCCGTCTAGGCTGACATTGATTTTCTGGTTAAAATCGAAGGTCGTATTGCGTTGCATCCTGGTAGGAATCGCGGGATTTTCGATTTTATTACTTTTTAGTCCGAGGGTCATCTCGACATATCCCTGGGGTCTGATATTTACGACGCTGCTTCCAAAAACTTTGTTGAAAGCATCGCCTCCAATCTGAAATTGAGGGATCAGCTGGGTGCGCCGCTCAAATGACTGCTGCGAGATTCTTTTCCTCCAGTAGCGGTCGATCGACTCTTTCATATCTGCATGCAGGAACTCATGCAGACTTAGCGATCCTGGTAAGCGGTATTCGATCTCTCCAGCTTTTTCAGTGATCAGATATTCGCCAGACAGGGGATCGTAGACAACTTCTGTCCGGATATTGGAAGGTTTTTTCAGGAAAAAAGCGGTGCTATCGCGGTGGTTTAGCTGAGAAAAAGGATTCCCTTTAATTTTAGGCTGAAGCTGATCGGATAAGGTATCGCCAGGGGACAAATCATCAAAACGCGTGTGCACAGCATTCGCAGATTCGCTGGATGCGTTGCTGTGCCCGAAAATTGCAATAAATGCGAAAAGCATTGTTGCAACAAACGTTTTGAAGAGTACTTTTTTCAATTTGGTCAAAAACTCTTTAACGCCAGCTTGATAAGATTTTCAACAGCAATGGCGGGTTGTTCGGTGAGGACCTGATCAACAAGTTTTTCAACGGCTTTTTTGTTGAAACCGAGCATTTCCAAAGCCGAAACGGCCTCAGAACGAACAGGATTTTCCAGAGATCTGAACTGCAGATCACTCGCAGCCGTTTTGCCGATTTTATCTTTCAGGTCAATGATGACCTTTTGCGCGGTTTTTAATCCAATACCTTTGATACTCTTCAACAAACCAACATTTTCATTCAGAATAGCCTGCTGCAACTCCTCAGGTTTGTGAGAAGAAAGCATCATTATTGCGGTATTAGAGCCTATCCCGTTGACGGATATCAGCATCCTGAAAAGTTCACGTTCTGCCTGATCAAAAAATCCGTAAAGAATGTGCGCATCTTCGCGGACTACCTGATGCAAAAATAATTTCGCCTTTTCGAAACCATGAAGCTGAGAATAGGTTGTCAATGAAATATGCACAAAATAGCCGATCTCACCTGCTTCTATGACAACGCCTGCAGGTGACAGATTAATCACGGATCCTTTGATGTATTCAAACATAAATAGTTAGGTTTGATGTGGTTTATTCTCCGCCAGTCCTGTCAATCTCGTGATGCTTCAAAGGATTCTTTGAAAGCTCTTTGAATTGTTTTCTGGATTCAAAAACATCGATGGCAAGGTAAATGGCATTTCTGAATGAATCTTCCGAAGCGACACCCGTTCCAGCAATATCGTAGGCGGTACCATGACCGGGAGAAGTTCTGATGATGGGTAATCCGGCAGTAAAATTAACACCGGATTCGAAGGCCAGAACTTTAAAGGGGATCAGGCCCTGATCGTGGTACATGGCAAGAATAGCATCAAATTTCTTGAAATCACCGGATCCAAAAAATCCATCTGCAGCAAAGGGTCCGAGGGCAATAATCCCTTCTTCAGCGGCCTGCTTGATGGCAGGTCTGATGATATCTTGATCTTCCATTCCGATGACGCCATGATCGCCGGCATGAGGATTCAGGCCTAAGACTGCGATCCTCGGCTTGCGAATGGAAAAATCTTCCAGGATTGTCTTATGAAGAATACGGATGTTGGTCAATATTTTTTCCTTGGTAAGGGATTGTGGAACCTGTTGAACAGGAATATGTCCGGTAACAACGCCAACTTTAAGTATGTCGCTAACCATCAGCATCATGTAATTTTTCGCGCCAAACTCACTGGCAAAATACTCCGTATGACCGGGAAATTTAAAATGTTCGGACTGGATATTTTCCTTGTTGATAGGTGCAGTGACGACAGCGTCAATGTCGCCCGACTTCAGATCTTTTATCGCTGCCTGTAAAGCCAGAAATGCTGCTTCACCTGCTTCGGGTGTCGACTTTCCCAATTCAACCCGGATCTCATCATCTACACAATTAATGATATTGACCCTTTTAGAATTAGCTTCTTTGGCGTGCGCAATCTGGTTAAAACTAAACAGCTCTACGTCCAAAGCCTTCCGATGATAGGCTGCGACCTTCGGCGAACCATAAACTATTGGTGTACAACACTCCAATAATCTGCTGTCTGATAATGTCTTAATGATGACCTCATAGCCGATACCGTTGATATCCCCGTGAGTGATTCCTATTCTTAATTTATGTGGCTCCATGTGGTATATTTATCTCTTTATTTGTCAAATTTAAACTTTTCTTCTTACTTTCGGGAGTTTCTGCGTTAATTAGAACCTTGGCTCATTCTTTGGATGAGAAGGTTGAAAAATACTGTCAGCAACCTGACACCGATTGCAGTTCCACCAGCCTGTCTGTAATGATCTGCCGATTGCAAGAATGCTGGTCCTGCTATATCGAGGTGAATCCAGGGGTAATCGACAAATCTTTGCAGAAATTTTCCTGCTGTAATGGCTCCGGCCTCACCTCCGCCAATATTCTTCATATCAGCAATATTGGATTTTATCATCTCGTCATACTCTTCCCAGAGCGGCAACTCCACGATTCGCTCGTAAACCCTGTTTCCAGATTGTTTCAGTAGCTCAAAAAACTCCACGCACTGGTCACTCATCCCGGCAATGCCGTGAATTCCCAGTGTCATCGAGGCGGAACCAGTCAGTGTGGCAAGATCGATCACCAGTAACGGGTTATACTTTTTGGCATAATGTAAGGCATCGGCCAGTATCAGTCTGCCTTCCGCATCGGTGTTAAGTACCTCAACTGTAGATCCATCCGAAATGGTTATCACATCTCCGGGTGTTATAGCGTTGCCACCTGGCCGGTTATCAGTGGCAGGTATCAAAGCAACGATGTGAAGAGGGAGTCTGTTTTTGGCGGCAGCCCTAATAGCAGATGCAACTGCTGCTGCCCCGGCCATATCACTCTTCATATAGTCCATCGATTTGGCTGTAGGCTTGAGGCTAAGTCCACCTGTATCAAATACTACCCCCTTGCCGACCAGCACAACTGGCTGACTGTTAAGTGCATTCTCTGGTTTCCATTCTAAAACAGTGAAAGATGGAGGATCTATACTTCCTTTGTTGACGGACAGCAGTCCACCCATTCCAAGTTCTTCAATCTTTTGTTTGCCGAAAACTTCTGCATGTACGCCATACTCCTCGCACATTTTCTTTAATGTGGCTCCAAAGGTTTCGGCATTCAGATTAATTACCGGTTCATTTACCAGATCCCGCGCTAAAAAAACGGCCTCAGCTACCGCGGAAAGTTCATCGAGTTGCTTTTGTGTCACCAGGTCTCCGCTAAAAATAATCTCCTGCAGGTTGGTTCTGACCTTCTCCGCTTTGGTGTTGTATTTTAGAAACTGATAGCTTCCGAGAATGATCCCTTCCGTAAAGGCAAGGATAATGTCACTGCCTTCCGAAATGGAAACAATCTCAAGCGATCGAATCTTCTCCTCTTTGGCCCACAAGGCTGCTTCATTGCCCCTCCTTCTCCATGCTTCCAACGAAGAATTTTCATCTTTCAGCTGTGGAATAGTTGCAACGACTAGTTTGCTGGTAAACCGGTTGATCTCAATGAACCGCTGTTCAATGTTCATCTTGTTTTGAAGGTAAACACGTTCTTCTTCACTGATTGGAATTTTCGATAACTCTGCAACATCGTGTAATAAATATATACGGTGTTGAAGAGGAACTTCCTGACTGACTTTCTTTAATATCATGACTTTAAATCTTCGTAAGAGAACATGTAAAATGGCTTTGGCCCAAAATTACTACCTTTAACCCAATATAAGTAACGAAAAATGAAAAATGAAGAAATACTGTTTCAGCGAGCTTTAAATCTTGCCCCGTTGACTGCAGCAGAGGGGTTAAAGCTGTTTCAGGAGGCTTCAACCCCCGACTTAGTCTGGGTAGCTGATTCATTGAGACAAATCCACAAACCTGGCAATGTCGTTACCTGGATGATCGACCGAAATGTCAACATCACCAATATTTGTATTTCGGGATGCACATTTTGCAATTTTCACCGCAAAATTAACGGTGAAGGAACCTATACCACTACCATGGAGGAATACCACCAGAAGATCGATCAGATGATACAACTTGGTGGGAATCAGTTATTGTTGCAGGGGGGAATGCATCCGAAATATGGCCTGAAATTTTATACAGACTTGTTTAGTGAGTTAAAAATTAAGTACCCCGAAGTTAAACTGCATGCCCTCGGTCCACCGGAGGTAGTTCACATTGCGCGCAAAGAACGGATCTCCTTCCGTGAAGTTCTTGAAAAATTGATGGCCTCCGGATTGGACAGTCTTCCCGGCGCCGGAGCAGAGATTCTTTGCGACCGGGTACGAAAAGAGATTTCTCCCGGAAAAGCTTCTGCGAACGACTGGCTCGAAGTGATGAAGGAGGCTCATCAGCTGAGAATGCTTACTTCCGCAACCATGATGTTTGGTCACATCGAAACTCCGTTGGAACGAATGGAACACCTGGTAAAACTGAGAGATCTCCAGGCATTGAAACCGGATGACAGCCCCGGTTTTAAAGCCTTTATCCCCTGGCCATTCATGTCCGAAGGGACTTTACTTGGAAAGAGCTTGGAGTTCAAATCCATTCTTCCCATCGATTATATCCGAATGATCGCCTTAAGCAGGATCATGCTGAATAATTTTGAGAATATTCAGGCTTCATGGCTCACGGTAGGTAAGGAAACCGGTCAGCTGGCCCTGCACGCAGGAGCTAACGATCTTGGTTCCATCATGATTGAAGAAAATGTAGTCTCTGCTGCGGGCGCTTCCTTTTCAATGGATGCCTGGCAGATGCAGAAATGCATCAACGATGCGGGGTTCATCCCTCAATTGAGGAACCAGGCTTATGAATTCATCAATCTTCCTGAAGGCGTTAGGAAATACGCTGTAGCTCAGTGATATTAAAAGCACAAATATTTTTTACATTTGTGCCGAAATTTTTTATTACATACCGATACTATAAGATATTAAAATGAGAAAATGGCGTGTAGAAGATTCTGCAGAACTTTACAACATCAACGGATGGGGTATTAATTATTTCTCAATTAACGAGAAGGGTCATGTTGCGGTTACGCCGCGTAAAGATGGGGTGCAGGTCGACCTTATGGATCTCGTGGAAGAGTTGCAGCTGAGAGATGTTTCTACGCCTGTTTTACTTAGGTTTCCGGATATCCTGGATAGCCGGATTGAAAAAATGGCCAGCTGTTTTAAAATTGCTGCTGAAGAATATGCCTATAATGCCCAGAATTACATCATCTACCCGATCAAGGTAAATCAGATGAGGCCCGTAGTAGAAGAGATCGTCTCACACGGGAAGAAATTTAACATCGGACTGGAAGCTGGATCCAAACCAGAACTTCACGCCGTAATTGCCATCAATACCGACAACGAGTCACTGATTATTTGTAACGGTTATAAAGACGAAGATTATATCGAACTTGCCTTGCTGGCGCAAAAAATGGGTCGCCGAATCTATCTGGTGATTGAGAAACTCAGCGAGATGAAGCTCATTGTCAAGATTGCCAAACAGTTCAAGATCAAGCCTAATCTGGGAATCCGCATTAAACTTTCAAGTACTGGTAGTGGCAAATGGGAAGATTCAGGTGGCGACGGGAGCAAGTTCGGACTAACTTCCAGTGAATTGCTCGAAGCCCTCGATTATCTTGATAAGAACAAGATGAAAGATTGTCTTCATCTGATCCATTTTCACATCGGAAGCCAGGTCAATAAGATTCGCCGGATCAAACTGGCCATGCGCGAAGCATCTCAGTTTTATGTCCAGATGCATAAGCATGGTTTCCTGATTGATTATGTGGATATTGGCGGTGGACTTGGTGTCGACTATGATGGTACCGGATCATCCAGCGAAAGCAGTGTCAACTACAGCATTCAGGAATATGTCAATGATGTGGTTTCTATCCTGGTTGACGTGAGTGAAAAAAACGGTCTTCCGCATCCCAATGTTATTACCGAGTCTGGCCGCTCATTGACGGCTCACCATTCCGTGCTCGTTTTCGAGGTCCTCGAATCTATTACCCTTCCGAGATGGGAAGACGAAGAAGAAGTAAACCTGGACGATCATGAATTGTTGAGAGAAATCTACAACTTGTGGGATAATCTGAACCAGCCCAGGATGTTGGAGACTTGGCACGACGCGCAGCAAATCCGTGAAGAGGCCCTCGACCGGTTCAGTCTGGGATTGCTCGACATCTCCACCAGGGCGAAAATTGAGCGGTTATTCTGGTCCATCGCCAAAGAGACCACCCAGATGATTAATGAGCTAAAACATGTGCCAGAAGAGTTTGTTACATTGCCTAAATTATTGTCGGATAAATACTTCTGTAATTTTTCTTTATTCCAATCTTTGCCGGATTCGTGGGCAATAGACCAGATTTTTCCGATCATCCCGTTGGACAGGCTCGATGAGAAGCCTGACCGCACTGCCACGATTCAGGATATCACCTGTGATTCGGATGGTAAGATCGAAAACTTCATTTCTGCACGCAGTCAGTCGTATAACCTTCCGGTTCATTCACTTAAGCCAAAAGAGCCCTATTACATGGGCGTCTTCCTGGTAGGTGCTTACCAGGAAATTCTTGGAGATCTGCATAACCTCTTTGGAGATACCAACGCGGTCCACGTTTCGGTCGACGAAAAAGGATACTCCATCGATCAGGTAATTGATGGTGAGACAGTTGCAGAAGTGCTGGAATATGTACAGTACAATCCTAAGAAATTGGTCCGCACGGTCGAAACCTGGGTAACCTCCTCCGTAAAATCAGGGATCATCTCCACTGAAGAAGGGAAAGAATTCTTATCCAATTACCGTTCAGGATTATACGGATACACCTACCTGGAGTAAAAAAGGGAAGACCTTTCGATCTTCCCCCCAGAGATAATTAT
>DATCHD010000006.1:0-30441 GCA_036508555.1 Prolixibacteraceae bacterium
GTTGGTGCGAATCAGGAACTTGTCGGCCAGCGGAATAACGCTATACAACACATCCTTCATCCTGGGTTGAAAAACCTTAAAAGCATCGGCAGGTTTGGAAGCGTCAATCATCCGGGTTTCCGACGACATAGTAGCTGTCGAAACAATGAAAATGTACTTGTTGTTTTTGGTCTTGCCCACACTAATATAGTTGCTCTTGTCTTTTTCCTCATAAACCAGCACATCCTTTTTCTCATCCGTCCCGAGCGTGTGCCGCATAACCTTTTCCGACAAAAGCGTCACCGGATTTTTGGCAGTATAAAAAATAGTCTTGTTATCATTGGCCCAGCAGGGATCGCCCTCCGTGTTTTTAATGGCATCTTTCAATATTTGTCCAGTCTGAAGGTCCTTAATATATATAGTGTACTGCCGTCTGCTCACCAAATCCACCCCATAAGCCATGTACCTGTTGTCTTCACTGATATCGTACCCGGAAGCTGCATAATAAGCATGCCCCTCCGCCATCTTGTCGATATCAAGCAAGACCTCTTCCTTAGCTTCCAGGGTACCTTTTTTACGGCAATACTTGTAATACTGCTTGCCGTCTTCCGTACGGACATAATAGAAATATCCATTCTTAAAACCCGGATAACTCTCATCCTTTTCCTTGATCCTGCTCTTCATCTCGGTGAACAAATCCGCCTGAAACGTTTTAGTCTTAGACATCACCTGGTCCAGGTAGGCATTCTCCGCCTTGAGATAATCAACCACCTTTGTACTATCCGGTCCCTTGCCGAAATAATCGTACATCCAGTAATAGTTATCCAGAACTTTATCGCCATGGATGTTCCGCCAGTGTTCCTTTTTATCGGCGACAGGTGCTTTTGTATTCATTAATTGGGCATTAACAGCTAAGATGTTCACAAAAAGAACTATTAACAGAATTGAATTTTTCATAGCTGGATGGAGGGATAAATAGTTGGATAGATGATTTTGGAACGAAATTATTTGACCCGAACAAGCGCTGTCTTGCAGTATTCAACACATTTTGTCGTCTCCTTCACCGCATCAGACCCCTGCGGAACCGTGTACTCCAGTTCGATGTCACAATAAATCGGCCACTTATTCTTCTGCACCAATTGAAGCATCTCATTAACAGGCGTCTCACCCTTACCAAACGACTGATTCTTATTCGGATCAGCTGCCTTCGGACCGGTTTTATCCTTAATGTGGATACTGATTATCTTACCATGAAGCCTTTCAATCAGCAGGCAGGGATTCGTACCCGTGACACCGAAATAATGCCCTGCATCAAAATTCAGCCTCAACATGGATCCCAGCGCCAGTATCTTGTCGAAACTGAAATTCGGATCCCCGGGCTGCAGGTGATTGTGAAAGATCACAAACAATTTGTGCTTCTCGGCAAAGGGCTCCATCCGTTTGGCCGCATCTTCACCGATTTCCATACTGAGACCCACAGCTCCAACGGCTTTACAGGCATTGAAAGCGTAATCGATCTCTGCATCCGTCCAGCTCTTATCGCCCAGCTTAAGAATATGAATGGCTACCCCCTTGGATTCGTATAACTTTCGGAGCTCCTTGTATTTGTCCATCGACACAGAAGTCCGCCACTTGCGGATGACCTCCGCGTCTTTCGTCCCCTGCGGGATCCCTGCAAAACGTTCCGCCACATCGCCCATCAACTCCACCGAGCTGATCCCCGACTGAACAATATAATTTAAAACCGCTTCGGGCGACTGATCCGGCATGCTGCGGTAACTGTAGGTGATGGCCCCGACCTGAACTCCCCCGAATTTAGATCCACCCTTCGCAGATACCTTACCAGGAAAACCTGCCATCAAAAGGATAACAAAAAGTAAATACACCCTGAAAACAGGAAGAAATTTCCGTAAACTGAGGCAAATAAGATTGTTCATAGTATTGATATTGTATAAGTTAATAATTACATCCCCCGCACGGGTAAAAAGCAAAAAAGATGTCCACTTCTAAAAACGACACGCAAGTTAACAATAGATCGACAAAAAATAAATCTCCTTACTTAATAAATGACTTTTTCGTATAATTCACTTACCTTCGCGAATTCAGATTAATTGCGAATTATCTTCGATTATGTGGAAATATTTGACCAGGATACTCCTTCGTAACAGACCTGTTGTCCTGATTGTTATCCTACTCCTGACTGTTTTCATGGGCTGGAAAGGGCTCGATGTAAAGCTTTCCTATGACAATGCGAGCATTCTTCCGGCAGATGATAGTTTTATCGTTGACTATGAGGCATTTAAAAAGAGATTCGGCCAGGACGGAAGTGTGATTGTTATCGGAGTGGAGAATCCGGATATGTTCCGACTGAAAGATTTTAATCTCTGGTATGACCTGACCAGCGACATGACCAAAATTGAAGGGGTGGAGGGTGTCATGTCCATCACCAAAGGAGTTACACTCGAAAGAAATGATTTGATCCATCAGTTTGAATTTCTTCCGTTGGTACCTTTCAGGCCGCAAACCCAGGCAACCGTAGACAGCCTGCAGAACAGAATTAGGTCGCTGAAATTTTACGACGGACTGCTTTTCAATTCTAAGACAGACGTTTACATTCTTGCTATTACCCTTAAAAAAGCGGTTCTTAATGATAAGATAAGGTTGTCAGTAACCGACAGCATCGTTAACTGCGCCGACAAATACGCCAAACAAAGTGGCCATCAGCTTCATTATTCCGGACTTCCATACATTCGTACGGTCATAGCCCGAACGATTCAGCACGAACTATTTCTCTTTGTTATACTCTCCATTATTATCGCGACATTTATACTTTACCTCTTTTTCCGGTCGTACAAAGTAGTATTAAGCTCACTGGTTGTGGTTGGGATCAGCATCATTTTCACCCTCGGACTAATCGGTCTGTTCGGATTTAAGATCAGCATTCTCCTCGGTGTCATCCCCTCGTTGATCGTGGTGATCGCCATCGAAAACTGCATCTATATTCTCAACAAATACCATTGGGAGTACCGCAATCATGGTAATAAAATATTAGCGCTCTCGAGGGTGGTGCGCAGAATAGGCTTCGCCTCCCTGATGGTGAACACCGCGACGGCAGCCGGATTTGCCGCATTCATACTGGTATCCAATCAGTTACTGCGTGAATTTGGTATCATCGCTGCCATCAGCATTCTGATGGAATATGCGCTTTGCATTACCCTGTTGCCGATCATTTTCAGTTACATGGATCCGCCGTCCGACAAACATGTCAAACACCTCGACAATACCTTCTTCAATAGCATTCTGGAGAAAATTCTCTTCGTGATTCAGAACAAGCGGAAGTGGGTGTTCACCATAGCCGCGTTGTTACTCGTAACCGGGATTGTCGGGATGCTCAATATGCGCACTTCCGGTAAAGTCACCGACGATATCCATGCGGGAAACCCCCTCTACAAAGACCTGAAATTCTTCGAGCAACAATTGGGGGGAGTGATGCCGTTTGAGATTTCCGTGGATACGAAAAAGAAGAAAGGCGTGATGCTTTTTTCGACCATTCAGCGGATCGACCAACTTCAGAATGAAATTTCGAAAAACCCTGAATTTTCCAAGCCCCTTTCGGTGACGGAATTTGTGAAGTTTGCCAAACAGTCCTATTTCAATGGCAATCCGGAGATGTATACGCTGCCGAATTCGATGGAGAGAACTTTCGTCCTCTCCTATTTTCCGAAGAAGGCCGACGGCAAACAACAGTTGCTTAACTCATTCATCGACAGCACACAGCGTGTCACAAGGATCAGTTTCCAGATGGCTGATATCGGCACAAAGGAGATGAACCGCCTGCTCGACAACATCCGCCCGAAGGTAGACTCAATTTTTGCCAAAGCCGATTACGATGTTAAGGTTACGGGAAGCAGTGTGATCTACGCCCGCGGGACAGAATTTTTAATTAAACACCTGCTGATGAGCGTATTATTAGCAATAGGATTTATCTCCGTGCTCATGGCCCTGATGTTTACAAGCGTCCGGATGATTGCTGTTTCCATGATACCCAATATCATTCCGTTGATTATCACGGCCGCGATCATGGGTTTTACCGGTGTTCCCATAAAACCCTCTACGATCATTGTGTTCAGCATCGCCCTGGGTATCTCGGTAGATAATACGATTCAATACCTCTCACGTTACAGGCATGAACTGAAACTGACGGGCAATAATATCAAACTATCGACGCTGAATGCCTTGCGGGAAGCCGGGTTCAGTATGATTTACACTTCGATTGTGCTGGTGCTCGGATTCAGTGTCTTTATGGTTTCGAGTTTCGGTGGGACACAGGCGTTGGGTCTGCTCGTTTCCACGACCCTGTTTATCGCGATGTTCTTCAACATGATCGTACTGCCATCGCTGTTGCTTGTGCTGGATAATCATCTGGTAACCAAGGCCTTTAAGAGCGAGCCGGTTATTGATATTGACGACGAGTCTGAAGAGAGAGTTTAGCCTGCGCGCTTCTCGGTAGCGAGTATCATCTTAATCTGTAATTTGTTGCCAATGGCCAGCACATCAATCAGATCCTGAATGGTGAGGGAATTGTCGGTCCGCAAAACGATGGTGACATCGCTAATCCTTTGTTTGATGGCTTTAAGCGAACCTTCGAGTTTGTTGAAAGGGATCTGCTCCTTATCTATGAAATAGTTCTTCTCTTTGGTAATGGAAAGGGTAATCTGCTTCTTGTCGAGGGTTTGGTTGGAGGCTGACTTGGGCAACAGAAGTTTAATCACGTTGGGATTGGCGAAAGTAGCCACCAACAGAAAAAAGAGCAGCAGGAAAAACATGATATCATTCAGTGAACCTGTTGCAACTTCTGGTTTGAACTCAAGCCTTTTCCTCAGCTTCATTCTATTTGTGCTCGATAAGGTTGATAAACTCGAAAGCGTCTTCCTCTACCCCGTTCATGTATTTATCAATCATGATATTCAACATGTGATAACCGGTGTAGGCAATTACCCCGACAATTAATCCCAGACCGCTGGAAATCATTTTTTGATAGAGTCCGCCTGAAATAATACCAATGCTAATGTTATCTGCAAGAGAAATATCATAGAAAATCTTGATAACCCCAGCGATGGTTCCGATAAATCCAAGCATAGGTGCAATACCGGCAAATAAGCCCAAATAATGCAGATCTTTGCTCATCTTGTTCATCTCTATCTGCGCAGCAGTTTCGATGGAACTTTCCACTTCCTTGATTGGACGCCCTATATTCCGGGTGGCGTGGTAAAAAATTCTGCTGTAGGAGCTGTTTCCCGCTTTCAGGGTAGCAACCGCCTGATTGAGATCTCCACTCTTCAGGTAAGTGTGAAAGCCCGAAACGATATTAGGCTCGGCTTTGGTATAACGCTTAATCTCAATGTATTTCACAATAATCAGATAACACGAAATCAGGGATATAATCCCGATTGGAACAAGAATCCATCCTCCCTTGAGTAAAAGGTCGAACATGGTAATAGAAGTAGGAATTGGTGTATTCTGAATCGCCTGTATCTGTGTGAAAACCTGTAAAAGCATATCCTTATATTATAGTGTTAACTCAATTCTTATCTTCTCAGTTCTCATCTTCCCCCTTCGACAGGCTCAGGGACCGGGACTATGCCCACTTGCGTAATTGCCTGAAGTTGGAGCGAAGTTTCTTGATTCGTTGGAGATAAGTAGCAATAAATAACCTCCGTACTTTCTGAAATTCTATCTTCTTAAACTCATACCCTTCTGCCTTGAGCGCCTCGATAGCCCTTGGAAGGACCCATCTTAAATGCTCCTCAGCCTTGTAAGAATCGTGAAATGTGATGATACTGCCGGGTCTGACGAACCTCAGGACATTGTCGAGGACCTCCTCACGCGTGATGTTACCGTTATAGTCGCAGGAGATAACATCCCACATAATAATCTTGTATTTCTGCGCAAGGAAATAATACTGGCCCCTGGTCAGCCAGCCATGAGGTGGCCTGAAAAGATTGGAACCAATCAGCATGTTCGCGTGCTCAATATCCTTAAAATATTCAAGGTTACTTGTTTTCAAGCCTTGTAAGTGGTGATAAGTATGGTTGCCAACGGCATGACCGTCTTCCAGAATTTGCTCAAAAATCTCAGGATAACGAAAGACGTTTTCACCGACAGCGAAAAAAGTCGCCTTCACATCCTGCTCATTCAAAAGGTCAAGTACCCAGGGAGTAATTCCCGGAACCGGACCATCATCAAAGGTTAGGTAAACGGTCTTCTCTTCCCCGGGCATGCGCCATACGGCAGCTGGGAACCACTTGGTAAAAAATCCGGGAAGATGTACCTGTAACTTAAATTTCATATCTATTTAATTACCTTAATCGGTTCAAAAGTAATGATAATCTTCGAATTGTTACAATTCGGACCAAATATCATTTTTGAATAGCATTTCCTCTTTCAGGTTGTACTACGGAGATCATTTTGCTAAGTTTCACATTGATTTCCTTGGCAAGCTCTTTCTCTCCGTACTGTTCAGTAATGACTCCAAGTTCCTGCAGCAGATAAAATGCACGCTGCAAATCCTCAGAAACGGAATCCCTGAATTTCGGCTCGAGTGAAAGATAATAAAGAATCTCACTTTCGTTGTTATCAATCATCTGACGAACCACATCGTTGCCTTTTTTCACGGCTGCAGGGAGCATGTTAACCTCAAGAGAAGTACGTTCTTTGCCCATTCTGTGCATATCGTATTGAGCTGCTTTGTAATAAGCCTCAGCCATCAGCAGGTTAAAGTAATTATAAGGAACTTTTTTATTGGGAACCAGCTCGTTGCAACGATCCAGTACCGCCACGGCCGAGTCTGTTTTCCCTTCAAGAACCAGCTGATCGGCCAGTCTGACGAAGTTGTTCCGGATGTTCATGGACATCCGCTGGTTATTCTCGTCGAGGTAAACCTTTGGATCGTTCATGTTCCCCCATTTGAATTTCTTGATGATGTTGTCATACATGATGGTTGAACTAACTCTGCCTATTTGCTGGTCCTTAACTTTAGTTTTGATCGGAACAAGACGATAAGCAAAACCCTCTGCCTGGAAATAATCCTGCAAGTTCAGGTACTTGTCCCTTCCAACCGTTACGGCAAAATAGACAGGCCGTTTCCACTTATTGTTATTAAGAATATCCAGAATGATCATTTCGTCCTTAGAGAGGTAATTGCCTGTCAGGTTGATGTCTATCTTATCTACAATCAGAGAATCATCTTTCGCTGCAACAGTTCCGGTTGCCAGTACTTCTTTCTTGTCAACCGGCAGATAAAGCTGCTTGGATGGCAGGAAAGATGCATTGTCGGCCTGCTGTAGTTTCGTAGCCGGATCGTCGGAACGGATAAATTCGAGCGCCTCATTCAGGTTGACCGGACGCTTGAGCTGGTCGAGAACATAAACAATGTCCCTGGTACCCTGAACGACCTGATCGTCGGTGAACTTAATCGGCAACGGATCAGAGTCGTAGTATTTTTTTCTCATCTGTTCAATGTACCAGTCCGTCTGCAGGTAACTCAGGTTACAGACCCTTACATCAGTCCGGATTCCTTCCACTTCCTGGGCATACCAGAGTGGGAAAGTATCGTTATCGCCATTGGTAAAAATGATCGCGTTGGGGGCACAGGTCTCAAGATAATTACTTCCAAAATCTCGTGCGGTATAGCGTCCTGAACGGTCGTGGTCGTCCCAGTTTTCGGAACCCATTAAAACCGGTACCGCGAAAAACGAAATCAGCGTGGCAGCAATGGCGCTGACAACTCCCGGTGAATATCTCCTGATAAGATCATAAATCGCTAAAACTCCGAGACCGATCCAGATCGTAAAGGCATAGAAAGAGCCGGCATAAGCGTAATCCCTCTCACGTGGTTGTAATGGGTCCTGATTCAGGTAGATAACGATGGCCAGCCCCATCATGAAGAAAAGGAGCATCACAACAGTAAAATCCTGTTTGCCCTTTTTTCCGGCCTGGTACTGGTAAAACATTCCCAGCAGTCCGAGGATAAAGGGAAGCATATAATAGGCATTCTTGCCCTTGTTATCCCCCAGTGTCGGGGGCAGATGTTTCTGATCGCCCAGGCGGATCGCATCGATGGCATTGATTCCGGTCATCCAGTTACCATTGAGAATACCACCCTGCCCCTGAACATCGTTTTGACGGCCGGAGAAGTTCCAGAGGAAATACCTGAGATACATGAAGCCAACCTGATAGGTAAGAAAAAACTGAAGATTCTCACCAAATGTCGGTTTCATAATTGTTTCCGGGTCTCCGTTACGGTTAGTAGCCTGGATGGGAGTGCCCTTAATACCTGCCCAATTTTTATATTCCTGGATATGATCCGCACTTGAGCTATACATTCTGGGGAAGATGGTGCAAAAGCGGGAATCGTAATTGGGAATCTGCTTGTATTCGGCAATCTCGTAATGACCGTTCTTCTTGATATAGGTCGGGCTACCTTGTTTATATTGCTCCTTGCTGTCGAGCGGAGCATTGTAATACTGGCCATATCCGAGTGGCCGGCTGCCGTATTGGACGCGGTTCAGATAAGAAAGTAAAGAGAAGACATTATCAGGATTATTCTGGTCCATCGGTGGATTGGCTAAGGAGCGGATAACCGTCATGGCATAAGATGAATATCCGATGATAATCACGGAGAGACATAATAATAAGGTGTTGGCAACAACTTTTTTGTGCCGGTAAGTATAGACAATCCCATAACAGACGGCGCCGGTCAGCACGATGGCGTAGATGATTACACCAGAATTGTAGGGTAATCCGATTCCGTTGACAAACAAGAGTTCAAACCACGAAGAAGCAACTACCAGTCCTGGAATAACCACCCAGATCATAGTAGCGAGCAAGACGAGAGAAATACCCGATGCTGCAAGAATCCCATTTCTGGAAACTTCATATTTTCTGAAATAATAGACAAATACGATGGCAGGAATTGCCAGCAGGTTCAAGAGGTGAACACCAATGGAAAGTCCGACGAGATAGCTGATCAGCACGAGCCAGCGGTTAGCGAAAGGTTCATCCGCCTCGTTTTCCCATTTCAGAATGGCCCAGAAAACGAGCGCGGTAAATAGTGATGAGGTACCATAGACCTCGCCTTCCACAGCCGAAAACCAGAAGGTATCAGAGAAAGTATAAGCCAGGGCACCTACAGCTCCTGCACCCAGAATAGCAATCAACTCTGGAAGTGTCTCTTTTTCACCTGTTACCAGGATTTTTTTGGCCAGGTGGGTAATACTCCAGAATAGAAATAGGATAGTAAATGCGCTGGCCAGGGCAGACATGATGTTAACCATCACCGGAATAGTGGCAGTAGAGGGGGCCAGCATGGTAAATAAACGTCCTAGAATCATAAACAGCGGGGCACCTGGAGGGTGACCAACCTCCAGCCGGAAGGCCGTGGTGATAAACTCACTACAGTCCCAAAAACTTGCAGTTGGTTCTATTGTCATGAGATAGACAATAGCTGCAACGACAAAAATTCCCCATCCAATAACCGTGTTGTAAAACTTGAATGTTCTCATCCTATTATATTTTAATCTACCAGAAGAAGTACTAAGCTACGAAAAAACTTTGCGAAGATATAAAATCTTTGTCCAAGGCAGAAAAGTAATTATTTTTTGCTCTTCCCCATTTTGATCTTGGCGGAAAAAAAAATCTTTGTACTTTTGCGCCGTCTTAAATAATAAGGCATGCAGGATTGACCCGTGGTGTAATTGGCAACACGTCTGATTTTGGTTCAGAAGAGTTCAAGTTCGAGCCTTGACGGGTCAACTTTATAATCAGTCACTTACATGTTATTTTGTAGGTGATTTTTTGTATTTTTGCTGCCCAAACATGAAATATTCAAATATTGACCTGTGGTGTAATTGGCAACACGTCTGATTCTGGATCAGAAGAGTTCAGGTTCGAAACCTGACAGGTCAACTAAAATTCAATCACTTACAATTTATTTTGTAGGTGATTTTTTTGTTGCCAGGTTTGTTGCTAATATTGAACCCAGGTAAAATTGAATGAAAGGTGCAAAGATAATATATTAGCTATTTTTGTATTTTTCTATTATATTTGGATAATATTTTAAACAAATACGATGTATTCATTTGAACGATCTCCACTGGAAGTAAGTAAAGCATTGGCTGAAAAACATCGCACTTTGCGAAAGCAGCTAAAAATGTCGCAGGAAGAAATGGCCGAACGTTCGGGCGTATCCCTTGGAAGTTTAAAGCGTTTTGAAAACACAGGGAAAATATCGTTGGATTCGTTGCTGAAACTGATGCACCTTTTAGGACGGTTAAATGAATTTGACAACCTCTTGCTTCAAAAGGAAAACCTCGACGACATTAAAAAACTATTTTCAAAATAAACAATGGTCGGGATCAATAAGATCAGGGACTAAATCCCTGTCAAAAGCCACTAGCTTTAATTATTCCTTTTTAAAATTTTTCTGAATCATCTTTATCAAAAGGAATTACGAACCATAGCCATGAGCAAAAAATCATTCCTCATATTGACGATCTGCTTTGTCATCATAAAATTGCTGATTCACTTTCTGACCAGCACCAATTACGAACTCCACCGCGATGAAATGCTCTATTTCTCAATGGGCAGCCACCTGTCATGGGGATTTGCCTCAACACCCCCCATGATGGCATTTTTCTCATTTATCATAAAAAATCTCTTCGGTTACCACGAATTCTTCGTTAAACTATTTCCTGCTCTGGCGGGAGCTTCCATCATCGTGCTGATCGCCCTATTCGTTAGAGAACTTGGAGGCAAAAGCTTTGCGGTTTTCACAGCTTGCCTGGCAGGTATTATATCAACCTCATTGCTCCGTTCTTCCTCACTTTTCATGCCAGTAATTTTTGAACTCTTTTTTTGGACCCTTTTCCTGTTCTTCCTGCTGAAACTGATTAACAGGCAGGATCCCAAGTATTGGATCTGCATCGGAATAAGTTTTGGCCTGGCTTTTCTCAACAAATATTCCATTCTCTTTTTAGGATTGTCTACCCTGATCGCCATCCTATTAAGCAATCACAGAAAATTGCTCCTTTCAAAATATCTTGTGTATGCCGCAGTTGCAGCTCTTTTCATCATGCTTCCCAATATCATCTGGCAAATCATCCACAAATTTCCCGTGGCCACACACATGGGCGAACTCTACCGGACCCAACTCAACCTTGTCTCCAAACACACATTCCTCGGGGAGCAGATCATGATGAACTTTACAGCCATATTAATCTGGCTTACAGGACTATTCGTACTATTATTCGCAAAGGCAGAAAGAAAATTTAGATTATTTGCCTGGCTGTTTCTACTGGTAATTCTACTGTTCCTGGTCACCAAAGGGAAACCTTACTATACTTTAGGTGTCTATCCGGTCATGTTTGCCTTTGGTGGATATTTTCTTGAAAAATACTTACCAGGAAAGCTAAGAATCATCTCCTGGTTCATCGTCGGATATTCCTTCCTTACTTCCTTATTCTTCCTGCCGCTGGGCCTGCCGGTACTGCATCAGAAAGAAATGGCGGCTTATTGCTCCTTCTTTTCCCAGCATATTTCACCTGCTCCGATGAGAAACGAACAAAATGGCTATTACCCTATCCCTCAAGATTATATGGACATGACCGGCTGGGAAGAATTAGCATCAATGGCTTCAATAGCCTACAATTCACTGGATAGCCTCAGCAAGAAAGATTGCATAATCTATGCCAACAACTACGGTCAGGCCGGCGCAATGGATTTTTATGGTAAGAAATATCACCTGCCTGCCCCCGTCTGCGTCAATGACAGCTATATATTCTGGGCGCCCGACTCCCTGGTTGCCAATAATTTTATTGTATCCGATAACAGTTTAGGCGATATCCCCAGACTCTTCAAGAATTACCATGAAGTCGGGGAGATCAAAAATTCCTATTTCCGTGAGAATGGCTTAAAGGTCTATCTGTGCCAGAATCCTACTCCTCTCCTGAACAAATTTTTCAGGAAGAGAATCAGGGCAAACAAGGAAATTTATGGTTACTAAAATATTAATTCTTTGTACGGAAAATAGCTGCCGAAGCCAGATGGCGCATGGATTCCTGCAATCTTTTGATCCTACCCTCACTGTCTGCTCCGCAGGCACTGAGGCTTCGGGTAAATTGAACCCTGGAGCCATGGCCGTGCTGAAAGAGTCCGGCATCAATTCTCAGGCGGCATTTGCTACCGTAATCGGTCCGCTTATTGAAGTCCCGGTACTCATTTTATTAGTTAACGTAGCACTCTATTTTAGGAAAAAAATTTTTGAGAAAACAGTTATTTCACCTACCTATTAGCATAAATTTTCGCCTGCTTAACAAATTTGGCAGAATAATTTTTTTTACCTATACTGCGTTTGAATTAAAATTATTGGCGCAACGCCTAAACAAAACGCACTATGCTTAACATAAAATAATCTTCATTAACTGGCTATGCTTTTAGGAATCTCCAATAAAACTGACTATGTCGTCATGATCATCATAGCGATCGTCTTAATCATAGGTGTTTATCAATTTTATTTCTGGTGTCAGCGCAATGCCATCAGAAAACCAATACAACTTGAAAGTTTTGTTGACAGGTATTTCAAATTCAAACCCTGGTGGATATGGATTTACAGCGGAATTTATTACCCAATCATCGTTGTTACGATATTTTCATTTAAGGATTTCCGGCAATTTGATTATACTGTTGTCAGTTACATCATTTTACTGGCCATTCAGATGTTGTTTTTTTTATTTTTTCCCGTACATACGCCTCCGTCCTGGCGTGAACAGCCTCTGGGAAATTCATTGACTCACCGGTTTCTTCGTTATGTTCAATCGTTGGACATGGCCAATAATTGTTTCCCCAGCATGCACATGAGTGTTTCTACCTTAACTTCCTTTCATCTGGCGACCAATTGTCCGCCACTTGGTTTATGGATATGGTCTTTCCCCGTTTTAATCGCCTTTAGCGCACTTTACACGAAACAGCATTTCTTCCTGGATCTGATTCCGGGGGCTATCGTCGGCTGGATCGCCTTTGAAACCTATCTGTTTATCTATGTGTAATCCTGCTTACCAGGAAGGTCCCAATTTTCGAATATTTAAAAGGATTGTTGAATATTTATAAATATCTTAGCGACCTGAAAGAAATTTTGTTGCAATATGCTTAACGGATTATTACTGCCCTTATTGGTTGCCATGTTTCTAGGGTTGAACATGGGAGGCAGCGGCACCGCACCTTCTTTTGCAACAGCTTATGGCTCAGGGATTATCCGCCGTTCACTGATACCCGGACTCTTCGGTATTTTCGTTCTGCTGGGTGCCCTTTTTGCAGGAAAAAATACGGCTGTCACACTTGGGAAAGAGATACTTCCCGCGGTGAGTCTGGATTATACACTAACGACAATTATTCTCTTTTCAGTAGCCCTCTCCCTCCTTTTCGCCAATCTAATCGGAGTGCCTCAATCAACGGCACAAACTACAGTCGTGGCACTCGTGGCCCCCGCTCACTATGTTGGCCAACTCAACACCCACAAATTGTTCTATGAAATTCTGCCTACCTGGATCGTCATGCCTATTATATCCTTTGGCCTCATGTATTTTATTTCCAGGGTCATTTCAAGGAAGTTTGATATCAAGAATCCAGGATATTTTCTTAACGCCAAACGACAGAAACTGTTCAGCTGGATAGTCATCATTACCAGTTGTTATGTAGCATTCTCCATCGGCTCAAACAACGTAGCTAATGCAGCCGGACCGATTACTTCAATGATTACCAACGAACTGCATATTGCACCAACCAGCCAGAACTTTGTCCTGATCATGATTCTGTGCACACTCATCATAGCGCCTGTCTTTGCGATTGGAAGTTCCATCTTCGGTCATAAGCTGATGTTAAAAACGGGTACCGCCATCACCGAAATAGGGAAAGTGGAAGCATCGATTATCTCATTTATCACGGCATCTCTTCTACTGACTGCCTCATTGACACGGGGTATCCCGACCTCTTTGGTCCAGCTAAATACCTTCGCAATTCTTGCGTTAAGTGTCTCAAAGGTTGGCTGGAAAGACACATTCTCGAAAAAAATTGTCAAGCAATTCTGGATGATCTGGCTGATCTCTCCACTGATCGCTTTCGTGTTTTCTTATTTCCTCACCTCGCTGGCCGACCAGTTTGGCCTGCTTTCCATCTGATCAGAATAGTTCGGGACTGAACTGTTTGATGACCCTGTTTAACTCTTCTACATCAGGAAAATGCCTCTTCAATTGTTCCTTGAATAATGGTCCGTGGTTGGGTATTTTAGTATGGACCAGCTCATGAACCAATATCAAATCTATCATCCTATCTGGAAGCCTTATCAGGTGGATATTCAGGTTGATGTTCTTCAGTCCCGAGCAGCTTCCCCAGTTGGTTTTATTGTTTTTGAGGGTGATGGATTTAAAGGAATACCCCAGCTTGTCTGCTAATTCCATCGTCCTGGCAGGCAAATATCTTCTTGCTTCATAACGAAGTACGCCATCAATTGAAAATCTGATCATATCCCTGAACAAGGGTTCTTCCAGCGATTCATTTTCGGGATAGCCAATTTCGACGATGTGCTCATCCTGTTTGAAGAAGACTTTAACTCTTTCGGTCTTCATCGGCAGCAAAAAATATTTGAGACTTCTGGTAGAAAAAAGTTCTCCAGGCTGAAGTGGAGTTCTGGTAAGACCCTGTTTCTCAAGTTTTTGTTTAGTCTGGATTACCCAATTTTTCTTCTCCTCAAGGAAAGACTCTCCTTTCGAAAAAGTAGACTGCCAGGGAATTGAAACAACGACCGCGCCGGAAGATTTTACCGCAATCCTGAGTTTTTTTGATCTGGCCCTGCGTACCATCTGCACCTCACCAATTCCGGATACATACATCGTTTTTTCGTTCATCTGCGTTTCAGTTTCTCTGTTGCTGATATCGCCCGGTCATGACAAAACGGGACATCAATCAGGAAAATATCCCTTAATAATCCCCCTCTTGGAATCCTTTATAAATAACAGGATATCATCTCTTTCTTTTGAAGCCGGCAGCTCTGCCTCCACCACTTCCAATGCCTGCGAATTATTGTACCCTTTCTGGTAGATAATCCGGTAGATATCCTGAATCTGGGTAATAATTTCGTTGGAAAACTCCCTGCGCCGCAATCCGATCGAGTTGACTCCTGCATAGGACAGCGGTTCGCGACCGGCTTTGATGTAAGGTGGCACATCTTTCCTTACCAGGGATCCCCCTGAAAGCATCACATGCTTGCCGATATGGCAAAACTGATGGATCGCTGAATGTCCTCCGATAATGGCATAGTCATCCACAAGTACCTCGCCGGCTAATGAAGTAGCGTTCACCAGAATAACATTATCTCCAACCACACAATCGTGGGCAATGTGTACATAAGCCATGATCAGACTGTTGCTGCCGATCAAAGTCTTGCCTTTCGCGGCAGTGCCCCGGTTGATGGTGACACACTCCCTGATGGTAGTATTATTGCCTATCTCGACAGTTGAATATTCACCTTTGAATTTCAGATCCTGCGGTTCACCTCCAATGACAGCACCAGGGAAAATTTTACAGTTTTTCCCGATACGTGTACCCGGAAATATGGTTGCATGAGAGCCGATATTGGTTCCTTCGCCAATGATAACATCGTCACCAATAGTGGCAAATGGCTCAACAACAACCCCTTTCGCAAGTTTGGCGTTGGGATGGATATGCGTAAGTACTTGGTTCATTCGTCTTTTATTTATTTTTTACGATCTGTGCCATAAATTCACCTTCACAAACTACCGTATCACCAACAAAAGCGAGTCCGCGCATGTGCGCGATCCCTCTCCGGATGGGGCTTGTTAACTTAATCTTATATACCAGCGTATCTCCAGGAACTACTTTTTTTCTGAACTTTATGTTATCCATAGTCATGAAGTAGGTGGAGTAATCGCCGTCGGCATGCATGGAGCTGATGACAAAAACCCCGCCACACTGTGCCATCGACTCAATAATCATGACGCCAGGCATTACCGGCTCTGAAGGAAAGTGTCCTGTGAAAAAAGGTTCATTCGTTGTGACATTTTTCACTCCGACGATATAATCGGCTCCTTTCTCTATTATTTTATCCAGCAATAGGAAGGGATATCGGTGAGGTAGCATCTTTTTGATGGCATTGATATCGTAAAGCGGTTCCTTCCCCGGATGGTATTCCGGTGGTGCAGATTCGGCCATACTCCGCTGGCATTCCTTCAGCAGGAGCTTTGTAAATTCGGTATTTGCAAGATGTCCCGGGCGTTTGGCAATAATTCTTCCCTTGATTCTCTTACCTAACAAAGCGATGTCGCCGATCAGATCAAGAAGTTTATGGCGGGCACATTCGTTGTCGTAACGAAGTTTTAGGTTATTAAGAATACCTATTTCATTAACCTGGATATGCTCATGATGAAAGAGATCGGCTATCCTGTTAAGTTCATCCTGGTGCATGGCCTGGTCCATGATCACAATGGCGTTGTCGAGGTCACCGCCCTTGACCAGGTTGTTTTTCAGCAAAGCCTCCAGTTCCCTCACAAAAACGAATGTTCTGGAAGGGGCAATCTCGGAAGCATATTCTGTGGTGTTATCAAAAGAGGCAAACTGGTTGCCGAGAACAGAGGAATTGTACGAAACCAGTACGTCAATGGCAAAATTTTCATCCGGAAGGATGGTTAACTCTGAACCGGTGGAATGATTGCGGTAGGTGATCTTTTTCTTGACGACGAAATATTCCCTTTCTGCCTGCTGCTCTGCTAAGCCAGCCTCCTGGAGGGCCTCGACAAAAGGCAGTGAGCTGCCATCCATAATGGGTAATTCAGAACCATTGATCTCAATGAGAATGTTGTCGATTTCTGAGGTTATCAGCGCTGACATACAGTGTTCAATGGTACTGATGGAGACCTCTCCGTCCTGTAAAACTGTTCCCCGGGCCGTTCCTCTCACTTTGGAGACATTGGCCTCAATGATAGGTTCCCCCGCTAAATCTATCCTTTTGAATCTGAATCCGAAATTTTCCGGTGCCGGCTGAAAAGTCAGCGATACTTCAACTCCGTTATGGAGTCCTTTACCGGTTACGGTTACCGGATAGGCGATAGTATTCTGTTTAATAATCATCCCAGTCATATTAAATATTTTCTTCCATTTTTTTCATCCACTTTTTCAGATCTGAGACATCACCCGAAAGTTGAGGCAATCTTCTGAAGATGGCCATCGATCGCATAAAATCCCTGTGGTCCTGAACCGGGGAACCAATAATGGTGGAGTTATCGGCTACATTAGCTATAACACCCGCCTGTCCGCCGATTTTCACATGGTCTCCAATGGTAATATGCCCACTTATTCCTACCTGCGCGGCCAGCATGCAATTTTTCCCAATTTTGGAAGACCCTGCCACACCCGTCATAGCGGCTATGACCGTATTCTCACCAATTTCGACATTGTGACCAATCTGAATAAGATTGTCCAATTTCACTCCTCTGTGAATAATTGTTGAGCCCATGGTAGCGCGATCGACAGATGAATTAGCCCCAATCTCCACCAGATCCTCAATGATTACATTTCCAACCTGGGCGATCTTGGTAAACGGTCCGTCATTATTAGGGGCAAAGCCAAAGCCATCTGCGCCGATAACCACGCCCGAATGCAAGATACAATCAGCTCCAATCTTGCAATCAGGATAAATTTTTACCCCCGAAAATAATATTGTATTGTCGCCCACGACAACATTGTCACCAATAAATACATGGGGATAAATTTTTACATTATTTCCAATAGTAACATTATCAGAAATATACGCATAAGCGCCAAGGTAAATATCTTCACCGATTTTAGCGCTGCTGCTGACAAATGAAGGCTGCTCAATCCCTTTTTTACCCGGTTTAAGCTGCTGATAAAGTTTCAGTAATTCAGCAATGGCGGTATAAGGATCATCGACACGGATCAGGGTACAGGTAATATCACCTTCGGTCCGAAATTCCTTTGAGACCAATACCGCTGAAGCCTCCGTTGTATATAGGTATTTAGTATAGGCAGGATTAGAAAGAAAAGAGAGTGTTCCCGGAACACCCTGATCAATTTTAGAGATGTTATGCAGCTTAATTTCACCGTCACCTTCGACGGTTCCATTGAATAACGATGCGATGTCTTTGACCTTAAACTCCATTCAATTACTTATAAAATTTGCTGCAAAAATAAACAATATTAGTTACCTCATGAGATTTTTGCCGGATAACAGACAAAATGTTTGCGTACAGTCTTGGTTAATCCCTCCAGATTTATGTCGGAAGCATCCCGGATATCTTTTAATTTGCCATTCTTAAATAAAATCAGAATTGCCTCTTCGTCAGGCTGATAGGCCTTGTTGGTCATCTCCCCGACCGACACGAAATAGTCTGTTTCGCCTGTCGGGATGACCATGGCCGATTGTACCTTTTCAACAAGCTCAAGGAGCTGACTTTCACTGAACGGATGACTGGAGATTTTAATTTTCATCAGTCTGCGGTTAACAATCCTGTCGGAAAGATCGGACAGGATGGGATCCTTATGCGTGATCCATTCTTTGATAGAACTTGTGATATCAGAGTCATCGAGCATGGCAAAACGACCGAGGGCCATTTTTCTGCGCTGTCTGTCAGCGGAATGAAAATCATCTGCAGTAAATTCATGATTCAGGAAACAAGCAAAGGCGCTGGAAGCCTTCACCACGTGCCCTGCCTGCACGAGATCCGAGGCTCGACGAAGCAGGTTGACCAGCATCCGCTCGGCAGATACAACGGTTTTGTGCAGGTAGACCTGCCAGTACATCATCCTTCTTGCAATCAGAAATTTTTCGACAGAATAGATCCCTTTCGCTTCAACAACCAGCTGATCATTCCTGACATCCAGCATTTTAATGATCCTATCGGAGGAAACTACTCCCTCAGACACGCCGCAATAAAAGCTGTCACGTTTCAGAAAATCGAGCCGGTCCATGTCGAGCTGACTGCTGACCAGCTGATGCAGAAAGTGCTTGGGACACTGGTCGAGGAAGATTTTAATCGCCAGGTCAAGTTTGCCGTTAAACTCTTCGTTCAGATCCTGCATGAACAGTAAAGACAGCTCTTCGTGGGATATTCCCTTGACAATGCTCTCTTCCAGGGCATGGGAAAACGGGCCATGTCCAAGATCGTGAAGCAGAACAGCGATGGTAACCCCTTCGGCTTCCTCGTCGGTAATCTCCACACCCTTATCGCGCAATACATCTAAGGCGGTGCTAACCAAATACATACTTCCGATGCTATGTTCGAAACGGGTATGATTGGCACCCGGGTAGACGAGTGAGGTGAATCCCAGTTGTCGGATTCGTCTGAGCCGTTGAAAATAAGGATGTTCTATCAGATGGAAGATAATTCCCGGGGTCAGGTCGATGAAACCCCAGACTGGGTCGTTTATAATTTTGTGCTTTAGGGGCTTCTCTGTCGAACTATTCATTATCAAACTGAATCATAATTATTTATAATCTTAGAGCTCCAACGGATTTGCAATCCGTTGGCAAAAGATTACCAGCGGATTGCAAATCCGCTGGAGCGTGCTTTTTTCACTTTTCACTGGCTTCAGCTCTCCTCAAAATTAGAAATAAAAATTTGTTTAATTCAAACATTAATAGTAATTTCGCAGCGGAGATTAATCGCAGGATTAGGGGACGTATTGTCCCCTATTTTATTAAAATTGAAAATGATATCGAAAGGAGATATTTACAGACTTGCAGAGGAAAAGTTGTCGGACACGATGTTTATCGTCGAAATTACCGTCAGCCCTGCCAATGCTATTTCTGTTATAATTGACAGCGATGAAGGTATCAGCATTGAAAAATGCATGGAGATGAGTCGCCATATTGAACATCAATTTGACCGCGAGGTAGAAGATTTCTCACTCGAAGTATCCTCTCCCGGACTGACACAGCCATTTAAGGTACTACGCCAGTACCGGAAGAATCTTGGTAAAGAGGTAGAGATTGTTACCGCCAACGGAGATAAGATCATTGGAATCCTGATCTCTGCTGATGAGAAGAGTTTTGTCGTTGAGACGACTAACAATATAAAAGTTGAAGGGAAGAAAACAATCGAGACGAAGCGTATTGAATTTTTCCTGGCTGACATTAAAACAGTTAAACCCGTAATTACTTTCAAATAAAATTTTGAAGATATGGACAGCCTCAATCTGATTGACACGTTTTCGGAATTCAAAGATCTGAAAAACATCGATCGTGCAACAATGATGAGCGTATTGGAAGATGCGTTCAGAAGTGTGATCCAAAAACAGTTTGGCTCGGACGAGAATTTTGACGTCATTATCAATCCTGATAAGGGAGACTTCGAGATTTACAGGAACCGCCTTATTGTCGAAGACCATGAATTTACTGATGTAAATACACAGATTTCCATTACTGCCGCCAATGCCAACAACGGTGATTATGAACTTGGTGAGGAGGTTACGGATACGATCAGGTTCAGCGATTTCGGAAGAAGGGCCATTCTTAATTTAAGGCAAAATCTTGCCTCCAGAATTATGGAGCTTGAGAAAGATAATATTTATCAAAAATACAAAGGCCGGATTGGCGAGATTGTCACTGGCGAGGTTTATCAGATCTGGAAAAAGGAGCTTTTGTTGCTGGACGATGAAGGCAACGAGCTGATTCTCCCCAAGAGCGAGCAGATTCCATCAGATTTTTTCAGAAAAAGCGACAGTGTTCGGGCGGTTGTGATCAAGGTAGAAATGAGGAACAACAGTCCATATATTATCTTGTCACGTACTTCTCCTGTTTTCCTTGAGAGGCTCTTTGAACTGGAAGTCCCTGAGATTTCAGACGGATTAATCACCATTAAGAAGATTGTCAGGATTCCCGGCGAGCGCGCCAAAGTTGCCGTTGAATCCTACGATGACAGAATTGACCCGGTCGGAGCATGTGTCGGAATGAAAGGTTCCAGGATACATGGCATCGTCAGGGAGTTACGCAACGAGAACATAGACGTCATCAATTTCACGAACAACAATCAACTTTACATACAAAGAGCTTTAAACCCTGCAAAAATCTCCTCCATAAAGATTTATGGCAACGAGAACAAGGTGGAGGTTTTCCTTAAACCGGAGGAAGTTTCGCTAGCCATCGGAAAGGGCGGTTTGAATATTAAACTTGCCAGTCAGCTGACAGGTTATGACATTGATGTCTATCGTGACCGTGAAGTCGCTGATGAAGAGGATGTTTCACTGGAAGAATTTGCAGACGAAATTGATGATTGGGTTCTCGACGGACTCAAGGGCATTGGTTGTGATACTGCCAGAAATGTGCTGAACCTCTCAAGGGAGGAGCTAATAAAACGTACCGATTTCGAAGAAGAAACCATCGACGAAGTGTTACGCATACTAAAATCCGAATTTGAACAGTAACTGTCAGACGTTCAATCAACCGGAAGAGATAAAGCAAATTAAACTGTTTGGCAAACTATGGATACAGGGAAACAAGTATCAAGGTTAAGTAAAATAGCACGTGATCTAAACGTGGGGATCTCTACCATCGTAGAGTTTCTGAATAAGCAGGGCATTAAAATGACTCCTGATCCCAACGCCAAGATCGATGCCGAGGCTCAGATGCTGCTCGAAAAACAGTTTCGAAAGGATCACGATGCCAAAGTCGAAGCGGATATGCATCGCCCAGGCCGATTAAAAAGAGATACCATCACCATTGAAGATGTTCATCCTCTCGAACACAAAGTGATCACCGAGGATTTTGAGGATGATTCCTTCAGTATTACGGACAACAGCCTTCACTACAAGGATATCAAACATCACGAACCGCAGGCAAAAACTGTAAAACCGGAGATTACGCATACGCCTCAACCTGAGAAACCGGCCTTTAAAGTGGTTAGTACCGTCGATCTTGATAATCTTACCTCCAAGCCCAATACTGTTGAACCTACAGCTTCTGCGGAGGCAGAAACGGTTGAAGAACCTGTTGAAGAGAAAATTACAGAGAAGGCTCCTGAGCCAAAAGCAGTTGAAACAAAAGCAGAGGCAACTGCTCCAGCAGAGAAGAGTGATGCAAAGGCACCTATTATTGAAGAAGGTACACCGGAGCTGATTTCAAATGTGCCTCAACTGGAATCCAGCCTGAATATCATAGGTAAGATCGATCTCGAAACAGCAAAAACTCCGGAAAAAAGCAAAAAAGAGGCAACCCTTACCAAGAAGAAGCATGCCGCGCCCAAGACGGCTGAAGGGAAACCTGTTAAGCCGGTGCGTGAAGGTAAACACCATATTGATCCGCTGGAAGAGATCTTCCCGGACCTTGCAGAAGTTCCCGAAGAAATATTCAAACATGCCAGAGAAATTCTTTCTGGTCCTAAGGTAGTAGGTAAAATTGATCTGCCTGGCGAGGCGCTTAAAAAGGGAATAATTCGGGATGAAGACCGTATATTGCGCAAGAAAAAGCGTAAACGCGTCAGCAAGGATGCCAAGGAACGCGTTCCCCTTAACCTTGAGAAACGCATCGAAGATCCCAAGGAAAAGAAGGAAAAGGAAAAAGAAAAGAGTATAATCAAGAAGAAAAGCTCCCTGGTTGTAAAGAAAAAATTACCGCTTAAGAAAGAGGTCAACGATGAAGATGTTCAGAAGCAGGTTAAAGAGACACTCGCACGTCTGACTACCAAAAGCCAGAAAACACGCGGTTCCAAGCACCGGCGCGACAAGCGTCTTGCTTACACGGAAAAGATGGCTGAAGAGGGTGCACAAGCCGATATCGACAGAAATATCATCAAAATTACCGAGTTTGTTTCTGTAAGTGAATTGGCAAGCATGATGGACGTTAACCCGACGCAGGTTATCGCAACCTGTATGTCACTGGGACTTTTCGTTTCTATCAACCAGCGTCTGGATGCAGAGACCATGTCGGTCGTTGCCGATGAGTTTGGTTACAAGGTTGAATTTATTTCAGTAGAAGTACAGGAAGCCATTTTGGAAGAGAAGGATTCTGCTGAGGATCTGATATCCCGTCCGCCGATTGTCACCGTCATGGGACACGTCGACCACGGTAAGACTTCTTTACTCGACTACATCCGGAAAGCCAATGTTATTGCGGGTGAAGCCGGAGGAATCACACAGCATATCGGCGCTTACAATGTATCGCTGGAAGACGGAAGGAAAATTACCTTCCTCGACACTCCCGGTCACGAAGCATTTACTGCCATGCGTGCACGCGGCGCCCAGGTAACGGATATCGCCATCATCATCGTTGCGGCCGACGACGACGTTATGCCTCAAACTGTTGAAGCTATTAACCACGCTTCGGCCGCCGGCGTTCCTATCGTCTTCGCTATCAATAAAATAGATAAACCCACTGCCGACCCTGAAAAAATAAAGCACCAGCTTGCCAACATGAATTACATGGTTGAAAGCTGGGGTGGTAAATATCAGTCACACGACATCTCCGCCAAATCCGGTTTGGGTGTTCATGAACTGCTTGAGAAAGTGCTTCTGGAGGCCGAGATGCTCGACCTGAAGGCCAATCCGAACAAGCGAGCGAGTGGCTCGGTCATCGAATCAACTCTCGATAAGGGACGCGGTTACGTTGCAACCATTCTGGTGCACTCAGGTACCCTGAAAGTTGGAGATGTCTTGCTGGCCGGACCTCATTTTGGTCACGTGAAGGCGATGTTCAACGAAAGGAATCAGCGTGTCGACAGTGTGGGCCCGGCTGAACCTGTATTGATTCTCGGTCTGAACGGAGCTCCCCAGGCGGGCGATAAATTCAATGTCATGGAGAGCGAGCGGGAAGCCCGCCAGATTGCCAACAAACGTGAGCAACTACAGCGTGAGCAGGGTCTCCGGACACAGAAACATATTACCCTCGACGAAATCGGCCGAAGGATTGCCATTGGCAACTTCCAGGAGCTGAACATCATTGTCAAGGGAGACGTGGATGGATCTATCGAAGCACTCTCCGATTCACTGATCAAACTCTCGACTACCGAGATCCAGGTCAACGTGATTCACAAGGCCGTCGGACAGATCACCGAATCGGATATCATGCTGGCCTCCGCATCCAATGCCATTATCGTCGGATTCCAGGTACGTCCTTCTATGAGCGCCCGGAAACTGGCCGAAAAGGAGGAGATCGACATCCGTCTGTATTCCATCATTTACGATGCGATCAACGAGATCAAATCGGCGATGGAAGGGATGCTTGCCCCGGAGATCAAAGAAGAGATCAAGGGTACTGCCGAAATTCTTACGGTATTCAAAATCACCAAGGTGGGAACCATTGCCGGATGTATCGTCCGCGATGGCAAAATCGTGCGGAATTCCAAGGTGCGCCTGATCCGCGATGGTATTGTCGTCTTCACCGGCGAACTCGAATCGCTGAAACGGTTCAAGGATGACGTCAAAGAGGTGGCTAAGGGTTATGAATGCGGTCTAAACATTGCAAATTACAATGACCTCAATGAAGGAGACTTTATCGAGGCATTCGAGCAGGTAGAAGTCGCGAAAACACTTTAATAATAAAGAAAGTTCCCAAAGTTTTACCTGCATTGAACTGATGTTTTGGCATCTTTGTTTATAGATAGAGTCACCCTTTAATCCATCACTTTTTGTTGAATTCCGCAAGAAACCTGAATATTTGCTGGATGAAAAAAACACGAATTTACCTTCCGCTTAAAGCCGGTAGATAGTGTTGAGAACTTAACCAAACAATAATAATTACAATTTTCTTCGCTGTTTTTAGTATTATTGCTCATATTGTTGATATATTTTGCTGGGGGAAACCTTCAGATAATATATAAAACTAACTAAGACAAATGATGCAAGAGGTCAGCAAAGATGATTGGCTGGTTGTTTGGAACCGTTTTAAGTCGGGTGATCAGGAGGCCTTTGCTATTTTGTATAACCTTCACATCGAAGCCCTTTACCACTATGGAACAAAGCTTTGCAAAGATGAAGAGGCCGTTAAAGATGCGCTGCAAGAGTTGTTTCTTGAGCTCTTTCTGAAACGGAACAAAATGAGAATTTCTCCTGAAAACCTGAAGTATTACCTCTTTTTAGCTTTAAAACGAAATCTGATTAAGAAAATGGAAGCCGGCAGAAAGATCAGCCACAGTTTCAATGAATCTGTCAATTTTGAACCCGAATACAGTATCGAATTTCAGATCATTGAGCAGGAAAAGGAAGCGGAGATCAACCGGGAAGTATTGAACGCCCTTAATAAGCTCCCTGCCAAACAGAAAGAGGCTCTTTATCTGCATTACAACGAATCGCTCGAATACAAAGAGATTGCCAATATTCTGAAAATTTCAGTTGAATCTGTTCGGAAACACGTCTATCGAGCCCTGAAAACTATCAGAAAAATAATTGGTGGTGAGTCGATTACCATTTTATTTTCATTTTATTTCAAAAAGTAAAAAAAAACGATAATAATTTGTCCATGTTTTGACCGATTGTCTCCTTTATAGGTATAACGTCGAACAGAACATGGAACGGTTGAGCAAATATCTTGAAAACAAGAACTTCATCATTTGGGTTTTTCAACCGGATGAAGAATTGGAACAATGGTGGAAACAGTTTGAAACCAATCATCCTGAAGAAAAAAGAAATATTTTGTTGGCCAGAAAGGTGTTGTCAAAATTTCGTACCAACAACAAAGAGTTAGCAGAAGAGGAGAAGATTCTTTTGTTTTCCAAAATTCTAAAGCAGATAGAAGAAAAGCGATCTGGGAGAAGCAGACAAGTGACTTTCGGCTTGTTAAAATACGCTGCAGTAGCCCTTATCTTTTTCTCCGTTGGGGCATTGGTGTTTTACAAGCAAAATACATTCATTTCGGAAGAGTTAGCCCAAAAATTGTCTGAACCGATCCCCTCGAATTCAGCCAAACTGATCCGTGCTAACGGAGAAAATATTGTATTGAAGGATGATAAATCGGTTCTCCAATACCAAGCTGACGGGAAATTGGTGGTCAACAATGATACACTGATCGCATACATTTCTAAACCGTCAATAGCAGCAATGAACCAGTTAATCATTCCCTATGGCAAAACATCTGAATTGCTTCTGTCAGATGGGACAAAAGTCTTTCTCAATGCGGGTAGCCGGTTGATCTATCCCGAAAATTTCACCAGCAAGAGCCGAGAGGTATTTTTGGAGGGAGAGGCCTTTTTTGAGGTTAAGCGCGATCAAAGTCATCCGTTTTTAGTGCAGGTAGAAGATATTCGCATCAAAGTGATGGGCACAAAGTTCAACATATCGGCTTATTCTTCTGACAATTTAATAGAAACCGCGTTGGCAGAAGGAAAAGTTATTATTGAACAAAACAATGCCGGATTGTTTGAAAAAGGGATAGAATTGGTACCCGATCAGTTGGCATCTTTCGACCGAACCACCAGAAAAATAGATATAAAGGCAGTTGATACAGACAATTATACCTTATGGACAAAGGGTATTTTGAAATTTGAAAGCGCCGATCTGAACCGTATTGTAAAACAGCTCGAACGCTACTATAACATCCGATTTCAGATCAGTGACCCCTTGTTAAGAGACCTGCGCATTTCGGGCAAGCTACAATTAAAAGAGGACAAGGAGGAGACTTGTGAGCGTGTAGCCAGGGCTGCATCGGTTAGGATTGTAAAAAAAGGAGACGATCTTTATGAGATTATAAAATAAAAAAACCGGAGAGCGTTCCAGCACCCCCCGGTTTAGTGTGTGTTAAATTTTTAATGTGTCATTTAACGGTTCAAAATTATGAAAAAAATGCGAGTAATCTTATTCCCGTTGGGGGATGAGATGCGTTTAAGACTAAGAAAGATGAAACTAACCGTATTACTAATTTTTCTGGTCGTTGCCTCGTTTGGTAACAGCTTTTCTCAGGTAACACTTTCGTTGCACTTCAACAAAGCCAACATTCATGATGTGTTAGGGAGTATCGAGAAGAAAACCGACTACATTTTCTTGTACAAGGACGAAATCCTGAATGGCTCAAAAGAAATTTCGGTCGATTTTGTGGATGCAAAATTTGACAAAGTGCTCAAATCCGTTTGTGAGCAAGGCAATGTTGATTACGAGGTACGTGAGCAGCAGATTATTCTGAAAGAAAAAGCAAATGTTCCTGCATTACCGGAACAGCAACAGCCCCGGAAGAAAGAAATCTCAGGAAGAGTATCCGATTCAAAAGGCCAGCCAATACCTGGTGTAACGATCGTATTGAAAGGTACTACTACCGGTATCACGACTGATAACGATGGAAAATTTCAGTTATCTGTTCCACTGGATGCCAACACACTGGTTTTCTCGTTTGTGGGAATGAAAACACAGGAAATTCCGATAGCCGGGAAAACCTCTTTCATTGTTGCGATGGAAGAAGAAACGGTTGGAGTTGATGAAGTTGTAGTTGTAGGTTATGGTACTCAAAAAAAGAGTGATATAACAGGAACGGTTGCCTCTTTGCCAAAAGATAGGCTGGAGATGACACCTAACCTGAATATTGCACAGGCCATACAGGGATCAATTCCTGGCGTAATGATACAAACAACCTCAGCAGGGGCTGCGCCCAGTGAAGCAATTATGATTAGAGGTCGTAACTCAATCCTGGCCAGCACTGATCCTCTGATAGTTGTTGACGGAATTCCTTACGGAGGGCAATTAAGTGATCTCAATCCCAATGATGTTCAATCAATAGAAGTTTTGAAAGACGCTTCTGCCGCCGCTATCTATGGTTCCAGAGGGTCGAACGGGGTGATACTGATTACCACAAAAGAAGGTTCTGAAGGTAAAGCTTCAATAACTTACGATGGCAAATATTCAATTCAGAGCTTTGTCAAATTACCGGATATAATGGATGGTAAACAGTTCTATGATTTTAAAATGACCCGTCTGCCTTCAGGTATGACCCAATCAGAACAGGATGTATATGATTCCGGCAAATGGGTAAATTGGCTGGATCTTGGATTACGAAATGGTCACAGCCAACAGCACAACATAGCAGTATCCGGAGGTTTCCAGAAAACAAAGTATTATATTGCAGGAAGTTGGCTAAATGTAAGAGGTTTGGTTGTAAACGATAATTTTCAGCGTATAACAAACAGGATAAATGTCGATACAAAGATTGCCAAATGGCTTACAATTGGAACACGTACCCAGTTATCAATTGATGATATGAGCGGAGTGTCCCCGAATATGGGGGATTTGTTTTTCAGAAATCCTTTAGCTACTGCATATGATGAGAATGGGAATCTGACAATTACTCCGATATTGGATGATCCTGTGAGAACTAATCCACTTGAAACTACATTATTTAAGAATATTGATAAGTCTTACTAGGTTGTAAGTAATAATTTTGCAATTATTGATTTCCCCTTTGTAAAGGGTTTGAGTAATAGGGTCAATACGGGTTTTAGAATGAGATTTGCCGATGCCGGGACTTACAGAGGCCGGGACACAAAAACAGGGCTAGATGCCCGCGGAAGCGCAAGTACAGCCCGTTCCAATTATTTCAATACTGTTCTTGAAAATATCCTTTCTTATACCAGGAAGTTTGGAGATCATAATATTTTTGCAACAGCAGTATTAAGCTATGAAGGGAACAAGAGTAGCTCAAATACCATGAGTGCATCAGGATTTCCACATGATTTTCTTAGCTGGTACTCAGCGGCACAGGCGGAACTGGTAACACCAGGTTATTCATTAAACGAGACTGTTTTGATCTCACAAATGCTTCGTCTGAATTATGCTTATGCAAGCCGATATCTTCTTACACTGACAGTCCGCAGGGATGGTTATTCAGGGTTTGGAGCCAATAACAAATGGGGTGTCTTCCCTTCTATGGCACTGGGCTGGAATATAAAAGAGGAGAAGTTTTTCCCCTGGAAAGATTCATTCAATGAACTGAAGCTAAGATTTTCATATGGATTGAATGGTAATCAGGCTGTAGGTGCTTACGAGTCCATCTCCAGATTAAGTCAGGAAAATATGGTTGCACTAAGCACTTCTTTGCCTGGGTATATACCCAGTAAGCTTGGTTCAGATAACCTTGGTTGGGAAGCCTCACGCACAATAAATTTGGGTGTTGACTTTGGAATACTAAATAGCAGGATTACAGGCACACTTAACCTGTTTAAAACAAATACCTCCGATCTTCTTTTAAACAGGACCATTTCACTGGTCCATGGTATCACATCAATTACCCAGAACATTGGCGAAACAGAAAACAATGGACAGGAATTTTCTTTCGTTTCCAGAAATATTGCCAATAAAAATTTCAAATGGACTACTTCTGGTAACATCTCTTTTGTTCAGAACAAGATTGTTTCATTATATGGCGATCTGGATGCAGAAGGTAAGGAAATTGATGATGTCGCTAACGCCTGGTTCATCGGAAAACCCATAAGAGTAAACTTTGGTTATGTTTTTGACGGAGTCTGGCAACTTGATGAAGCTGCTAACGCTGCCAAATGGGGTTCGGTGCCTGGGTATATCAAAATTAAGGATTTGAACGGAGATGGTAAACTGGATGCCAGCGACAGGCAAATAATTGGACAGCAGGATCCCAAGTTCATTTGGGGACTTACCAACTCACTGTCTTACAAAAATTTTACTCTCGATGTTTTTATACACGGCGTTCAAGGTGTTACTAAAGAAAATACTCTGATGTCAGATCTTGGTGTCACAGCAGGGGTTCGTCACAATACTATCAACAAAAACTGGTGGACACCTACTAATCCATCCAATGATTTTTATATGAACCATGTGGATGCATTCAGGATGGCTGGAATAGGGGCAAGCATTTACGAGTCTGCAAGTTTCGTCCGTCTCAAAGATGTATCCCTATCTTATGATTTCCCGAAAAATATCTTAGGTAGAGTAGGTTTGAACAAGTTAAAACTTTATGTCACAGGCAGGAACTTGCTCACTTTTACAAATTAGCGTGGACTTGATCCGGAATTAACAGATCAGGAAGCTATTCCTCTACAAAAGGAAATTGTTTTTGGACTAAATCTGGGATTCTAAATAAACACATGAAGTATAACAATATAAAGTAAATGCCATGAAAATTAAATCATTAAAAATCATTACAGTTATATTAATTGTGATATTTTTTGTCGGATGTGAGACAGATTTGCTGAAAGAAAAGCCGCAACACCTCATTACATCTGAAACATTGTATTCAAGTTTAGCCGGATTTGAGACTGGTTTAAATGGAGCTTATTCACTGATAAGAGCAGAACATAACGGAAGCATAGATTTTACCTCAAGCATGTTTACGTGCGGGACAGATAATTTGTGTGCAAACTGGCGGCAGGGGTTTGGTGTCATTGGTTCATTCTGGGGCGACCTTAATAATCCTTCAAGTTCCAACTTCAAAAA
>DATCHD010000007.1:0-57475 GCA_036508555.1 Prolixibacteraceae bacterium
TTTACAAACAATAACTACAATTTATCCGTGTTAGAAGATCCTAATCAATTGAAATTGTTTGACTTATAACCGGACAGTAGTGAATTAACGTTTCTTTTCAGGAGAACTTTTCGATTTGTTGGAATCATTCAACTGGGATTATCTGGTCAAGGTGAAACTGAAGAATCTGGGAAAACTGTTTGAATCACAAACTTGGGTTTCAATCAAAGGAGATAAAGATGTTGCTATCTGTGAGTTCACCTACAAAGCAAACGGATGGAGCAAACTAAGGGTACTGAAGGTCATGCGCAGCGTCAAAGAATATGTGCAGGTCGAATATCTTGGAGAAAAACAAATCGTACCGGTTTATCAGTATGTCTGCTATGCAAGTAATTATGACATGGATGCTGTCGGGTTGCATGAGCTATACAAACAACGTTCGACCAGCGAAACATGGATTGAACAGGTAAAAGGGCATACCATGGACGGAACTACGCTGACCGATAACTTTTGGGCAAACGACATATTGTGGCAAATGAATGTTTTGGCTTATAACCTGTCGGTGATGATGCGCCAAAAGAAGAGTAAATTCAAAAAACAGGAACACCGGACATTTATTGACTGGTTTATTGCAGTCCCTGCTAAAATAACCAGCAGCGGGCATCAAATAGAATTAAAAATGTATGAACACCATTTTTATAAGGTCGACCGGCTCATCGAAGCGACATAAAAACAACGAAAGGAGGAAAATATGAGTATTAACATGCAAGTGAATGGGAGAAATGTGTCCTCATAACTCAAAAAGTAGCAAATAATGGGGGAATACCCCCATGAGCAACTGCCGTAAAGAAGATTCAACGTGTGGAGTTAAACTAATTTGGCCACATATGAATCGCTTTTGCTCACACACCGGAATATTTTCGGTTCAAAAATTCAAATTAGATTTTTAAGTAGTAAAACAAAATCAACTAATAAACTGATGATCAGTATTTTATTTGTAAATATTCTAAATTTAAACAGTTTCTATGAATTATAACTTTATATATTAAGTACAGTATGAAAAAATTAATCTTATTGCTTGTTTTACAGTTCACTGTTATATTGGGATATTCTCAACAGCAGAATTTTTTAAGTCACCTTTCTGATTATATTGAGAATACATCAGTATTTGAATTGAATCAGGAGGAAGGCCGGGCCTATTTTATTCCCGAAAAGAACCTTTCAATGAACGGAAAATGGAAATTTTTCTATTCTGATACTCCAGACGGAATTCCTCAGGATTTTTATTCGGAAAAATTTAACGACACCAAATGGTCTTCGATTAATGTACCAGGCAACTGGGAAATGCAAGGATTTGGCGACAAGATGTTCCGTAATGTTCATGCCCCGTTTAACGTTTTACGGCCTAAAAATATGCCAATCCGGAGTTATGGTGACAAACCTCAAAAGGATTTTAACCCATTTGGCGTTTCTGTACCATCTGTACCTAAAGAGTATAACCCTACCGGTGCATATCGTTTATCTTTCAATTTACCGGCGAATTTCAAAGGCGATCAAACTTTTCTTCGTTTCGAGAAAGTAGCTTCGGCCTCCTTTATCTGGGTCAACGGGCAGGAGGTTGGTTACAATGAAGGGGCACAGGAACCTTCAGAATATAATATCTCCAAATATCTTCGCCCCGGCAAAAATACCATTGCTGTTCTGGTGCTGAAATTCTCTGACGGTTATTATCTGGAAGGTCAGGATTACTGGCGTTTGGCCGGAATCTTTGACAATGTTTGGTTATATGCAGTGCCCAACGAGCGGCTTTTCGACTGGCAGGTAATCACCGATTTGGATGCTACTTATACCGATGCCAAACTTGATGTAAAAGTGGACGTAAAAAAATACAAGGAATCGCCCGCATCGGTTTGTGTTGTAAAAGCGCAACTTTTTGACAGCAATAACCAACGGGTGACAGAACTTTCAAGCGACAAGATATCGCTTGACAAGGCAGGCAAAACCCAGTTTGCTTTGCAGAAAAGCATTTCAAATCCGAAGAAATGGACATCGGAAACGCCCAATCTTTATACCCTGAAAATGCAATTACTGGCCGAAGATGGTAGCGTGAGAGATCAGGCCGAAACCCGGATTGGATTCAAGGAAACTGAAATTCGTGGCGAAACTTTTTACCTCAATGGCGTTCCGGTAAAAATTAATGCACAAAACTCCCACATGCAGCATCCCGAACTGGGTCATGCCATGAACGAAGAAACCATTCGCAAAGACTTCGAAATATTGAAGCAATTCAATTTCAATGCTGTACGGACTTCTCATTATCCTCCGGTCAACAAATATCTTGAACTGGCCGATGAATACGGTTTGTTTATCATTGATGAAACCGGCGATGAATCACATGTTTCCGAATATGTGTCGGATATGCCCGAATTTACCGAGATGTATAAAGAACGTGTCCGCCGAATGGTGTTGAGAGACCGGAACCATCCGTGTATCCTGTTTTGGAGCGCCGGAAATGAAAGTGGCGAAGGATCGAATATTATGGAAGTAGTCAAAGAAGGACGGAAATACGACCCAACCCGGTACTGGATGTATGGCGGAAATGCGTTTGTCCATCCGGCTGAAGATATTATCGGGCCACGCTATCCATTGCCCATTGAATTGGATATGCAGGTAGGTGTTTGCCCTGATAGTACAGATATCCGCCCATCGTTTATGGATGAATATCTTTCGGTTGCCGGCAATGGCGGCGGTGGTCTCGACGATTACTGGCGCGTGATCTATTCACATCTGCGGACAATGGGTGGCGCCATTTGGGATTTCGTTAGTCCCGGACTGAAAGAGAAAGTGCGTCTTTTAACCGACTCTTCCCCATACAATACGCCTGCTAATTTGATGGGAAATGCAAAGCTTGTGAAAGGTATGACCGGAAATGTGCTGGATTTGAACGGACATGATCAGTGGGTAGAAGTTTATCGCCAGAATAACGTAGAACTGAAAGGCGAAAAACTGACTTTGACTTGTGATGTTTATCCACGCAAACTGGTAAGCAGTAGCGGATCGTTTATCACCAAAGGAAATTACCAGTTTGGGTTACAGCAACGCGGAAAAGATTCGCTTGATTTTTACATCTACACGGATAAACAGTACATTCTCAGAACCCTTTTGCCATCAAACTGGGAAAATAACTGGCACCAGTTAACTGGTGTTTACGACAGCAAAACATTGACCGTTTATATCGACGGCAAAGCAACCGGATCGATTGCCGCTTCGGGAAAGATCAGCAATTTTCCATTACCTGTAAATATTGGTCGCAATGCCGAGGAACACGGACAGGATACCCATGTTTACATTTGCGATGCGCAATTGGATAATGTTGGCATTTTCAACGATGCTGTTCTCCCCGGAAGTTTTGATCCGAAAAAGGCTGCTCTATGGTTGGATTTTGAAAAAGAATCCGATCAGGGATCTTATTTTAGTTATGGAATTGGAGCCCGTACCTACGGAAGCATCTGGCCCGACCGGAGGCCTCAGCCCGAAATGTGGCAAATGAAAAAATCTGTTCAGCCACTTTCAATAAAACTGATTGATGCCGAAGCTGGCTGGGTTGAAGTTTGGAACCGAAATAATTTTCTGGATGCATCGCATTATAAAACCCGTTGGTTCCTCGAAGCCGATGGTGAAATTATTCAGCAAGGTGAGTTGAATTTGCAGGTACCAGCACAGTCGAAGAAACTCATTCAGATTCCTTACCAAAAGCCAACAATAAAACCGGGGAAAGAATATCGCATTATGGTAAGTTCTTGTTTAGCGAAAGACGAATTATGGGTCAAAGCAGGTCATGAGGTTTCCTGGGATCAATTGGAATTAACCTGGTTCCAGAAATTGGAAGTTGCTACGGTGAAGCAAAACTCCGAGATAAAACTGGATCAAACCGGTGACGAAATCGCCGTTTCAGGCACAGATTTCAAGTATGCATTTGACAAGAAAAGTGGTATGCTGAAATCCATTCAAATTAAAGGCAAAGAAATGCTGAAATCGCCGCTAAAACTGAATGTTTGGCGCGCCCCACTAGCCAATGAGCAGGATCAATGGAACTCAAGGTCGGTTCAGATAAAAAGTTGGAAGACTGGTTTTGGTGCTCAAATTGCGACGGAGTATTATTCGAATGGATTGGATACGCTTACTTTTTATCCGATGTCGGTTGAATGCAAAGAGGTGAATGGAAAGGTTTATTTTGATGTTCGGGAGATTTGTTTGACCGGGAGTAGTAAAAAATTAGAGAAAAAGGATTTGTATGTCTGGGGCGTTCAATTTAATGGGTTCGAAAATCTTTACTCTTATGTTATTTCAGCTGATGGTGTTTTGAACCTGCATCACAAAGTTATTCCTCAGGGAAATATGCCGCTGTGGTTGCCCCGGATCGGGCTTACTATGACCCTTGGTAAGTCTTTCGATCAGGTGGAATGGTATGGCCGCGGCCCGCAGGAAAATTATCCTGACAGGAAAACCGGTTACAAAATCGGGATATATAAAACTACGGTAAAAGATATGTATGAACCTTACCTTTTGCCACAGGATTGTGGATTGCGCACCGATAACCGATGGATGAAAATTACTGATGCCGAAGGTTTGGGTTTGAATATTAAAATGAATAAGCTTTTCAATTTCAATGCGTCAAGTTATTCTACCGAGAATTTGACCAAAGCTATGTACACTTATCAGTTGAAGGAACAAGATGGGAACACTTTAAATCTCGACTATGCCACTTCGGGCGTTGGTTGTACGGCTCGTGGCATTTTCGACGCTTACCGGGCTTTGCCACAACTGTATGAACGGGAAATAATGATCGTGCCGGTTTCTGGAAAGTAAGAGATGTATTAGAAATAGAAGGAAAAATATGTGGTAGGGGTAATACTTTGAAATACCTACTAGTGTTGCGTTAATTTAAAATTGACGCAACACTAGTTCGAATGTAATCTCAGAAACCAAGCAGGAACTTGGTAAAAAAATGGAGAGGCGTTAGTGATTCAAAACATTTGCTTTTCCCGATTCCGAAGGATACAACAGATGTTAATCTGCTTAACTCAAAATCCGGGTTATTAATTGTTTGATTTTTTTTATATTTGAGGTTGCTCCGAAAAGACTGAATTCAAAGTTACGCAATGCGGAATTCCGTACTTTTTGGAGTTCACTTAATAGTAATGTTATGAAAAAGGCAATGGCATCAATCTTAATTTCCGGAATTATCTTGTTCTCCATGATTTCTCAGAGTCCGGGTTACTGTGTTTCGAAGACTAAGGACCAAATTTCGCAACCAAATGGAATCTCTTTGCAAAAATCGGATACCAGTCACTGGCGGCAGTTATTCAATGGGAAAGATCTAACCGGGTGGAAACATGTTGGTCCTGGCTCTCAGTATGTTGAAGATGGTTTGATAAAGTCACACGGCGGAATGGGTTTGCTTTACTGGACGGGCGAAAAATTCGGAAATTGTACGATTCGGATCGTTTTTAGAATGCGCGACACCAACAGTAACTCCGGAGTATTTATCCGAATACCGATTGAACCTTATGAAGAATGGATGCCGGTTTTTTATGGTTACGAGGTTCAGATTGATAATAAGCCTGAACTCTCAAATGAAGATGATTATCATTATACCGGCATGTTGTATTCACTGACAAAACCATTAGCCAAAACCGGCAAGCCAGGTCCGGAATGGAATACCATGGAAATCACTTTGGACGGACTCCGGACCATTGTTTTTTTGAACGGGGTAAAAGTGACTGATTTCAAAGAAGGCGATCCGGTACCAGCACGTAAATTTGACTTTGAACCTTACCACGGTCCCCGTCTGGAGTATGGATTTATTGGATTGCAAAATCATGGGGATAAGGATGTTGTATTCTTTAAGGAAGTTGCAGTTAAACCTTTGAATAAGAAATCAAAGTAAAACAAAACATTAGTAATTAATGCATTAACCATTAATAAAATGAATAAAATTAGTCAAAAATCAACGACTTCAGGCGATGTTTCCAGACGGAATTTTGTAAAAATAGCCAGTTCAAGTGCGGCTGCTTTTACCATTCTCCCAAGTTTTACAATAGGTGGTTTAGGTCATGTACCTCCCAGCGATAAGTTGCATATTGCGGCCATTGGATGTGGCGGCGAAGGAGAAAACGATATCCACCATTACGCTACAGCGCCTAAAAAAAATACCGTGATATCCTGCCTGTGTGATGTTGACGACCGGCAGGCAGCTCCCCGTATAAAAGAATTTCCAAAAGCCAAATTCTATCACGACTGGCGCGAAATGTTTGATAAAGAGGCTAAAAACTTTGACGCTGTCTCTGTCGCCATACCGGATCATAACCATGCCATTGTTGGTTTAAGTGCCATGCAACTAAAAAAACACTTATACCTTCAAAAACCGCTGAGCCATGATATTCATGAGGCCCGGATACTTACGCAGGCATCCGAAAAATACAAGGTGGTTACCCAGATGGGCGATCAGGGTGCTTCGTGTGACGGGATGCGTACTTTGCGCGAATGGATTGAAGCAGGTATACTTGGAGATATTGAGAAAGTCTATTGCTGGACCGACCGGCCTGTCTGGCCGCAAGGAATTCCTTGGCCTGCTGCAAGACCTTCGGTGCCAAAAGAACTTAAATGGGATCTCTGGCTTGGTACAGCCAAGGAAACAAATTACATCGAAAATATGGTGCCATTCAACTGGCGCGGTTGGTGGCAGTTTGGCACCGGTGCACTAGGTGATATGGGATGCCACATCATGGGACCTCCTTTTAAATTGCTGGATCTTGGATATCCGACAGAAGTCTCTGGCAGCGCCAGTACAGTATATAACGGCATCTTTACGGAAGGCCTTTACCCCGAAAGCGGACCGGTGTCGAGTTCAATTCGTTTTAAATATAAACTGAAGAACGGAAAGGATTTGAGTTTATACTGGATGGATGGCGGCATAACTCCTGAACGTCCCTATGAGATTGATCCTGATGTGAATATGAATGAAGTATTCGGTGACTGGCCGGCAGGATTAAACGATTTTGAAGGAAGTACTTTATTTATAGGCACAAAGGGTAAAGCTGCCTGCGGTTGGGGTGGTCGAAATCCAGTCCTTTTACCTCTTGCTCGAAACAAAGAGATTAATATTCCGAAAAAATATCCCCGCGTTGAAGGCGACATGGATGGCCATTGGTGGCAATGGGTTGATGCCTGTATTGCCGGTTATGGAAATGCAGAAGTCTCTTCCCCTTTCGTGGGATACGCAGGGCCACTTACCGAAACGGTATTAATGGGCAATTTATTGTTACGAAGTTTTAATATCCGGGAAAAAATAATCCGAAAAGATCCTGTTTATGGGCAAATGGATGCATATACTTTCCCAGGCCGTTATATTAACTATAAATGGGATGGCCCAAATATGAGAATAACAAATTTTGAACAAGCCAACCAATTTGTTAAAAGAGAATACCGGAAAGGCTGGGGAGAACTAAAATTGTGAAAATTGATATTTTAAACTCATACGGAGAGTTAAGCCGGAAAGCAAAAGATATCATTATTCAGGAAATCAAAAAGAACCAAAATCTTTTGCTTTGCACGGCTACAGGGGGAAGTCCAACAGAAACGTATGAACTTCTCGGCAAAGAATATCAGGAACAACCGAAATTGTTTGCCCGGTTGCGGATTATCAAACTCGATGAATGGGGCGGAATACCCATGGATCACCCGGCATCCTGCGAATCCTATTTACAAACTCACCTTATTCAGCCACTTCAGGTTTCCGGTTCACGCTATACCGGTTTTAACAGTAACCCGGAAGATCCAATTCAGGAATGCCTGAATATTCAGGATAAACTGAACAAGGAAGGACCAATCGATCTGTGCATCTTAGGATTGGGGATGAACGGGCACCTTGCTTTTAATGAACCTGCTGAATTTTTGCTACCCAATTGCCATATTGCTGAACTTTCTGCAATGTCGCTTCAGCATCAGATGGTATCTGAAATGCATATAAAACCGGCTTATGGATTAACCTTGGGGATGGCGGATATTCTGCATTCGAAAATGATACTTATTTTGATTAACGGATCTCAAAAAAGAACTATTGTAAAACAATTTCTTTCAGGAAAAATATCCAATTTAGTACCCGCTTCATTCCTGTGGTTGCACCAAAATGTTATTTGCCTGATTGAAAAAGATGCAATGGAGGAAATGAATGAACCCATTTAAACCAGTCGTCCTCTCATTCCCTTCCCGTTAGCGCCAGCAACCCATTGATCACCGTCAGCGGATGCGCCGGATTACCTGCAATATAGAGATCTACTTTGTGGTTATCCAGAAAGCTGCGGTTCAGGGCAGGAGAGCCTTCAAATATTCCACCGCTGATGGCATCTGTACCGACAAGTACCACCATCTTAGGATCAGGAGTGGCATCGTAGCAAATCTGAAGCGGTTCGGCCATGTTGGCAGTCATCGGACCTGTAATCACAATTCCGTCAGCATGCCGCGGGGAGGCAACGAACTCGATTCCAAACCTGCTCATATCGAATTGAACATTATTGGCTGAATTTAATTCCCATTCACAGCTATTATCGCCACCGGCGCAAACTTGTCTGAGTTTTAAAGAGCTGCCAAAGAGGGACTTAAATTCCTTTGGAATGAGATCCTTATTCAGCTCAATAGCCTCGTCTACTCCTTCTTTGATAATCAATCGTTGCCGGTCATTGGTCGACATCTTATAATCTGTGGTAAAGGTTATCTTTTTTGGGAAGGCCATGGCACATTCGCCACAGAAAGTACATTTCCCCAGATCAATGGACACTGGTGCAGTGGATATTGCATGAACAGGGCAACACTCAACCAAAGCTTTTTCATCCACTTTTTCGGTCGAAATGATGGGTCTGCCCCGAAAAATTCCGGGGACCTTTACATTACGCACATCAGGGATAAACTGCTTCCCCTGATGCAACCAAATTTTAATATTATCAAACATAAATGCAATTATTAATTGTTATCAATTATCAGCTGATGCAGATTGCAAATCTGCATCAGCTCTACTTGCTCCAGCGGATTTGCAATCCGCTGGTAGTTTTTTTCCAACGGATTGCAAATCCGTCGGAGCGGAACCGGCGCATTTTCACATTTCCATATTTTTCCGGTCCCTGAGCTTGTCGAAGGGCCTTGCGGCCGTAGGCCCTTCGACAAGCTCAGGGACCGGAAAAATTTTCACAAATCATGCCCACAATACGAAAGATTAAAGCTCTTATTACAAATCGGGAAATCCGAAATTTCATTGTTTCTAACAGCCAACGCTAGCGCGAGCCAGTTATGAAAGGATGGATCCTTGATCTTGTAATATATCAGTTCGCCTTTCGGACCCGTAATCGCACAATGACAAATCTCCCCGCGCCATCCTTCAACCAGCGAAAGGGAGAAGAGTCCGGCTCCAGGTGTCGAGCGTGCAGCAGATTCTTTTTCCCTGGAAGAATTTTCTCCTTCGGATAAGAGCCCTCTGCCATTTACATAAGCAGGCACATTAGCTAACAATGTTCTCAGATACCCGATAGACTGCAAAACCTCATTTTTTCTGACCTGCACCCGCGAATAGACATCCCCGTGATGCTTGACCTTAACCTCATGCTGAAGTTCGGGGTACAAGCAGGAAGGATGAGAAGAGCGGATGTCGCGAAGAACCCCACTCGTCCGGGCTGCCATACCCACCGCCCCAATAGACGAGGCATCTTCAAACGAAAACACACCCGTCCGCTCGAACCTGGAGAGTGCACTCGGCAGGTTGAACAACTGCGTATTCATCTCCACAAAATCGGGTTCGAAGACATCCAATACCTGGTTGAGTCTATCCGCATGTGCCTGATCGAAGGGAAATTTATTCTTACCAGGACGGATAAGTCCTTTGGATAAGCGGTTACCACACCATTCCTGCAAAAAGTTCACAATTGGAGTTCTCAACCGTCCGTAGACCGAACTCCCCAACTGATAGGCAATATCCGTACATACGGCACTCATGTCGCCGGTATGGATGGCGATTCTTTCGAGTTCCAGGGCGATGGTTCGGGCGAAGTCCAGGTCGCGCGAAGAGGTAAATCCACACAGACTTTCCCACACCTGGGCGAAAGCAAGCGTGTGACCGACAACCGTATCCCCCGCTATACTCTCGGCAAGAGTGGTTAATTCTGAGAGGCGATGTTTCTGAAGGAATAATTTTTCTATTCCCCGGTGCTGGTATCCAAGTTGAATTTCAAGGTGCAGGATCTGTTCTCCGTTGCAGATAAACCTGAAATGGCCAGGTTCAATGACTCCTGCGTGAATAGGACCTACGCCAACTTCGTGAAGTTCCTCACTGTCAATTGAATAGAATGGATAATTGTCGATTTGCTGAGAGGCATCTGCACGGTCAAATGCATAGCGGACCGGTTTTAACCAAGGATGATCACCATATTTTACACCAAAATTCTCATGTATTTCCCGTTCAAATTTTTCAAAACAAAGGAGTCTGGCAGAGAATGAAGGAAGAATTTCCAAGGCTGAAATGCAGCAGGAAGAGAGATGAATCACATGCTCAAGGTCATCTGCGATGCAGCATATCAACTTGATTTTGTCACCTTCCGGGTAACCGAAATAGCTGACACAATGTCTTTCAGATTTCCCAACCACCAATCCGGTATTCAGGTCAAAAAATGCCTCGTAATCCATTTCCGGTATTCCGGAAACAGGCACTGACTGGTTATTTTTAATTTTTAGCGTTTGCATAATTTAGCAATTTGCTGAAATATTAATTGTTTTTTGTGTTACAGGTCTCTCTTCATCAGTGCGGCAACAATACAATGCTCTCCTTTATCAGCTGCACAAATTCCGCAGGTGGATTCAATCCCAGGTAGACAGCTGCAGCAAGCAACAGAAACTGGGTTAGGGACTCCCAAGGACTGATTTTAACAACATGTGAATCGTCGAAATCTGGTAATGGAACAAAAAGAACCTTGAAAATTGTTTTTCCGAATGCCCAGATAATCATGGTTAAAAGCAGTAACACCGCGATCAAAAGGAAGATTTGTCCGGTATCAAAAATAGATTTGAAAATAAGAAATTCGCTGACAAAAAGTCCGGAAGGTGGCATTGCAACAGCACTTATGAACCCAAGCAATAAAACCATTGCTCCGGTTGGATTGTATTTGAAGTAATTGCCAACATGAGTAATGCTTTTGTTTTGAAAGACCCTGTATAGTTGGCTGAACTGGAAGAAAAGGCTGGTCTTCACGAAGGCGTGCAAAATAATGTGGAGGATGGCTGCATAATAGCCAATGCCTCCTGCAGCGATCCCCAGCATCACGATTCCCATGTGTTCGGTACCTGAGTAGGCAAAAATCCGTTTGATGTTTTTTACTTTAATCATGTAAACGGTTGCCACAAAGAGCGAAAGAAAGGCGGCAGTTCCAACCACCAGTTTTGCCCAGTGAAAGAGCGGAGTGTTGGCAATGACAATGTAGAAGCGGAAAATTCCGACAAAGCCAAGGTTCATCAGAACACTTGCCAGTAATGCTCCGGCCGGTGCAGGGGCTGTATCTTTTGCATCAATACCTGCCGTGAACATGGGAACCAATCCCAGTTTGGCGGTAAAACCTGTAAAGACAAACAGGAATGCCAACCTCAGCCAGACCGGATTGAGCTCCGTGCTCTTGGCCAGCAGGTTGCTGAAAAACAGACTATCAGAACCGGTAGGATGCAGCGAAAGGCTAAGAAACAGAATCCCGATAAAAATAAAGGTGATACTGATGGCACAGATGAAGACATATTTCCAGGTACTTTCCAACGCTAACTTATTGCGGTGGTGGTATATCAGGCCGGAGGCACTCAGTGTAGTGATCTCGGTAAAAATCCAGGTAACAGCAATATGGTTGGAGAGGTATCCGGCACTGATGGACATGATCAGCAGAATCAGAGAAGCCAGATAGATAGATCTGGATCTCGGGGATTCATCATGTTTTTCAATGTAAATGTAACTGTGAATAGCAGCTGGTATGGCAACAATACTCAGGGTAACCAGGAGTAAGACACCCAACGAATCGAAGGTAAAATATACGGAATCCGTCAAGCGAAAATGGGTACAGACCTGTGTAGTAAACCATACATGCCACATAAGGAACAATCCCAGAAGAGCGTATACAAACTGCTTGTTCCTGCTGATGAATAGGCTTAAAACAACCGCAATAGATCCTAATAAATAGATAACAACCATTGATTTTGGGTGTTTGCGTTAATAATCTTTTAAATTGTTCAGTTGGTCAACGTCCACATCCTTGAAGACATCTCCTATTTTGTTCATGAAAATTCCGAGAATAAGCACGCTGGCAAAGATGTCAAGCATGATACCCAGGTTAACGAGAATGGGCATTTCATTGCCAATGGCCAGGGAGAGCACAAAGACTCCGTTCTCAATGACCATGTATCCCATTACATGCGTGATAATTTTTCGTCTGGTGGCAATAAGGTACAACCCAAAAAACAGCGTAGAAAGTGCTACAACGAAGAATATTTTATCAAGGTGGTCGTCTTTAATAACTGTGGCTATCAGAATGTTGACAACCACAATGGAGGTCGTGATCACTAGTGAGACAAAATTAGGCAGAAACGGTTCTGCTTCCCGGGTGATATTGTTTCGCTTAAGCAAATAACTAAGGAAAAGAGGTACTGCCAACGATTTAAAAACTAGAGTTTCAAGCATAATCAGAGCAAGATTCAAGGGACTGATCTCGTTCAGCTGAATGAAGACAACAAAAAATAGCAATACCCCTTGCAAGGCCAACACTTTGATGTAGGTCATTAACCTATTGGCGATGGCCAAATAGAACAAGGTGATGATAAAAATGATTAACAATATATGTATCATATTGGTTAACTGTTTGTTGCGAAGTTATATAAATTTTTTAAGTATCAGTAACACCCCAAAGAAGATCAGCAAACTCACGGATGTAAGTACCACAATAAACTGCGGATTGTGACTCATCCGGAACCTTGCCATAAATGATTCTATCAATCCGATAGCGGTTGCCATCAGAAACTGGATGGCAAAAAATGACGGTATGGCGTATTGATAGGGGATTGCTCCGATGTAAAGGTTGACTATCAGGGCACCAAAAATGGCAAATTTAAGGTATCCTGCAGTAAGGATCAATGCAAGGTCAAACCCACTGTTATCGAGGATCATTACTTCATGGATCATGGTTAATTCGAGGTGGGTCTTTGGATCATCAATGGGCATCCTGCTACTCTCAATCATAGATATCATAAGGAGTACGAAGGTGGCCAGCGCAGCCAGGGCATAACTAATTTGTGAACCTATGTGCAGGGAAACAAAAATTTCCTGAAATGATGTATGACCAGAAAGTAAAGCCAGTGAACCCATCAGGATAAAAAAGGCAGGCTCTGCAAACATTGAATAAAGGGCTTCGCGACTGGCACCCATTCCTTCAAAACTACTGCCGGTATCCAGCGCAGCGATGATGCTGAAAAATTTACCCAAGGCAAGTACATAGGCGAAAAAGATGAAGTCTCCATTGAAACTCAGCATACCCGGTGTTTTACCAAACGGTATGACCAGCATAGCCATCACAATAGAGGCAAAGTAAACAGTAGGAGCAAGTTGAAAAACAAAACTGGTCGTCTCACTGAAAACGACTCCTTTGCGAAACAACCGAATGACATCCCAGATGGGTTGCAATAGTCCGGGACCTTTGCGACCTGAAGCCAGGCTTTTGATCCGGATAACAATCCCGGTAAAAAAGAGGGCTGCCAATAAGATCAGTAGAATACTCAGCATGGTTACAAATGTTTTAAAATATCGATAAATGATTCAATGTTCCGGAATAAAATTGGAATGGCCAGCACTGCAAGTATGAAGAGAATTCCATATAATATATAAAATTGCAGTTTCCCGTTGTTTAAAAAAATAAACCAACCCATAATGCTTTTATTTAACTTCAAGACAGGGTCGATCAGCCATTTTTCTACTCTGTCATAGGTGTGGGTACGATATTTTATTTTAGCAGGAAAAACGCCTCGAATCGTCTCCTCCTCTTTTTCTACCAGCAGGGCAGGAGCGAACAATTTACTATAATTTCTCACAAAGGAACTGGCGGTGTATTGTTGTTTGAACGTAGGGGAGGCATAACCACAGCCCCAGGTAGGTTGCATTTCGATCTTTCGGTGGCTGAACAAATATTTTCGGATACCGTAAATGCTGATGATCAATAACATTAAGATCCAGGAAGCCCAGCTGATGGGTTGTAGAGCGCCAAATACCTGGGCTTGCAGCGGGGCTGCTGTTATCACAGATGTTCCCGTAAACAGATAAATTGGTTGAGTCAGCAGGTGAATAAACATGAGCGGGAATAACCCGATCAGGATAATGATTCCGGCTAGAATATAAGTTGGCAGGAGCTGAAGGAAGGACACTTCTTTGCATGGGTGAGGCAGTGTGTGACGTTCCGTACCCAGGAAGATGATGCCAAAAACCTTGGTAAAACAGATCATGGCCAGTCCACCGATAGCCACAAGACCAATTGTTGAAAAAATGGCTGCCAGCAGAGAAAACAGGGTTCCGCCGGAAAGCCAGCTGTACAATCCGGTATAGAGTATGAATTCCGAAATAAAGCCGTTAAAAGGCGGAATTCCGCAAATAGCGAGGGCTGCGATCAGAAAGAGAATGGCTGTTTGTGGCATTTTTTTTATCAGTCCACCTAATTTCTCAATATCCATCGTATGCGTTGCCTGGTAGACATTACCGGCAGTATAAAATAGTAACGACTTGAAAAGCGCATGGTTCAAGGTATGCAGTAACGCACCGGCAAAACCCAATGTCGCCAGAACCTGGTTTCCGGAACCAATCCCGATACAGCCGATTCCGATGCCAATTCCGATGATACCTATGTTTTCAATACTGTGGTAAGCTAATAATTTTTTATAGTTATGCTGAATAATGGCCAGCATCACACCATACAAACCGGAGAGTACTGAAACAATCAATATCAGGTATCCAGCCGTAGTGAAATCTGTCTTGATGACCAATAACATCCGCAATATTCCAAATATTCCAATCTTTATAATAACACCCGACATCATGCCCGACACATGTGAAGGCGCTGCCGGGTGGGCGTATGGTAACCAGGTATGAAAAGGTACGAATCCAGCCTTAAAAGCAAATCCAATGAAGAAGCAGAAGAAAAGCACCAAAGAGGCCGGTTCGGAAATTGAAGCAGTATAGGATGTAATAGCCTGAAAATCATAACTGTTCGTTTTGTTGATGACCCACAAAAAACCAACCATCAAAAACAAAATCGAAAAATGGGCCTGGATCAGGTAATTGATCCCTGCTTTGATGGTGATGGGATTTTCATGTTCGAAAATAATCAGTACGAAGGAGGTCAAAGCCAGTATTTCCCAGGCGATCAGAAAAACAAAACTGTTCTGGATCACACAAATGCTAACAGCAGAGGCGTGTTGCAATAGAAAAGCTATGCCGTGCAGGCTAAGGCTATTGCTACGGCTTTTGTATGCTTTTAAATAAGAATAACCATATAGGCCACCGGTTGTAAATATCAGATTAATGATCAGAATAAACCACCCTGATAAGGCATCGATCCGTATCGAAATTGGACCGGTGATAAAATTTCCCGGTAGGGTATATACAATAGTTTCGCCGATCAGGCTTTGTATCGCCAAATTTCCAGATAGTGCCACATTGACCGCCAACAGAATCAGCGACAAAATACCTTTCCCCTTAACTTTCAAAAAGGGGAGAAGTAGTAACCCGGTAAAGGGAATCAATACAAATGCTGTTATAAGGTTCATGCTACCAAATTAAAAATAGAGAGGAGGACCATTGCAAGAATAAATACAAGACCATAAAGCACATACGACTGTATCCGTCCATTTTGAACGAAACTGAAATAATTGGCAGAGAAAACCAGCCGTTCTGTTATTGGCTTGATTAGATTGTGTTCGAAAAAATCTTGATAATGAGAGATATAATTTTTTTTTCCAGGAAATATTTCACCCCGATCCAACTCCTTGAATTGTTTATTCTCTATCAGCAACGTGTTAAATATCTTACCAAGTGGTTTTGAAAATGATTTTCCAGTATATTGTTGCCGGCTACTTGGTGCGACATAACCACATCCCCAGGTGGAAACCGTCCTTTTCAATCTGTTTTTAAGAACTAGTGACCTAACTATCCATGTTGCTGCTACCATTCCTGAAAGCAACAATGAATAGAGACTGATATGGGCAGTGGTTTCGTAAATACCTGTTAGAATGGTTTGTTCCGGATGCATGGGATTGATCAATGCCAGCATCTTGCCAATTATTTTCATGTAAACCTGGGGAAGAAAAGCTACACTGAGCATGACGCCTATAATCAGGTATTGCGGTATGAGCATCAACGGCATAACTTCCCGGGGTTTGTGGTGCAAGATTGTTCGTGGCTGACCAAGAAAAATCGTGCCAAAAGCCTTGGTAAAGGTGAGAACTGACAAGCCTCCTATGAAACTCAACCCGGCCAATGAGAGCACTAACAGAATGATTTGGCTGATATTGCTGGTATGAATTCCTTCAATCAGTCCACTGTAGATTAAAAATTCGGATATAAAACCATTGAATGGAGGTAGTCCGCCGATGGCAAGCGCTCCTACCAGGAAGATAACCGCGGTTTTAGGCATGGATTTAATCAACCCACCCAAATTTTCCATGTTTTGCGTATGGCTTTGCTGATAGATGGAGCCTGCAGCATAAAACAGCAACGACTTGAACAGCGAGTGATTCAATACATGCAGCAGTGCACCGCCAAAACCAAGATAATACATCAATGGAGCGTTGTTACCAATACCCATCAGTCCGATTCCGATTCCGATTCCAATTATTCCGATGTTTTCGATGGTACAATAGGCCAGCATTTTCTTAAAATCCCTGTGCACTGCAGCATTTAGAATTCCATACAACCCCGATAAAATTGAAAGGGTCAGTACTATTTCACCAAGTAGTAAAAAATCACTTTTAAGAAAGGTTATCATGCGTAGGATCCCATAGATCCCAAGTTTTACAATGACCCCCGACATAATTCCCGATACATGTGCCGGTGCTGCCGGATGGGCAAGCGGCAGCCAACTGTGAAAGGGAATAAACCCTGCTTTGATTCCAAATCCAACAAAAAAAAGAAGAAATAACCACAAGTTATTATTAGACTGAAAAAAGAGGCTGATGGCATCAAAACTGAAAGAACCTGTTTGATGATATACCCAGATAAAACCAATGGTCAACAGGGTAACCCCTATATGCATCTGGACAAAATAGTTTAAGGCTGCTTTAAATGATTGGGGATTCTCGTGATCAAAAAGAACAAGCATCATGGAGGTGAACGACATGATCTCCCAAACTACCAAAAAGGCTACGCTATTCTGAATCATGCATACAAAAAGCATAGACAGGTGAAAGAATAGAAACAAAATCCAATGCAAAGAAATTTTCGCCTTTGATAGCGTATATTTTTTTAAATATCCCAGACCATAGAAAAATCCTGTCAGAACCGTGAAATTGATGATCAGGATAAACCAAGCAGAGAGTCCATCTATTTTCAACATGACATCCCCGGCAAAATTACCGAACCGAATTGTTAACTCAACAGGTTGATATATAAGCGCTTGAATAGCTATCAAACTTGTCGAAATTGAATTATAAATAATTGCCAGCAGGGTGATTAGGAAGCCAAATCTTTGGGGTACTGCTAAAATTAGAAAAAATGCAAATAAGGTAAACAGGATAATCCCGTTAAAAATCGTTGCATTACAAAAAAATTCCACTTTAGAAATATATGGGTTTCACTTCGCAAAGGAATGACAATATATTGTTTTTTCAAAGAAATACAGTTTTAAATTCATCTTGCATCGGTTATTCGGATATTTCGAAACGGGAGGAGCTGAAGAACATTTGCAAAAAACATTTTGATATCAATCAGATTATCATACATATAATAATTATACAAAAATATTTATTAACATTTTATTCATAAAAACGATAATATCTTAACATTTTTTAATAAAAAGATATATTTTAGTGCTGGAATTGAAATGAAACGTTGTTTCGGCTTTTACTAAAACTAAGTGTTTTAATCTATCTAAGCTTGGAAAGAGTTGGTTGTAAAACCAGCTCTTTTTGTTTTTCACCTATTTCTCTTTGCTATTAATGAAAGCAATCCATTGATGATCGTCAAGGGATGGGCCGGATTGCCGGGAATAAAAAGGTCGATGTGATATCTATCAAGAAACCCCCTGTTGATAGCAGGACTGTCGGCAAACATACCTCCACTTATGGCATCCGTACCAACGAGAACAATAATTTTCGGATAGGGCATGGCATCATAGCAAATCTGAAGTGGTTCGGCCATGCTTGCGGTAATGGGGCCGGTAATAACAACTCCATCGGCGTGGCGAGGCGAAGCGACAAACTCAATTCCAAAACGTTCCATGTCGAAATTTACATTGCTGGTCGCGCCAAGTTCACACTCGCAACTGTTATCGCCTCCAGCCGATACTTGCCTGAGCTTAAGCGAACCCCCAAAGAGCTTTGTAATCTCTTTCCGAATTAATGAGGGGTTCAAGATAATGGGGGAGTCATTTCCTTCTCTCACGATTAATCCATTGCGGTAATTAGAGGATAGCTTATAATCTTTTGTGAAACTGATTTTATCTGGACAGACATATTCACATTCTCCACAAAACAAGCATTTTCCAAGATCTATGCTTACGGGATTGGATGAAATGGCATGAGTAGGGCATAATTCGATCAGCCTATTTGTATCCACTTCTATCCGGGAAATTACAGGCCTTCCTCTGAATATCCCAGGCATTTCAACTGTTTTTACATCTGGAATGTATTGTTTTCCTTGATGATATAAAATCTTAATATCTGAAATCATAAAGAACAAATTGAATGGTTTGAAAATGAGCCAATTTGAGAACTAAAGATCATGGCCACAATAACTCAGGTTAAAACTCTTGTTGCACACCGGGAAATCGGATATTTCATTGTTTCTTACGGCCAATGCGACAGCCAGCCAATTATGCAGAGATGGATCTTTAATTTTATAAATTTTTAATTCTCCTCTTTCATCGGTAATGGCGCAATGGCAAATTTCTCCGCGCCAACCCTCTACAAGTGACAGTGAAAATGTGTCAGGCGTTGGTTGTTTCAACTCCCTATTGCAGGAAGAAAGGGAAGGTATATTTTCAATGAAATGTCTTTCATAAACTAATGATTGAAGAATTTCCTCTTTGCGAATTTGGGTACGCGAATATACATCGCCATGCCGTTTAGTAATTGGATGATGATTAAGGCCAACATATAAATCATGTGGATGTGAGGCGCGAATATCCCGATGTATATCGCACATTCTGGCAGCCATGCCCACGGTCCCAATTTCAGCGGCTTGTGCAGTATTAACTATACCAGTTTTTTCTAACCGTGCTAAAACACTTGGGAGATTTCTCATTCGTTTATACATTTCAAGATAATCAAGCTCGTAGGTATCCATTACTTTGAGGAAGGTATCTGCTGTTTTCCTGGTAAATGGAAATCGATTGTTTCCGGCACGAACCAGGCTTTTGGCTAATCTGTTGCCGCACCAACCCTGAAATGAGTTAATAATTGGGGTGCGCAGTCTGCCAAACACAGATGCTCCTAATTGGTATGCAATATCGTTACAAAGAGCGCTAAGATCGCCTGTATGATTGGCAATACGTTCCCATTCAAGGGCAAAAGTGCGGACAAACTGAATATCTTGGGAAGCCTCGAACCCACAAAGACTTTCCCATGTTTTTACAAATGCGGTGGTATGTCCTACCACTGTATCGCCGGCAATCGATTCGGCCAACATGTTTCGCTGTAATAAATTCTTTTTACTAATCATTAATTGTTCAATACCCCGATGTTGGTATCCAAGTTGAACTTCGAGGTGCAAAATCTGCTCACCGCTACAAATAAACCGGAAATGACCCGGCTCAATGATGCCCGCGTGAATGGGGCCAACGCCTACTTCATGCAGTTCCTCGCTTTCACTCTGGTAAAAAGGATAATTAGCAATCGTCGAATTCTTATTTGCCTTGTTAAATGGATACCTTAATGGTTTTAAACTTGGATGGTCGGCATAGTTCAATCCAAAATTTTCATGTATTTCGCGTTCAAAACAATGAAATGAGAGGTGTATATTCGAGAATGAAGGATACACTTCAGGGCTATTAAATAGTACTTCCGAAGAAGAAATTTTTATATTCCCTTCGCTATCATTGGCCATACAGCAGATCAGTTTCAGTACATTATTCCGCTGAAAGGCAAAATACTGAACACAATGGTTCGCTTCATCCCCCATCAATCCGGTATTATATTCCAGAAAATCCAAATAGTTTAATACCGGGATTGCAGGAAGGGTTATGGCTTCATTGTTTTTTATACTGATAGATTTCATGGTCGTTAGGGTAAATTTTTTACAGCTTCCTGAATAAGTTGAATCATTTGATCAGGAGGATTAATTCCAAAATAAAAGATCAAAGCCAACAGAAAATATTGTGAATATGTTTCTGAAGGGACTGGTTTTTCTTCCGCAGGGAGTAAATCTTTTGTCTGGTTAAATAATATGTATAAAAAGTTTTTGGCTAAAGCGAAGATGGTTACTGAAAGAAATGTCAGGGCCAAAATCAAAATATAGAAATGAGAAGAGGTAAACAAGGCTTTGAATATCCAGAATTCAGTAACAAATAATCCTGATGGAGGCATTGCTATTATACCTATCAGCACCAACAGGAATACCATGGCACCGGGCCGGTTCCGATTAAAATAATTTCCAGTCTCACTGATTATATAGGTGCCAAAATTGCGGTGAAACTGGTCTATTTGATAGAAAACACTTGCTTTAACAAAAGAGTGGAGTACCATGTGAAAGATGGCTGCAAAATATCCTATTCCGCCGGAAGCAAGCCCGATAGCTGCCAAGCCCATGTGCTCGATGCTGGAATAAGCACTCATACGTTTCAGGTGTTTTACTTTTAAAAGATAAGCCGCCGAAACAACAATTGAAATTAATCCGCACCACAATAACACCTGGTTCATCCAGGATAGAATAGGAGTATGGGCAAAAAGTGAATAAGTCCGAAAGATGGCAATAAACCCAACATTCATTAAAGTGGTTGAAATAAAAGCGCTTATAGGCGGAGGAGCCACGGTGTGGGCATCAATGGCAGCTGTATGCATCGGGAAAAGCCCCATCTTGGTACAGAACCCGATAATCATAAAAAGAAAAGAAAGTTTCAGCCATGATGGATTAACATGCAATAGCTGAACCTGTAGAGCTTTGAAAGAAAAATCAATAGTCTCCGTCTCACTCAAACCAAAGCTAAGCAAGATGATCCCAATAAAAGTTATCGTAATGCCAATGGAACAAACGAACACATATTTCCATGTTGCTTCAAGTGCGAGAGGTGTCCGTTCATGGTAGATCAATACAGCAACACTAAGCGTTGTCAACTCAATAAAGACCCACAACAGGCCAAGATGGGCCACAAGATAGGCACAAGTCATAGCGACAATTAACATGACAAGTGCCGCAAAATAGATGCTTTGAATGCGGCTGCTGTCTTTTCTGTGCCGAAGATAGATGTAGCTATGGTAAATAGTTGTAAAACTTAATAAGGTAAGAACACACATGAAAAGTACTCCAATGGCATCGAATTTAAAATAGCCGGAATCTTCTTCGTTCAAATGAAAATAGGCATAAATCGTTGTTGCGGTTTGAAGTATTAGAAACAAACTAACGAGTATAAATCGTAGTGTTCTGTTACGGTTTGACACGGAAAAAATCCCAATTAAAGAAGCTATAATAAGATAATAAACAAGCATTTATACTAGTCTTTTAAATTCGTTAAGTTATCAATATTCATCTCCTCAAAGGTATTTCCTATCCGGTTCACAAAAACACCAAGTACCAGAACGCTCACAAAAATGTCGAGTGTAATTCCCGTATTCACGAGCATAGGCATCGTATTGCCAGCTGAAAGTGACAAAATGAATACTCCATTTTCAATGACCAAATAGCCCATGATATGAGTGACAACCTTCTTTCGGGAGACAATTATAAATAGCCCGGTGAACAAAGCAGATAGCGCCACTATAAAAAACATTTTCCGCAAATGCACCACATCAATCACATTAGACAAAATGAACGATCCAAAAATGATGCTGGTAATGATCACGATAGACATAAAATCAGTCAGGTAGGGTTCTGCCTCTCGCACAATGTTATTCTTTTTGATCACATTTTTTAGGAAGATTGGAATGACTATAGTTTTGAATACGATGGTCTCAAACAGAATAAAAATCAGGTTAATGGTATTGATCTGTATCAATTCAATAAGCGACACTCCAAAAAGGAGTATCCCTTGCAACGCAAGAATGTTGATGCAAGTAGAAAGCTGATTGGCAATGCCCATGTAAAGAAGGCTAATCGCAAATATTACAAGCAAAATATTGATCATATCGTTATCATTTTCAGTTTATAAAATCTTTCCTGCCACCAGAAGTACGGTAAGAAAGATCAATAGCGAAATAGAAGTAAGCGTAAAAATGAATTGGGGGTTATGGTTCATCCTAAATCTGGCCATAAATGATTCCAACGTTCCAACGACTATCGCAAAAAGAGTTTGCACAGCAATAAAAATAGGAACGGAATAATACCATTCTTTCCCGGGTGTCAGAAATAAGTTCGCAATGATAGCGCCATACATGGCAAATTTCAGGTTCGTTGCATAAAATATCAACCCGAGATCGAAACCACTGTTATCAAGGATCATCACCTCGTGTATCATGGTTAGTTCAAGATGGGTTTTAGGATCATCAACAGGCATCCGGCTATTTTCGATCATGGCAATGATAACCAATACGAACGAAGCCAATACCCCAATGGCATAAGAAATAGACGAACCAAAATGAATACTGGCAAAAATATCGGCAAATGAAGTATAGCCGGTAAGTAGTGCAAATGAACCCATTAGTATGAAAAAAGCAGGCTCTGCCAGTAACGAATATAATGCTTCGCGACTGGCTCCCATACCTTCTAAACTGCTGCCGGTATCTAGGGCCCCGATGATGTTGAAAAATTTTCCGACAGCCAGTATGTAAGCAAAAAACACAAAATCACAATTAAACGAAAAAACACCTTTTTGATCGCCAAAAGGGATGAGCATAATAGCAATAACTATCGAAGCAAAATAGATGTTAGGGGCAATTCTAAAAATAAAACTACTGGTTTGGCTATAAACGCTTCCTTTTTGAAACAATCGCCAAATATCTTTCATGGGCTGAAAAATGCCCCGGCCTTTTCTTCCGGCGAAAAGACTTTTTGTCCTGAATACAATTCCTGTGAAAAAGAAACTGGTCATAACAATTAAGATCAAACCTAATCCACGCATTATATTTGTTTTAATAGGTCAACCAAATAAACCCAGGCAACGTTCAAAAGTGAAAAGGTAACAATAATAAAAATGAAGAGTACTCCATATAATATATAGTGCCGCACATTTCCAGTTTGGAGAAATCTAACACGAGCCAAAATAGCATATAGAAATTTCAAGGGAACATCGATAAAAGTTGCCTCAACTTTATCATAAGGATGTGTTTCAGAATGAATTGGGCTTGAAAACACACCTTCAATAGCTACTTCCCTTTTATTCATTAGTAACAGGGGTCCTATTAGTTTCCGGTAAGTACGAACGTACGAACTAGCCGTGTACTGCATCCTGCTATTGGGCGCAACGTAACCACAACCCCAGGTAGGCGAAACAACCGTTTGACGGTTTTGGCTAACAAATAGCTTTATTACCGCAATACCTGCAATGGCCAGTAAGAACGACCAGGCAACCAGGCTAATTGACTGAAGGCTATCAGTCATCATTAAAATTGGTGAAGCTACGTCTAAACTGCCCGTAAAAAGGCGGACAGGATTTATCAAAAGCTTGACGAACATTTGTGGAAATAGTCCAATAATTAAAATGAACAGCACAACGAGATAACCCGGTAACAACTTTGATGTTTCGGCTTCATGCACCTCGTGATCAAATTCCTTTCGTTCCTGGCCCAGGAAAATAATACCAAAAGCTTTTGTAAAACACAACAGGGCCAACCCGCCTATAAGTACCAAGGCAACAATTGATATAATTAAAACAGTGGTTAATAAGATAGACCCCAAATGGATGCCTTCGAAAAATCCCTGATAAATAAGAAATTCGGAAACAAACCCGTTAAACGGTGGAAGGCCGGAAATAGCCATGGCAGCAATAAGAAACAAAATAGCTGTTTGGGGCATTTTTTTAATCAAACCGCCCATGCTGTCTATGTTCAAGGTATGAATGGCCTGATAAATAGTTCCTGCTCCGTAGAACAACAACGATTTGAACAACGAGTGGTTGAGGGTATGGAGCAAAGCTCCTGCAAAACCTGCAAAAGCAAGATATGGATTTTGTATTCCAATGCCGATTGCCCCAAGTCCAATGCCCATTCCGATGATGCCTATGTTTTCGATGCTGTGATAGGCAAGCAATTTCTTTAAATCATGCTGGACAATAGCCAATATTACACCGTACACACCAGATATTAGCGAAACGATTAGAATGAAATACCCGATGCTCAAATAGTTTTGGTTCACTAACAGGAGCATCCTTAAAATACCGAAAATACCAAGTTTGATCATTACCCCCGACATTACCCCTGAAACATGTGATGGAGCCACCGGATGGGCATAAGGAAGCCAGGTATGGAACGGCACGAAACCTGCTTTAATAGCAAATCCGATAAAAAAAATCAGGAACAAAAGAGAGCTAAGGGCTGGCGAAACAGAGGCAGAATATTGACCGATGGCATTGAAATCGTACGAATTGGTGCGCGAACTCACCCAGATAAGCCCAACCGTAATAAACAGGATGCAGATGTGTGATTGTATCAGATAATTAATCCCGGCTTTTAAGGTTTCCGGTTTCTTATATTCAAAAATGATCAGGATAAAAGATGATAAAGCCATCACTTCCCAAACATAAAGAAATGCAAGACTGTTCTGCACGCAGAAAATACCAATCATACTGAAATGATTGATTATAAAGCCGATAAAATGTAGTTGAATAGCTCCTGATTTATTTTCATAAAGCTTCATATAGCGCCTACCATATAATATTCCGGTAAGAACAGTGAAATTCATCATCAAAATAAACCAACCCGAAAGCGCATCAATCCGAATGGGAATGTCACCAAAAATAGAGCCACCACTTATGATTTCCTGATACGATTGCCCCGTAACTGCATTAAAGGCCATATAAGAACTGATTCCTGCATTGATCAAAACAGCAACAAGGGCAAAGTTTGCAGACCACATTTCCTTTAAAAAGCCAACAAGCAAAACAAAGAATGCAGTTATACATAAGATACAAATAACCAAACTCATTTTAATTGGATTAAATGAGAACAAACTGTTGCTAAAAGTAAGAATAATATAGAATGTTGATATAAATTATCCAATACTTCCCTGCTATTGAAATTTCCAAATAATATTGAAAGACTATTTGTTTAAAGAGAAAAGATGTGTAATTTTGCGCCACTCAAATTATGAGGAATATTGTTAATTGTAAATTTATTAATGTATGTTGAACCAGTACGAAACCGTTTTCATTACTACTCCCGTTTTGTCTGATGCTCAGATGAAGGAAGCGGTAGGAAAGTTCAAGGATCTCATCACCTCCAACGGATGTGAATTGATTCATGAAGAAAATTGGGGATTGAAAAAATTAGCTTATCCCATTCAAAAGAAGTCTACAGGTTTTTATCAACTCCTGGAATTCAAAGCTGATTCTGCCTTCATCGGAAAACTCGAAACAGAGTTTCGCCGTGACGAACGTGTTATCCGTTTCATTACCGTGAAACTGGAGAAATATGCTGCTGAGTACAGCGAAAAGAGAAGAAAAAAAAATAACGCAAAAACTCAATCAGAAAACTAGTCATGAGCACAAATTCCAGTGAAATCAGATACCTTACTCCTCCTTCGGTTGAAGTAAAAAAGAAGAAATACTGTCGTTTCAAAAAGAACGGTATCAAGTATGTGGATTATAAAGATCCTGAATTCTTGAAAAAATTTCTCAACGAGCAGGGTAAAATATTACCCCGTCGCATCACCGGTACTTCTTTGAAATACCAGCGTAAAGTATCACAGGCAATCAAACGTTCACGCATGATCGCGTTGTTGCCTTATGTAACAGATTTGTTAAAATAATTAGTAGGAGGTACGAAAATGGAAATTATTCTGCTTCAGGATGTTGCAAATCTGGGTAGTAAAGACGATGTGGTAGTTGTCAAGAACGGATACGGTCGTAATTACCTGATCCCCCAGAAATCGGCTATTTTGGCCACCCCGTCTTCAAAAAAGGTTCTTTCTGAGAACCTGAAACAACGCGCTCACAAAGAAGCCAAGCTGAAAGAAGAAGCGTTGAAACAAGCTGAGATCTTGAAAACTATTTCGATTGTAATTGGTGCAAAAACCAGTTCAACCGGCAAGATTTTCGGATCTGTCAACAACATTCAGGTTGCTGAAGCTTTGAAGGAAAAAGGATTTGAGGTTGATCGCAAACAGATTACCATTAAAGAAGATTCTATCAAGGAAATAGGAAAACACACTGCAAAGGTGAAATTTCACCGTGAAGTGGTTGTTGAACTGGAGTTCGAAGTCGTTGCCGAATAAAGCATCCGTTCGATTCATTGTATTTCGAAATCATTTTTCTAGCACATTAAAGCTGTCTCAATCATTGGGACAGCTTTTTTTTGATATTTTTGCTTTAAATCACTCAACTTGAAAAAACAAACTGAACAAAAACTAATTCAGCTTTTTCAGAAACGCTTTTCTGAAGAAGTGATATCGGTGGAGATGATGCCCCCTTCGGGCTCCTACCGTGAATATATGAGACTTAAAAGCACCCATTTTATCGCTATTGGTACCTGGAACGAAGACGAGAAAGAAAACAATGCATTCGTCAGTTTTTCCAGCCGCCTTCGCGCATGCGATATCAACGTGCCGGAGATCTATGAATATGATCCGAAGGAATTTCTCTATCTCCAGGAAGATCTTGGTGATATTACCTTATTCGCCTTTTTGTCCGATATTCGAAGCAAGGCCGGTTTTTCATCAGAGATTGTTGAAGCTTATCGGAAGGTAGTCAGGATTTTACCCGTTATCCAGGTTACTGCGGCAAAGAAGATAGATTTCAATTTTTGTTATCCCAGGAAGGCTTTCGATCGTCAGTCCATGATGTGGGACCTCAATTATTTCAAATATTATTTTCTCAAACTTGCCAAAGTTTCCTTCGATGAACAGGCACTCGAGGATGACTATACCTCCTTCTGTGATTATCTGCTGAAGGCTGAAGGCAGCTTTTTCATGATGCGCGACTTTCAGAGCAGAAATATCCTGCTAAGGCAGGGTGAACCGTGGTTTATTGATTACCAGGGAGGTAGGAGGGGACCGTTGCAATACGATCTTGCCTCCCTGCTCTATGATGCTAAAGCGGATATTCCACAAACTGTCCGTGAAGAACTAATGGAAGAGTACCTCAATCATCTGGCAAAAATTATTCCGGTAAACAGGAAGGAGTTCAAACAGTTTTTTTACGGATTTGTCCTGATCAGGATGATGCAGGCAATGGGTGCGTACGGTTTCAGAGGTTTCTATGAGAAGAAAATACATTTTTTAAAGAGCATTCCATTTGCCTTGCTGAATTTGAATGTGGTCATGAAGAATATTGACCTTCCCGTTCAGCTTTCTGAACTTTATTCGACCTTAAATTCTCTCTCTGAATCGGAAGTTCTTAAGAATCTGGCTTCGAAAGATACCGAGCTGACTGTATCCATCACTAGTTTCTCTTATAAAAAGGGAATTCCTGCCGATCCTTCCGGAAACGGTGGAGGGTTCGTTTTGGATTGCAGGGCTTTGCCCAATCCCGGCAGGTTGGCCGAATACCAAAAACTGACAGGAAAAGACAGTGAGGTAATAACCTACCTGGAAGCCTATCCTGAAGTAGATGAGTTTCTTAATGCTGTGTTTAGCCTGGTCGATCAGAGCGTAAAAGGATACATGAAAAGAAAATTCTCCCATCTTTCGGTACAGTTTGGTTGTACCGGCGGACAACACCGGTCTGTTTATTCTGCTGAAAAAATGGCTGAACATTTGAGATCCAATTTTCCGGTAAGGGTTGTATTACATCATAGAGAGCAGGATGGAATTGCCTGAAACTAATTTTTTTTCTTATGAAGGCATTCATTTTAGCTGCAGGTTTAGGTACGCGGCTTTTTCCATACACGTCTGACAGACCCAAAGCCCTTATAGAACTAAAAGGGAAGACACTTCTTGAAAGGGCAATCAGAAAGGTAAGTGAACTGGAAATTTCGGAAATTATAGTCAACATCCATCATTTTGGCGATCAGATCGTAACTTTTCTCCATGAAAACAAGAACTTTGGATTGCCCATAACCATTTCCGATGAAAGGGAATTTCTATTGGATACAGGTGGTGCCATCCTGAAAGCCAGACATTTACTTGGAGATGAAGAACCCTTTCTGCTTTATAACGTGGATGTCCTTAGTACGGTCAATCTTTCTGAACTTTTACTATTTCATATTAAAAGTGGTGGCTTGGCCACCCTTTCTGTTCGTAAAAGAGAGACCGACAGATATTTGTTGTTTAATCATGCCATGCTACTGTCAGGTTGGAAAAATGTGAAAACCGGAGAAGAAAAATTTTCCAGACCAAATTCTGATTTGAATGTCCTGGCCTTTAGTGGAATACAGATAATTCAACCTGAGATCTTTCCACTTATTACGGAAAGCGGCAAATTTTCTCTGATTCAGCTATACCTTAGACTGGCCCAAACTGAGGCGATCTATGGTTATTTTGATGCTTCAGAACTCTGGATGGATCTTGGTAAACCAGACCAGCTGGACGCAGCCAAAAAAATAATTGGGAAATTGGGAAACCTTGCTCCAGCGGATTGCAAATCCGCTGGAGGAAATCTACTGGAATGATCTCAATAGGAGCATATTTCCCAATTGTTACCATTGTATTGGTTCAATTCCGTGCCTTTCAAGGTATTGATTAGTTTTTGAAAAATGTTTGTTGCCGAAAAATCCCCGGTAGGAGGAGAGTGGTGACGGGTGAGGTGACGTGAGGACGAGATGCCTGTTCCTGTCGATAAATTCACCCTTCTTCTGGGCAAATGAACCCCAAAACATAAAAACAAGATTTTCCTTTTCCTCTGCCAGAATCCGAATCACCCTGTCTGTAAATTTCTCCCAGCCATGGTTTTGGTGCGATCCCGCCCTGTTGGCCTGAACCGTAAGGGTAGCATTCAGAAGCAGTACGCCCTGGGAAGCCCAGCGATCAAGGTTTCCGCCGGAAGGAGCGGGAATACACAGATCCTGTTCGATCTCTTTGAAAATATTCTGAAGGGAAGGTGGTTGTTCTATATCTTCCGGCACTGAAAAGCACAAACCATGTGCCTGACCTGGTCCATGGTAAGGATCCTGCCCAAGGATCACTACTTTGGTCTGATCGAATGGAGATTGCTCAAATGCATGAAAGATCAACTTCCCGGGAGGGAAAATTTGCCTGGTTGTATACTCCTGTCTGATAAAGTCGGCCAATTCATGAAAATAGGGCTGTTCAAACTCGTCGGATAAACGTCTTTTCCAACTCTCTTCGATCTTTACTTCCATTCTAAAAATTATTCTGAAGTTTAGGTATAAATATAGCGATTCAGATTATATAACTCCTGCTTCCTGTTCGTTTTTTCTTATTTTTACCACCCAAGAATCGAATCGCTAAAAACAAAACTACTTTAACATGAATGAAAGTCACTAACAACATTATTGGCGTTGATCTGGGCGGAACAAATATCCGTGCCGGAAAAATTATTGGAGAGAAAATTGTCCATTTGACCAAGCTGCCAACGCCTTCAAAAGGTAGCGTAGAGGAGGTGATGGATCAGATTTATGCGGCAATCGACGATTGTGTTGATGAGTTTTCTGTCTCCATTGGAGTAGGAGTACCTTCTGTGGTGGACGTTGAGCAAGGAATCGTCTATGACGTGACCAATATTCCATCCTGGAAAGTTGTTAGATTGAAAGAGTTACTCGAAAAACGCTACAATCTGCCGGTACATGTCAACAACGATGCCAATTGCTTTGCGGTAGGAGAGAAATTCTTCGGGAAAGCAAAACCATTCAAAAACATTGTCGGCGTTACCCTGGGGACAGGATTAGGTTGCGGACTGATCTTCAATGGCAAATTATATGAAGGCTCAAATTGTGGTGCCGGCGAATTCGGAAATGTACCCTATCTATCTCACAATGTGGAGTATTATTGTAGCGGACAGTTTTTCACCGATGAAAAGAGAGTTTCAGCCATAGATATTTTCAACAAGGCCAAAAAAGGTGATAATCAATCGATACAAATGTTTGAGGAATATGGCTTCCACCTCGGTGTTGTCCTAAAATCAATCTTGTATGCCTATGACCCTGAGATAATTATCCTGGGGGGGTCTGTCTCACAGTCATTTGAATTTTTCAAGAAAGCTATGTTCCATGCCTTACAGGATTTTGCCTTTAGCAATGTTTTAGCAAATCTGAAAATAGATGTTTCAGTGCTTGAGAATTCTGCTATTTTTGGTGCAGCTGCATTACCTATAATAAAACAATGATAATTCCAAGAGTATGAAACGCAACTACTACGTGGTTTTTTTGGTCTTTATCGTCTTCTTTGTAATCTCATTTTTGACTAACATATTAGGCGCAATCCTGCCGGTGGCAAAGGATGATTTTCATGCCAGCAATACCATGGCAGCTTTTCTGCCACTATTTTTCTTTATTGCATATGGCGTAATGTCAATACCTTCAGGTCTGATGACCGAACGTTTTAAAGAGAAAAGAGTGATGGTGATTGCCTTTATTTTTGCATTTGCAGGAGCGCTGATCTTTGGATTGGTTCCAAAATTTGGAGTGATGCTGGGTTCACTTTTCTTTATCGGCGCCGGAATGGCGATTCTTCAGGTAGCCATCAACCCATTGCTTCGAGTCTCGGGCGGAGAAGAACATTTTGCCTTTAATTCAGTAATGGCCCAGCTGTTTTTTGGTGGCGCCTCTTTCCTGAGTCCGATGCTTTATTCCTACCTGGTTGCAGAACTTGGTCCAAATGCTACTCCGAACGGATTGGTGAAATTTATTGGTGGACTCGTTCCTGCAAATCTAACCTGGGTTTCAATTTACTGGATATTTGCCGCCATCGCTTTCGTGATGATTTTCGTAGTGGCTGCTTCAAAATTCCCAAAAGTAGAACTGAAGGAGGATGAAAAAACAGGAAACTGGGACACTATTGTCCATTTGCTTAAAAATAAGACAGTTGTAGTCTTTTTCTTTGGAATATTCGCTTACGTAGGAACGGAGCAGGGTGTTGCCAACTGGATCTCAGAATTCCTGAAAACTTATCACGGATTGCGACCTGAAGTAGAAGGAGCACAGGCGGTTCAGTGGTATTGGGGATTAATGACGATCGGTTGCGTTCTTGGATTGGGATTGCTCAAGTTGGTAGACAGCAAGATCATCCTTCGTGTTTTTGTCTTGGGAGCAATGGCCAGCCTGGCAACAGCACTCTTTTCCCCTGATCCGAAAGTCTCATTTTATGCCTTCATTGCCATGGGATTTTGCGCTTCGGTCATGTGGTCGATCGTTTTTTCCCTGGGGATGAATTCAATCGCCGAACACCATGGATCCTTTTCCGGAATTCTATGTTCGGGTATCATGGGTGGAGCAGTTACTCCTTTGATTGTTGGCTTCTTAGCAGATCATTTCGGATTAAGAACAGGAATGTTGTTCAATTACGTTACGCTCTCTTATCTGCTCTTTATTTCGATCTGGGCCAAACCCCTGATCGCCAACAAAACGATCTTTTCAAAATAGGTTATTAATCAGCGACCTCTCTTCATTGATAGGGAATTGAGCATCCATTGCAAAATGTGGTCTTCTTTTAATCCACTGACCTCTGGTGAAGTCCGGGAAATCAACCGATGCACCTCCTCTGGCAACCGACATTTCTGACAGGGCAGAAACAGCGCTCCAGGCTGCAGCATCGTAAGCGTCCAGCGGAACTTCTTTTTTCCCGCGTACCACATCAAAAAAGTTATTCAGCATGATAAAGTCCATCCCACCGTGTCCGGCTCCTTCTGCCTGAGTTCCTTTTTCTCTCCACAATTGATGGTCGTATTTTTTAAGCCAGGGTTCCGAAGGATCCCATACGTGAGGCTTACTTTGACCCTCCACATAGATTTCCTGTGCTGGATCTTTCCAATCACCTCCTCCTTCGCCTCTCCATAAACCATTCGTACCCTGCACCCTGAAACCCAAGGAGTAGGGGCGAGGCAAATTGGTGTCGTGAGTTACCAGGATGGTTTCCCCATTGGCACATTTGATCATGGAAGTGACTATATCCCCCAGATTGAAGTTGATATTTCTGTACAAACTATCTTTTGCAGTATGATCGCCGACAAAATCGTGCAGACCCCTCGACTTGGTTGCCATCGCAGATATGGTAAGAAACCGGTTACCACGATTGATGTCGAGATAAGTCCCGATAGGTCCCAAACCATGCGTCGGATAGAGATCACCATTGCGTCGGACTGCATGTAATCCCCTCCATTGAGCCTCAGAATGAGCTTCTTTTCCAATTTTCAGATCATTCTTCAACAAATCGAATTTAACACCCCTCAAATCGTGCTCATAGCCGCACCGGCAATGCACCAATTCACCAAAAATATTGGTTCTCACCATGTTAAGAATTGCCATCACATCCCTGCGATAACAAACATTTTCCATGATCATCAGCTGTTTGCCAGTCTCTTCATGAACATTGACTAGGTCCCAGCACTCTTCCAAAGTATTGGCTGCTGAGACTTCTACCCCGGTATATGGAACGCCGGCCTTCATGGATGCGATCGCCATTGGCACGTGCCATTCCCATGGCGTTGCAATGATAACAGCATCCAGCTCTTCATTTTTCAGCATCTCTTCATAGGCATGATCGTGACCAGTGTAATATTTTGGTTCCTTCATTCCACCTTTCAAAACGATTGCCTTAGCCCTCGCCAATGATTCCGCGCTAATATCACAAATAGCTACGATCTCAATTCCTCCTACCGTGATGGAATCATGCACATGACCCTGACCGCGCCCGCCAACACCAATAAATCCTACTCGCACAATGCTTTCATCCCTTGGGATAAGTTTCTTTTCCTTTTTCTGGGCAAAAAGCTCATTGTCAATCATGGCCATTCCTGTTAGTCCGACCCCTGCCATGCTGCCTTTTCTGATAAAATCTCTTCGATTTGTGCTCATAAATTTAAATTGTTAGTTTCTGGGATGAAAATTCTGGAAGTAAATATAGTAAAATGTCTCTGGGCAAGGAATCCATAAAAAGAATACTTTTGGTCAGTTTTACTAAAAATTTTATAACATGATTCTAAAAAGGTTTTTGTGCACACGAAAACCAGTAGCAACGTTTAAAAAGTGGGGTAGGAAAGGTTTTTCAATCTTCGCAAGTATGCATAAGGTTGTCAGGATTGCTTCTCTGAGTGTCATTTATTTAACCTTCTCAACCCCTTCTAATGCAGAACGTCCGCTATTAGTGGCTTCCAATGATACACTTGCGCAGATACAGGAAGTGGAGATGGAGGAAGTCGTTGTAAGTGCACAACGCGCGCCGGTCGCTTTTTCCCAGACCGCACGCATCGTCCAGGTGATCCGGAAAGAAGAGCTATCAAAAGCGCCTCTCCACGATCTTCAGGACTTGCTAAAATTCGCCTCCAATGTGGATGTCAGGCAGCGCGGAAACAATGGTGTTCAGGCAGACATCAGCATCCGCGGAAGCTCCTTCGACCAGGTTCTGATTCTCTTGAACGGCATTCCCCTTAATGATCCCCAAACTGGTCACCACAACCTAAACCTGCCTGTCAGTTTTGACGCCATCGATCGCATCGAAATAATGGAAGGACCTGCCTCCCGGCTTTATGGTCCCAATGCCTTCAGCGGAGCAATCAATATCATCACCGGTCAAACTACCATTCCATCAGTGACCGGAAGGTTTAGCGGCGGTCAATTCGGATTCCTGGAATCGGCGGTTACTTCAGTTGTCAATTCAGGTAAGCTGACCAACAGTCTTTCAATTGATTATAAACAGGCCGACGGTTCACTGAAAAACACAGATTTCAAAATCGGAAATGCATTTTACCAGGGAAGTCTTTTGTATCCTACCGGGAAGCTGGAATTTCAAGGTGGGTACAGCGATCGGGGATTTGGTGCAAATGATTTTTATACCCCCGCATATCCCGATCAGTATGAGCGGATTAAGACTTCCTTCGCTTCCATTAAGGCAACAAAGGAAGGAGCGGTACATTTTACTCCTTCTATCTATTGGAGGCGGAATCAGGACCGTTTTGAACTCTTTAGAAACAACATCGACGCTCCATCCTGGTATAAGATGCATAACTATCATCTTACTGATACCTACGGCCTTAATATGAGCGGTTGGGTTGAATCCTGGATCGGGAAACTGGCTTTTGGAGCGGATCTCAGAGTCGAAAATATTCAGAGTACCGTCCTTGGAAAACCAATGGATACGCCAAAAAATGTTCCCGGAGAGCCGGGAATACAATTTGCTTATTCAGATAGTAGAAATAATCTGAGCCTGTTCGGAGAATATTCAAATCATTTTGGACCCCTTGATGTTTCTGGAGGCTTGATGATCAATCATAACTCTTCCATAAATAATAAATGGCAACTTTATCCTGGCTTGGACATTGGATGGCGAATCACGGATCCGCTGAAGTTCTATGTTTCTTTAAATAGGTCGCTCCGAATACCCACGTTTACAGATCTTTACTATAAGAGCGCTACCAATATCGGAAATTCCAACCTGCAACCGGAAGAAGCAATTTCAGTTGAATCCGGATTAAAATTCGGTAATAGCTGGATTTCTGCTCACCTGTCCGTTTTTGAGCGGTGGGGCAAAAACATGATCGATTGGGTCAGACAGCCAAACGAAACAATCTGGTATGCAAAAAATCTTACCAACCTGAATACCAGTGGAATGGATCTTTCATTCAATATTCTCCCTTCCAAACTGATTGGAAAAGAAAGTTTTATCCGTTCTGTAGACTTGTCCTATGGCTATCTCACCCAGGACAAGGAGTCAGGTACCATGATATCCAAATATCTGCTTGACTACCTGAAACACAAAATTGATATCCGGCTCACCCACAGCTTATACCGTAATCTCAGTGCTGCCTGGCTGATCTCTTACCAGGATCGTAACGGTACCTATACCTTGTGGGAAGGCAGCAAGTACGGCAGTGAAGTCGATTATAACCCTGTTTGGCTGATAAACACCAGAATAAACTGGGTCAAAAACAGAATTAATCTTTACCTCGAAGCCTCAAATCTGCTTAATAAAACCTATTTTGATTATGGAAATATAGAACAACCCGGAATATGGACTAAGGCAGGTATTGTGATAAAATTAGGGATATAAACATTTAACATTCTTTATACTCCTTTGGATCGGCTTAACTTTATTCTATATGATATTTGCATTGTAAGCGTTAAGCATTTTTTTTCATAGTTTTGGTTAGGTTTAAACAAGCCGTCTCGAGCCCCTGTCGAGACGGCTTGTTTCTAAATCTTATCTTTTAGAAATTCGTTGATATTCTTGAATATTCTGGCATTAACGTCCACAAGGGCTGATTTTTCAAAATTATCTCCGGTGATATGCTCGTATAACTCAACGTAGCGGTCAGAAATCTGATCCACAAAATCATCGCTCATAAAAGGTACATTTTGCCCTTCTTTTCCCTGGAACCCATTCTCGATCAGCCATTGACGCACGAATTCTTTGGAGAGTTGCTTTTGATTCTCCTCTTTTGCAAGTCTCTCTTCATATCCTGCAGCATAAAAATACCTGGATGAATCGGGTGTATGGATTTCATCAATTAAATAAATAACTCCATCCTTTTTTCCGAATTCATATTTGGTATCAACCAATATCAGTCCCATTTTTGCTGCGATTTCGGTGCCTCTCTGAAAGATTGCCCTTGTATATTGTTCCAGCCTGGCATACTCCTCAGCCAGGACTAATCCCTGAGCAATGATCTCTTCGCGAGAAATATCTTCGTCATGTCCTTCCATGGCTTTGGTCGTTGGAGTGATAATGGGTTCTGGGAATTTTTCATTTTCCTTCATCCCATCAGGCAAAACGATGCCACACAAGGAGTGTTTGCCTGAACTGTATTCGCGCCAGGCATGACCAGTCAGATATCCACGGATCACCATTTCAACTTTATATGGTTCGCACATAAGTCCGATGGTGACCATTGGATCGGGGGTAGCGATTTTCCAGTTGGGAACGATATCGGAAGTGGCATCTAGAAATTTAGTTGCAATCTGATTCAGAACCTGTCCTTTATAAGGTATGCCCTTAGGCAGAACAACATCAAATGCAGAGATCCTGTCCGAGACGATCATGATAAGATATTGATCTTTAATATTGTAAACATCACGAACCTTTCCTTTGTAAACGCTCTTTAAACCTGGAAAAGTGAAATTTGTGGAAACGATAGCTTTGCTCATATTGATTCTTTTAGGATAATAATTCCAGCATAGAATTTAATGCAAAATAAATATTTTTTTGACACGGAATCGATACTGAAGTGTATCTTCGTAAATATCAATAGAGCTGTTATGAATAAGAAAGAAAAAATGGAGGCCTTTGGCAAACTGCTGTCTATTATGGATGAACTCAGGGAAAAATGTCCCTGGGATCGGGAGCAGACCAATGAATCTCTCCGAAAATTATCTATCGAGGAAGTGTACGAACTGGGAGATGCTATTCTGGAAGATAATCCACAAGAGATTAAAAAAGAACTTGGTGATATCTTATTACACATCGTATTTTTTGCCAAAATAGGAGAGGAGAAGGGACAATTTGATGTAGGAGATGTTATTAATAGTCTGATAGATAAGTTGATATATCGACATCCTCATGTATTTGGAACAACAGAAGTTGATGGCTCAGACCAGGTCATTAGAAACTGGGAATCGCTAAAACTGAAAGAGAAGGGTAGGGGAAAACGCGTTTTGGAAGGTGTACCTATGGCACTTCCTGCTTTGATTAAAGCCAACAGAATCCAGGAAAAGGTGCGGGGAGTTGGATTTGACTGGGAATATAAAGAACAGGTATGGGGTAAAGTGAGAGAAGAGTTGGGTGAGCTGGAGGTGGAAGTAAAAGCTGGACGTTTAAAGGAAATGGAGGACGAATTTGGTGACGTGCTATTCTCAATCGTTAACGCAGCACGGCTTTATGCCATCGATCCTGAAAGTGCCCTGGAAAGGACTAATCAAAAATTTATTAGACGATTTAACTATCTGGAAGAGAATACTCTATTAAAAGGAAAATCTCTTCATGATATGACTCTTGAAGAGATGGATGTCCTTTGGAATGAGGCCAAAAAGTTGGAAAGAACCTGAATCTTTACACTTTAGGATCGGCAGGTAATTCCTTTGTTTCGTTTGTTTCTGGCAAAGAAACTGTTGCAGCGGGAATAATTTTAGCTACAATCTTATCTTTTGTCTCCGTCAAATCAACTGCAATAGTATCGCCTTCTTTGATATCACTTCCAATGATGACTTCTGCAATTTCATCTTCCAGATATTTCTGAATAGCACGTTTTAATGGCCTTGCACCAAATTGTGGATCAAAGCCTTTTTCGGAAATAAAGTCTTTTGCTTCCGGTGAGATAATCAATTTATATTTTAACGCTTCAATCCTTTGGTAGAACCCCTTCAATTCTATGTCAATGATTTGATTTATATGGCTCTTTTCCAATGAATTAAACATAACAACATCATCTACCCGGTTTAAAAATTCAGGAGCAAAAGCGCGTTTTAAGGCCTTTTGAATGACATATTTGTTGTGCTCGTTTTCATCTTCTGGCGATGTTCTCGTATTAAAACCAACACCCTGACCAAAATCTTTCAGCTGACGGGTGCCAATGTTGGATGTCATAATAAGTATGGTATTCCTGAAGTCTATTTTACGACCCAGACTGTCAGTCAAACGACCTTCATCCATCACTTGAAGAAGAATGTTAAAAACGTCCGGATGTGCTTTTTCAATTTCATCCAGTAATATAACGGCGTAAGGTTTTCTTCTGACTTTTTCGGTTAATTGTCCGCCTTCTTCATATCCAACATATCCTGGAGGAGCTCCAACAAGCCTCGATACGGAAAATTTCTCCATATATTCGCTCATGTCGACACGGATCAATGCATCCGTAGTATCGAAAAGATACTGGGCTAAGACCTTGGCTAATTGTGTCTTACCAACGCCTGTTGGACCCAGAAAGATAAATGAACCAATTGGTTTATTGGGATCTTTCAATCCGGCCCTGTTACGCTGGATTGCTTTGGTAATTTTCTCGACGGCTTCGTCCTGTCCAATGATATTCTTCTTCATATCATTGTACATAACCTGGAGGCGCTTGCCTTCAGCCTGTGCAATTTTCTGAACCGGAATACCTGACATCATGGCAACTATATCTGCCACCTGAGGTTCATCGACAATTTCCCGGTGACTTTCCAACTCTTTTTCCCAGATTTGCTTTTCTTTCTCAACCAGATTCAAAAGGTTTTTCTCATTGTCGCGATAGCTGGCGGCCAGTTCAAAATTCTGTCCTTTGACCGCCAAAATTTTGGCCGCACGAACTTCTTCAATTTTCTCCTCCAGCTTAATAATCCGGTCAGGAACAGAAATATTGGAAATATGGACACGGGAACCTGATTCATCCAGCGCATCGATTGCCTTATCAGGAAGATGTCTGTCAGAAATATACCTGGCCGTCAGTTTGACACATGCTTCAATGGCTTCCTTGGTATAAGTGACATTATGATGATCCTCATAACGTTCTTTGATGTTGTGAAGAATCTCGATCGTCTCTTCAATGGACGTTGGCTCAACCAGCACTTTCTGAAACCGCCTTTCCAGGGCTCCGTCTTTTTCAATATGCTGCCTGTACTCGTCCAGCGTAGTAGCGCCAATACATTGGATATCACCTCTTGCCAATGCCGGTTTAAGCATGTTTGCCGCATCGAGTGAACCTGTTGCTCCACCTGCTCCGACAATTGTATGAATTTCGTCGATGAAAAGGATAATATTATCCACTTTGGCCAGTTCATTGAGAATGGCTTTCATTCTTTCTTCAAATTGTCCCCTGTATTTTGTACCTGCCACAATAGAGGCTAGATCCAAACTGATTACCCTCTTATCAAACAATATCCGGGATACCTTTCTTTGGGAAATTCTTAAGGCCAATCCTTCAACGATAGCCGATTTCCCAACGCCAGGTTCTCCAATTAATACTGGATTATTTTTCTTCCTTCGACTGAGAATCTGTGCAATTCTTTGAATTTCAACTTCTCGTCCGACGATCGGATCGAGACTTCCTTCCATGGCTGCTTTGGTGATATCTACACCAAAATTGTCTAAGACTGGTGTATCCGTTTTGGGATTTGAACTTCCTTTCTGGGCTTGGGAGGAACCGGAGCTGCTGCTACTTCTTCCAAACATATCATCCTGATCATCACCTTCTTCAGGAAAATCAGATTTATTTTCGACTCTTGACAGTTCTACTATTTTGCTCTTCACCTCTTCGTAATTCAAATCATTTTTCTTAAAAAGTTCAAATACCAATCCATCTTTCTCTTTTAGGATAGCCAATAATAAATGGCCCGTATTGACAGTGTCTTCATTGAGTGATCTTGCCTCGAGAAATACTATTTTTAGGGTTCTTTCTGTGTTTTTCAACAAAGGAATGGATGCATCGATGGGCAATGAAGCGCCTTTTCTCAGATGAAGTTCCAATTCATTTTTGAGATTTGAAAAATCAAGACCCAATTGTTTCATAGAATCAATAGCGATTCCTTCTCCGTCCCGGAGTATTCCAAGAAACAAATGTTCGGTGCTAATATGGTCGTTGCCCAACCGGATCGCTTCTTCACGACTATAAGTCAAAACATCCTTAATTCTGGGCGAAAATTTCGAATCCATTCTATTGTTTTAGATATTTTTCATCAAAAATCGTTCCTACAGCAAAATAACGAATTATTTTAAATAAATGTTTCATACTTCACTTAATATTTAAGTATTTTGAAAATTTTAAAGTACTGATATTTAATAATATATAAGTTTGTATCCTTTGACAAAAATATATATTTCATTTTTCGCCTCAGGTTGCCAAATTGTCATGATAAGAAAGGCCACTAGGTTCGAAAAAATAACCAAGATTTTATGACGGTCAAATTCCCTCATTAACTTTAAAATGCTTATTTTTGTGTTGGGTTTTTAATAAAATTTTAATACAAATAAGATCTATATGTCTGATTCAGAAAGAATTATTCCGATAAATATTGAGGAGCAAATGAAAACAGCCTACATTGACTACTCCATGTCAGTGATTGTTTCCAGAGCTCTGCCTGATGTTCGTGACGGGTTAAAACCTGTTCACCGCAGGGTATTGTTCGGAATGAGCGAGTTAGGAAATTTTTCAAACAGACCATATAAAAAATCTGCCAGAATAGTGGGGGAGGTTCTTGGTAAATACCATCCACATGGTGACTCATCAGTCTATTATGCTATGGTTAGAATGGCCCAGCTGTGGTCATTAAGGTATCCGTTGATTGATGGACAGGGAAACTTTGGTTCTATTGATGGTGACAGTCCAGCTGCCATGCGGTATACGGAAGCACGCCTTAAGAAAATTGCAGAGGAGGCGTTGGCAGATTTGGATAAAAATACGGTCGAATTCCAGCCAAATTTTGATGAGTCCTTATCTGAACCCACTGTCCTTCCTACGAAATTCCCCAATTTACTAATCAACGGGACTTCAGGTATTGCAGTTGGTATGGCTACCAATATGCCTCCGCACAATTTGACGGATACGATAGAAGCCATTATAGCCTACATTGATGATCCACAAATTTCTATTAATGAATTGATTGATAAGATCAAGGCGCCTGATTTTCCTACCGGAGGAATCATATATGGTTATGCAGGTGTTCGGGAAGCATTTGAAACAGGAAGGGGCCGGATTGTTGTCCGGGGTCGTGCCGAAATTGAGACGACCGAACATGGAAGGGAGAAGCTGATAATCACCGAGATCCCATACATGGTAAACAAGGCCGAGATGATCATTAAGATTGCCGAGATGGTCAATGAGAAAAAAATTGACGGAATCAGCAATATCAATGATGAGTCTGACCGGTCTGGTATGAGGATCGTGATCGACATCAAACGCGATGAGATGGCCAGTGTAGTGCTGAACAAACTATACAAATTTACGGCCCTTCAGACCGCTTTTAATGTGAATAACATTGCGCTGGTAAAAGGCAGGCCGCAGATGCTCAATCTTAAAGATCTGATTCATTATTTCGTAGAACACCGTCATGAAGTAGTAATCAGACGCACACAATATGATTTGGATCAGGCTGAGAAGAAAGCGCACATTCTCAGGGGATTAATTATTGCTATTGACAATCTGGATGCCGTGATAACTATTATTCGCGCTGCCAAGACACCAGATGAAGCGAGGGAAAATTTATGTTCAAATTTCGAACTGGATGATATTCAGGCCAGGGCTATACTCGATTTGCGTTTGCAGAAATTAACAGGTCTCGAGCGGGATAAGATCCATGAAGATTACACTGAATTGTGTAAAATGATTGAGTGGTATAAACAGGTTCTGGCAGAGGAGCCCTTGAGAATGAAAATCATCAAGGACGAGCTGAATGAAATCAGATCTACTTATGGCGACGAAAGAAGAACGGAAATCGTTTATGCTTCGGAGGAATTCAATCCTGAAGATTTTTATGCTGATGAAGATATGGTGATCACCATTTCCCATATGGGATATATTAAACGCACACCGTTAACTGAATTCAGAACACAATCCAGAGGTGGTATTGGATCCAAAGGATCTAGTACCAGGGATGAAGATTTTCTGGAACACATGTTCATTGCCACCATGCACAATACCCTATTATTATTCACGGAAAAAGGTAAGTGTTTCTGGTTGAAAGTTTACGAGATACCCGAAGGAACTAAAATCTCCAAAGGCAGAGCCATCCAGAATCTTTTAAGCATTGAACCGGATGATCAGGTAAGGGCCTATATTAATGTAAAATCACTGAAAGACGAAGAGTACATTAACAATAATTTTATTATCCTTTGCACCAAAAAAGGCACTATTAAGAAAACATCTCTCGAGGCTTATTCACGGCCCAGACAAAATGGGGTCAACGCAATTACTATCAGGGAAAATGATCAACTCTTGGAAGCAAAGTTGACAAATGGCGACAATGAGATCATGCTTGCCGTTCGATCGGGCAAAGCCATCCGTTTTCATGAGAGTCATGCCCGTGCCATCGGCCGCACAGCTTCAGGAGTTCGTGGTATAACACTTGGAGGTGAAAGCGATGAATTAGTTGGCATGATCTGTGTTTTGAATGGGGAAGACGATATTCTTGTGGTTTCCGAACACGGATACGGTAAAAGATCCAAAATAGAGGATTACAGGGTAACCAACCGGGGTGGGAAAGGAGTCAAAACCATCAATGTCACTGAGAAAACAGGTGCACTGGTCTCTATTAAGAATGTAACGGATACCGATGACCTGATGATTATCACTGAAGCAGGTGTAATAATCAGATTATCAGTCGATACCATCAGGATGACTGGCAGGGCAGCCCAGGGTGTAAGATTGATCAATTTAAGGGAGGATGACAGTATTGCTTCGGTTGCTAGAGTTGAAAATACTGTGATAGAAGATGATAGCGATTTGATTTCTCCAATTGCAGAAGAGAATGAAATGATTTCAGATTCAGATGATATTGAAACAAATGATAACTTAGAAGAAGATAGTCTCAATTAATTAATAATTTAAAACAAAAATTGTCCATAATGAAAAAGATTCTTTTAGTAGTGATCCTGCTCGCAGTAAATGGTTTTTTGTTTGCTCAAAAATCAAAAGTAAGCAGTGCTACGTCATACAAAGAGAGTGGTAAACTAGACAAAGCTTGGGAAGCGATTCAGGAAGCAATTAATCCGGCAAACCCAAAATCCGAAAAATCAATCAACTGGCCCGACACTTGGGAAGCCAGGGGAGAAATTCTTGAAGCTATTTACAAGTCAAAAGATGAAAATTATAAGAAACTTGTAGAGAACCCGCTCGAAGAAGCCTATAAATCATTTTTGAAAGCAATTGAGCTTGATCCGAAAGGTGGATCTCCAGCTTTGAAGATAAAATTGCTAAGTAGTTTTATCCCAACATTGTCGAATGCTGCCATCGAGGCATTTCAGGCTCAGAAGTATGAACAGGCAAGCGATTATTTTGAAAAAGTGCTGAATCTGGAAGCTTGTCAGCTTTTTAAAGCCGACAATTCGGTGGACACTGCCATCATGTACAACACCGGTCTGGCCTCCATGAATGCCAAGCAGTTTGACAAGGCCATCAAGTATTTCAAATTGACTGCACAACATGGTTATAATCCGGGCTCGTCTTATTCACAGATTATCAGTGCTTATCAGCAAAAAGGTGATACCCTGACTTCCTTGGCCATCATGCAGGAAGCCTTTTCTAAATATCCTGAAGATCAGAGTATTCTGGTTCAATTAATTAACTACTACATTACAACTGGTAAAGCAGAAGATGCTATTAGCTATCTGGATAAAGCAATCGCAAAGGAAAAAGATAATCCATCTTTTTATTTAGCCAAGGGTATTGCGCTTGACAAATTAGGAAGACAGGATGATGCTATCAAGGAATATGAGCAAGCCATTAAGGTTAAAGCCGATTATGCTGATGCTTATTACAATATTGGAGTAATCTTCTTCAACCGTGGCGTTAAGCAGTTTGATGTGGCTAATGCTGTTCCAACGAATGAGCAGGCAAAATTTGAAGCAGAGAAGAAAAAATCTGACGACGAATTTTCCAAAGCTGTTCCATACCTGGAAAAAGCAGTTGAATACAATCCTAAGGATGCTTATATCAAAGATCAGTTGAAAAATTTATACTATCGTTTGAAGATGATGGATAAGTTTGAGAAAATGAAATAGCATATAGCATTAGGAAAGGGGCTGAAATTTGGCTCCTTTTTCTCCCCTTTTTCTATTTAACATAATATTAATTATAAGACAAACTATCAAGATTACTGAAACTGAAATTGCACCAAACAGCAATGTCGGTGTCTATTTATCAATTATCAACGATTTATGGGAAGGAAATATTTAAAAATTATCATCAAAAAAACTTCTTATCAATTGCAAGTAATCTTTTCTAAAACTGAAATAATCCTTGTTTATGGCAATAGTATCATATTTCTCCAGATCGTTTGTTTCGATAATTGAGTCAATCATAGGTATATAGTTGTTTGTCTCGTGGTAACTCTTCAGCAACTTCAGGAGAGCTAAAATAGAACCTCTCTCCCATCGTTTTTTACGGAATTTTTCATAAGAAGCCAATTTGGCTGTGAAATAATAATAATGCTCAACAGCTTGGTTTACATCCATATAGCTCCGAACATATACCTCAGTCTGAGTCTCAGGATTTGTAAACTTCCTCCGGGGTTCATCCGGCGAAAATGACATTATCCCAAAGGGATTATTTGCTTTCCAGAATACCTTGGATGTTCCCCATCCAGATTCCAGAATAGCCTGAGCGAGAACCAAACTGACAGGATGCGGATAAAGCTTAATTTTCAGGTCTTTCAGAGAGGTGGCATCATATTTTTCCATCATTTGTTTAAAAAACAGAATATCCTCTGCCCTGATGGCTCTTTTATTCATCATTCTATTTTCAATAAATTCGATATGATGAAGTATGCTAAACAATTTGTCACGCTCAATTACTATTGGCGGAAGCATATAATCGATAAAAATTTTCTTCCTAATTTCTTCAGGTATGGTGTCAAAATCGATGGTTCCCTGATATTTTACCGGGATTAAAACGGCTTGGTCCTGATGAAGTATGGATTTAGTCCCTGAAACGGTGACTTTCTCGTAACTGATTCGATATTCAGGGTAGATATAATCGTATGATGAAACCTCATTCAGAAAAACATACAAGATTCCAACCAAGAGAATCAATAAAACAACTTTAAATGCCTTTAGCATGATTATAGATCAATCTATTAGCTTTTCAGAGGACAAAGGTATGAAATAATCTAGAATCAACTCAACTCCATCTCCAATTGACGGGCCCATTTATCAATACGAACATCAGACCCCAAAATTCCACTATTCTTCGCTCATTTAGGGAGAAAATCGAATAAGTTATAATCAGGCCACTTGTTGATTTTCCTGAGGGTACCCGAGATTACCCTGTCCATTTCAATAGCCAGATGAGGTCCTTTGTAGTTGCTGGTATTAGTTATCATTACCCATGAGATACCATTTGGTTCCCTCTTTACCAATGCCGAAGAGCCAGGAAGTGTTCCCGTTCGCCACCATTCGCCATTTTCATTGGTACTCCGCCAACCCAATGGATCCAATCCTTTCTCATCAACGTGCGTCATTTCATCTATACTCTGGGTTGAAAGTATATCTTTTGTGCGATTGTCTTTGTCAATAACAACCAGTAATTTCATTAAATCGATCGGCGAGGCAATCCACCCTCCTGCCGAGCCCAAGACTGTCATATTTGTGCTCCCATATACCTTTGGAACCATGCCTTCGCTCCCGTCAAAAGCCTCGACAGGCTGTGCATCCTCTGGCTGATAATATCTGACCTCATTGGATAATTTTTCATTTTCAAAGCTGCCTCCAAGCTGCATATCATAAATGTGGGCGGGTTTCAAGATATTTTCCTGAACGTATTTCTCATAGCTGATTTTCGAAACTGTGGCAATAACTTCGCCCAAAATCATGTATCCCAGGTTGGAATATGCACTCAAGGAACCAGGTTCAAAATGAAGCCTTTTTGAAGTAACAAATTTTATATAAGATCCAATGTTTAAGGGCAAAGGATCGCCTGTCTGCTCGGAAACGATTTTTGGAAGAAATGCAATGTCCCCATACCTTTGTGTCCATCCGCCAGAATGATTCAAAAGATTTCGTACTGTTATGTTTTCCAGACGGTTATCCTTAATTTGGAGGTATTTTTCATTGTTAAGAATCCCATATTTGCCAAATACCTTACTATCGAGTTTGATTTTTCCACTCTCAACCAGTTTCATGATGGCAGTGGCAGTGATCAATTTGGATACACTGGCTATTCTGAAGAGATGAAAAGGTGATGTCTGAATGCTTGCCTCTACATCTGAATATCCATAGCCTTTGGCATATATCAATCGCTCATCCTTGACTATTGCAACAGCCAGCCCTTTCAAAAAATTCTGCTCTCTGAATCTTTCAAAGCTTTTATCAAGCAGATCGATGTTTTCAGAATCAATTATTTTCCTTATTACCAGGTAGTTGAGTCTATTATTGTCACGAATATTCAATCCATTATTCACTCTTAACAGATGAAAACCGTGAAAGGACGGGAGAACCCAAAACAGGAAAGTTACAAATATAAACTTAAGAAAAAAGCGGATCATACAATTGTGAATTACATTTGGCAACTATCAATAGACGAGAAACAAGACAATTAATTACAATTGTAAACATCCTATGATATCATTGATAGAATTAAATTTATGCCTTTCCAGGTAACTTTTAATTCCTGAAATAATGTGTTGAGTAGCCAGTGGATCGATAAAATTGGCCGTGCCAACCTGGATAGCGGAAGCGCCAGCGAGAAAAAACTCTATGGCATCTGTTGCATTCATGATTCCACCTATTCCAATGACCGGAATTTTTACAGCATTGGAAACCTGCCATACCATTCTAAGGGCGACAGGTTTGATTGCCGGGCCGGACAAGCCCCCTGTAATGGTTGATAACACTGGTTTTCTGCTCTCTGCGTTAATTGCCATTGCCAAGATCGTATTAATCAGTGAAAGGCTGTCAGCACCGCACCCTTCGACTGCCTTGGCAATTTCTGCAATGTCTGTCACGTTTGGAGAAAGTTTAACCATTAAATGCTTGTTATAAACTTTTCTGACAGCTTGTACCACAGATTCTGCGGCAGGACAGCTTGTGCCAAACGCCATTCCTCCTTCTTTCACATTTGGACATGAAATATTGAGCTCAACACCAGCAATATGTTCCAGATCATTAATTTGTTCGGAACAGGCAATATATTCTTCAATGGTAGAACCTGAAACGTTAACAAAAATATTGGTATCGTATTGCAGGAGCTTGGGATAGAGATGCTCAACGAAGTATTTTACGCCACGATTCTGTAATCCAACAGCATTTAGCATTCCTGAAGGAGCCTCAGCCATTCTGGGATAAGCATTGCCCTGCCGGGCATTTAACGTAGTCCCCTTAACAACAAAGCCACCCAAACTGCTTACATTAAAAAAATCATCGAATTCAGTTCCATACCCAAAAGTTCCGGATGCAGCCATTACCGGATTTTTCAGTTTAAGACCTGCGATTTCTATGCCTAATTCTACCATTTTAGATATTTTATATCAAATACTGGTCCTTCTGTACAAACACATTTATGCCCTTCAATTGTTTCTGTGATGCAGCATAGGCAAACTCCGTAGCCACAGGCCATTGAATTTTCAAGTGACACTTCACATTCAATCTGATTTATCCGGGCAATTCTGGCTACTTCTTTCATCATCGGATCCGGACCGCAGGTATATATTCTGTCATATAAACCAACATTTTCAGTCATTACAGCGTGATTTGTTACAAATCCTTTCGTACCATGAGTACCATCCTCTGTGGTTGTATGGACGATCGCATATTTTGAAAAGAAGTCTAGTTCCACAAGATCTGTGACACTTCTTGCACCTAATAAAACCTCTACCGCATGGCGGGCTTCTTTTAACAATCCGGCCAGCAGCAACAAAGGAGCAAGCCCAACGCCACCGCCGACAAGCAAGACTTTTGATTTGTTTTTAGGAACAGAGAAACCTCGTCCGAGAGGAAAGATGACATTTAATTTGTCCCCTACTGAGCTGTTTAGTAGACAATTAGTCCCTTCTCCAATCCCTTTAATCAAAAACGAGATCGTGTTACATTTGTAATCTACCTGATGAATAGAAAAGGGTCTTCTAAGGAAAGTATTTGTAGCCTTATCTACCAAAATGTTGGCAAATTGACCAGGGACGATCCCTTCCAATCTGATATCTGATTTTAATTCAAGAAGGGAATGATCTTTGTTTAATCGTATATTTGAAATAACCTGAAGGTCGCGCACCGTTTTTTTCATCGGAATATCTCTTTTTGCTTAGGTTACACTACAGCTGCCAAACAAGTGTCAGACCGTTAAGTTACCCGGTGAATGTTGCGCAAATATAGCAAAATAGACTTAGGAAGGTCTGTAAATCCTGAAAGTTTTATCTGCGTAAAAGAATAAAATCTGCTCAATTTCCTTGTTTTCTGGCTGATCGACTTGTGATATTGTAGGGTTAAGAGCATGATTTCCAATGGGTATTTCCTTCTCTTCAGCCGCCACGTTAACTATTGCTTCAGCATTTATTTTTTCATCGCTTTTTGTAGGCAGTTCGTACTGGATATCCAACTGAAAATTAACGCCGCTCTCTTTGCCGGATGATACTCCAGTAATTACATTTTCTTGAGTTAAGGGACAATTCTTCTTATCTGGCCCTATATTCATCTCGCCGTCTCCAATCATCAGCCATCTGGAATTAACTGCCGGGAAAGCCTGAAGCATTTTCTGTAAAAAAGCGGCACTTGGCTGGTTTCTGCCATTCAATATATGTGACATGCTGGATCTTTGTACGCCAATTTTGTCAGCAAATTCGGCTGGAGAAATCCTTTCAGTTTCCAGAAATTTCAAAATTCGATCCTTCATAAGTTTATAATTTGTTTTTCATTTGCCCCCAGGAATGGAATATCATCGAAGCTAATTATCATTTTCGATTGGTTTGAATACGGCTTGTTGGTAATCCATGATTGGATGATTTAAACACAAATGTAAAACCTTTATTTACATTTTGCAACCTAACAAAAATTTTAACGATAACGTATCGAAACAGCCAGCAATTAACATTTGTGACTTACAAAATCAAGAATTTTAGAAATCCTCCAAACTCCCCAGTAACAAAATGTTTAACAAAATGAAATAATTAACTGGCTATCAATATGTTGATACGTAATTTTTAACATAATAAATTTGCGATAACCACATAATTGACAAATGTAAATATTTATTTTAAATTAGAAGATTAATAAAATCAAATAAATAACTAATAATGACTACATTAAAAAGGATTTATGAGGTCTTTATCTCGATGAAATTTATTCCATTTTACGAGTAACATTTGTAATCATGTGTATTGGAAGATATAAATTACTGAGTTATTTTTTTTGACACACAAAACCTTCTGAGAATCGTCCAGGCACTACAAATTTTTAAAGTTCACCGAAAAAATGAATTCTGAAGTATACTTTTTGGATGTTGTTAAGTAGGTCGTTCTCACTCCTAACTTCGCTGGAGCCAGAAATCTAAGGAAGTGGCAATCTGTTAACAACTCGATTCCAGTCGAATTCATACTTTTTATTATTGAATTATTAGTCGGGTGGATGGGTATCGAAATTTGTGCTAGATCATAAAAAACTCTCAGGGTAATTCTTTTTAAATAATAAAGATGCCACAAATGCCAATCCGGGTTGAGTAATGGTAACACGTAATCACTTTTAAGGGTAAAGAGTTGATTGTTCTCGAGTGTTAAATAGCCTCTGGGATAATAAATTAGATCACTAAAATAGGAGTAGTTCAAAGAAATTTTTCGCTGGAATCCACCGTAAAACCTCAATCCGTGATTGCTTAGCAAACCTGGCAGGTAAATTGTGGCTTCGGCCGATGCTATGGTGCCTAATTGTCTGTCACCGAATGGAGTATTTCGAAATTTAAGATCAACAATTTGTCCCCATTCTGGTTGAATATCGCTATGACTCTGTTGTATGAGATTGTGGGCATATAATCTGTAAGTCAATGGAATATAGCTGCCTCTGGAGACATTTGAAGGAGTTGATTCTTCCTGCCAATTGTGCGAATAGCCGATTTGCAATTCGGGCTGCACTATTCGGTACATCTTCCCATGAGAGAAGTTCAGGGGGACAGAAATGTCAAAATGTAGGTTTATGACTTTCTGACTATAGGGCACCGAAACCGTATCCTGACTGATCAAAACGTTCCTGGATGAATAATGCTTATTAACCTGATAATAACTGGAGTTCTCTTTCCCGTAATCTCCAAAAAAATTCAACACAGGATACCAACCAGCATAAACGAACTTTCCAATCCATTTTCCAGTGTTGTTCACTGTAGAATAATCATAGCCAAACTGCGTAACTGCCGTGGTAAGTTTGTTTTGGGAGATAATGGAAAATCCAGTATTTACGGTAGAATTATCCGGATCTACGTAGCCTGGCGACCAACTGTGAATGTTAATCAGGTTCTTAATTTTGTAATATTTGCTGCTTACATAATGGCTTGTATCTAAATCGGCAAAGTCCAAAGCACCTTTATCCTGCATGGTTAGCTTTGCAGATAAAGTATCCTGAAAATGCTTCTCAACTCCTGTCGCTTGCCATGAAGCCCGGGAAAGCTCTGTCCTTTCTAATTTAAAGCCATTTGAAGAATAATTTGCGTAGAGTAAGCTCTTTCCATCCACAGAACTTTGAAGATCCTTTATCCCATATTTAGCGCCTAAAATCCGAAAGGTGGTATTGTTTGTTAAATCGAAGGCATATCCTTCATTTTTTCCGCCATAATCAGCCGTATAATATAGATATTTAGATCGTTGAATTGGTTTTCTGATTTCTCCATGCACTGGTTTCGTCACATAACTCATCACTTCTGCCAAAAGATTTACCTTAACTATCGATTTTCCCTGTGGACCCAACTCCACGCCATAGATTGATAGTTGATCTGCCGACCAGGATGGCGTAAAGAATGTACAGTTATTCATAGCCTTGAATTCATTCATTACGCTAAGATTACTGGCATCAATAAGAACGAAAGAACTCTGATTCTGATCGTTGAATTTTACCGCTGCAATAGATTTTCCATCCGGGGAAATCACCGGAGCAAATAATTTTTCATCATAAATTTTTTCTGACAATTTGCCGGTGCCAATATCCAGGATACGTAATAATGATCTTTCCTTGTTCGTCCACCTCAAATCTGGTTTTGATTCGATCCAGGTTACTTTCCCATTCCTGTAACTCATCGACTCATCTTCAATCATTCCGGGAACGAAGATCTTTTTCTCTTGTTGATGATTGTTAATCAGTACAATAGAGGGAATATGATCGAGAGGATCCTTTAAAGCTATGTAAGTGGAGTCATTGACAAAGTAAGGAAATCTGTAGGTTGTATACAGGTGGGATGCTTGAACCAGTTGTTTCCCGGTATTAATATTATCTCCCTGATTATTAAGGTTAAAGGGATTGGAAGATCTCAGGTTATTCATGATCGCCAGATAATGTTCATCCTGATTCTTCCCTGTGTACAATTTTAAACCCTTTGAAAGTGCATTGAGTGACAGCGGATTTCTTGCAATGTGATGAAATACTTTGCTCCAGACCTCTCCCCCATTCTGGTTTCGAATATTTGAGACTATCTGATATCCAAGCTGATAATAATCTGGAATATAATCTTTGTAAGAACCCAAGTAAGCCTTGTCGAGGCTGTAAATACCTTTTTCATCAGCCTGAGCCTTTAATTCCATCGTAAAAGATGGCATCCTACCCCTTCCTGTGCGGCTTAACGCAGTCTCCGTAACAACCGCGTCACCTTCCAGGAACCAGAATGGCAGATAGGCTCCAATGATCAGAGAAGCAGCCTGTTCACCCAAGAGAATCTTGAAAATTCCAGGCATTTCTGATTCAATTTTATCAATCTGAGAATGGTGTCTTAACTCGTGAATTGCCAGTTGTTCAATCCACTCCTGCGCGTACATCTCTTGGTTTGGTGTAGGATATAATTCAATCCTGGATGGAGCCCAGGCAACAAAACCGTTAGATTTTAATACTTTGGAATGAAGGATTACGGAGATTTTTGGGGGTTTGTTTTCCAGGGAAGCCCCTGCAAAAGCATAAACCTTTTCAAAAACATGTGCTACTCTCTGAGCCTGAACTTCATAATCAGAAGGATAGATGATCTGAAAATTTTCCGAATTGATCTGGAGCCATTTAATGGATGCCGGATCTTGTCCAGATGTAAAGTATTGACCTATTGAGCTATATGGCAATAAAATAAAGTATAGAATCAAAAGTATCGGGACAAATTTTCGAAGGCCAGTTTGCATAAGCAGAAGATTATAAAGGATAATTCAAGGGAGCACATTGCTCTTTCAGCCATTCCATGACATCAGGATCGATAATCAGTGGCGAAATTTTCCGATAAACAGTTTCATGGTAATGATTGACCCATTTGATTTCTTCGCTGCTAAGTAATTCGCTTATAATCAACATTTTGTCGATAGGACAAAATGAAATTGTCTCGAAGGATAGAAAATTTCCAAAATCGGAAGAGGAATGCCGCTTACACAAAAGCACGTTTTCAATGCGAACCCCATACTCTTCGGTCCTGTAGATGCCAGGTTCATTCGATAAGAGATGCCCCTCCCTGATGGGTTCACTGTTGAATTCCGTTCTGATGCTCATCGGTCCTTCATGAACGCCTAAAAAATAGCCAATTCCGTGTCCGGTTCCATGACCATAGTTTATTCCTTTGTCCCACAAGTGTTTACGGGCTAGTGCATCCAGCGAATATCCCTTTGTTCCTTCTGGAAATATCGCCGTCGCCAAGGCAATATGCCCTTTCAAACAGGTAGTAAAATCCTCCTTTTGCTTTTGAGTGGACGAACCCATGGAGATGGTACGGGTAATATCTGTTGTTCCATCCAAATATTGTCCGCCGGAATCAATTAACAATAAATTATCAGGATTTATGATTCTGTCCGACTCCGGCGTGGCATGATAATGGACAATAGCTCCATGAGAACCAAAGCCAACAACCGGATGAAAACTGTCGCCCGTAAAGAACTGTTGATTGCTTCGGAAATCATTTAGCTTCTTTCCGAAGGAAACCTCTGTAATTACCTCTTTATTAATGTTCTGATTAATCCAAAACAGAGAATAAACCATAGCAGCTCCGTCTTTTAAATGAGCATTTCTGATATTCTCTATTTCATACTGATCCTTAATAGACTTGAGATGTGTTATAATAGATACAGAAGGATCGAGCATATTGGAGGTGGAAATTTGCCTATAAATCTGAGCATTGGTGCGAAGTGGGTCAAATTGCAGGTGTTGATTTCTTATTCTCGTTAAAAATATGAAAAATGAATCGTACGAATGGATTGTAATTCCGTCTTTTGCGAGCAAAATTCTTAATTCATCTGGTAACTTACCCGGATCAATGAACAGGAAGGCTTTATGTAAGTCAATGAAACCATAAGCTGTAACCAGTGGTGTATAGGGGATCTCATCACTTCGAAGGTTAAAAAGCCAGGCCAGATCATCTAATTGGGAAATAATTATGCCATCAAGATTTCTTGAAATGAGCGATTCTCTGACCAATTCAATCTTTTGTTTTCTTGATCTACCAGCAAATCGTTCAAGATGTTCATAAGCTTGACGGATTGGAGAAGATGGGCGGTCGAGCCAAATTTCACCTACCAGATCAGAGTCAATATTCAAAGCTATGCCCTTCGCACCCACTTTAGAGGATATCTGATTCGCTTCAGCGGTTGAAATAGTCAACCCATTCGTCCATATACAATTTCCATTTTCCAGGTTATCCATTATCCAATCTTCGACTGAAATTGAGTGAAGTACACGGTCCTTCATCAATTCAATCCCAGTTCCACTTAATTCTTGTTGCACCTGCAAGAAATAGCGGGTATCAGTCCAGAGCAATGCTTTTTCCTGGGTTATCAGTACTTTTCCATAAGATCCCGTAAATCCTGAGATCCATTCAAGTGTTTTCCAATTATCTGGTGTATATTCGCTTAGATGAGGGTCTGCTCCGGTAATCAGACAGGCATCTGCCTGCCTTTCTTTCATCAGATTTCTCAACCGGGCAATTCTTTCTTTGATTTCGGAACTCCTCATAATAACTCTATCAGGTAACTTCATTTTATAAATTTCATGGCCTTCATCCATTCGACAACCATAAAAGGCCACTGATCATGCGCTTTCCCAGTTTTATGCATACCAAAACCGTGTCCGCCTTCCTTAAAAACATGAAGCTCAGCCGAAATACCTTCCCTTTTGAGAGCCATATAATATTCGATGCTGTTGCGGGGTTTTACAGCTGTATCATCATCAGCCAGGGCAATAAATGCAGGCGGAGTTTGATTGTTAACTTGTAATTCGTTGCAAAAGTTTTGAATAATTTTCCAGTCATTTGTATTACCGATCAGGTTCACTCTTGATCCCATGTGACCCCATTCTTCTTTAAAGGTTACGACCGGATAAAGAAGGATCGAAAAGTCGGGACGGCAGGAAAGTCGTTTAATTGGATTTTTTGAATCCTTATTACCTGAATCATAGTGAGTTGATAAAGTTGAAGCTAAATGTCCTCCAGCTGAAAACCCTGCGACTCCTACCTTTTTGGGATCAACAGACCACTCTTCGGCATGAAATCTGACCATTCTCATGGCTTGTTGCGCATCTTGCAAAGGCATTTCCGAATGACCGTAAGGCAATCGGTATTTCAAAACTATTCCTGCAATTCCATGTGCCTGAAGAAATTCACCTACTTCGTAACCTTCATGATCCATCGCCTCAATTGAATATCCGCCGCCAGGACAAATAACGACCGCGACACCCGTATTCATCTCTTTCGTTGGAAGGTAAACAGTAAGTGTGGGTTCAGAAACATAGCGAACCCGCTTTCCTTCAAAGGTTTCTTCCGGTTTAGGAGAGACCACCTCTCTAGGCGTACCGTCCGGCCATAACTTCATAATAGATTGTGATTTAGTACTTTGTAAGGATAACATAAAGAAAAGAATCAAACAAATATATTTTTTCACATCATTCAATTTTGATTTTTATTACTTTTATACCATGAAATATGTAAGCAGAACTTGGTCTAAAAATAACCAAATATCTATGCATTGTCGATAGAAATACGTATAAGGCATAGATAAATAATTTTTTCCTCTATTTTTGTCTTTATGGATATTGGTTTACTTTGGACGGGTATTGCGTGCGGTTTTTCTGTTTCCATTCCCCTGGGACCGATTGGAATATTATGTATCCAGAGAACGGTCAACAGAAACTGGAAATCTGGTATTATCTCTGGCTTGGGTGTGGCCACAGCCGATGCCGTGTATGGTTTTGTCGCCGGTTTCGGACTTTCCATTATTACAGATTTCATCCGAACCTATGAAATGTATTTTAAGCTGGTCGCTCTGTTTGTTTTGGTATTATTGGGAATCTATATTTTCAGAACGAACCCCACGAAGCAGATACATGACCATCAAAGAAGGGGTTCTTCGCATTTGCAGGATTTTCTGACCATGTTTTTGATAACATTGTCTAATCCTCTGTCAGTCTTTGTTTTCATGGCGATTTTCACCAGTTATAGCATTGTTTTACAATTCTCACACCCATTAGAGGCATTGCTAATTATAGGTGGAATATTTACGGGAGGTACTGTGTGGTGGATTACTATTACCGGGATGGCAAATCTGTTCAGACACAAGTTTACGATCGACACTTTGTATTGGGCTAACCGGATTATTGGACTGGCAGTGATATTAATTGGTATAGTTTTATTCCTATATCTGCGATCCAAGAATTTTTAATTTAAATTTAGCGGTATTGATTGCTATGAACAGCCTCTTTTTTCGTTAACGGTGAATCAGGTTCATCGGCCATCACACGATAAGTAAGACGATCAAGGATTCCCGGAAAATATTTGCTTAGAAACACAGACAACTTTCCTTCCAGAAAAGTTAAAACCAAAGATCTCTGCCGCTTTGCTATTGAATTTGCTATCAGATAGGCACATTTTTCAGCACTCATCATTTTTTCTTCCGCTCTGGGGGTCTCCCCCTGCGGCGTGCCATCAGCCTTCAATGCTGATTTTCTAACTTCAGATGCCGTAAATCCAGGCGCTGCAACCAGTACATGAAGTCCTGTAAATAGGTTTTCCAGACGGATCGTATCCAGGAAACCCCTGACAGCAAATTTAGATGCTGAATAGGCCGATCTGGCTGGTAATCCAACATGACCTGCAACAGAAATAATTCCCACTAATGATCCTTTTGAACTGATCAGATGTGGCAGTGCGTATTTAGTACAAAAGACAGTTCCATAAAAATTAACATCCATAACATGTTTAAAGGCACTCAATTCAACGTCATCAAACAGTGCGCGCATTGATAAACCAGCATTATTTATCAAAACATCAATCCTACCATATTGCCGGAAGGTAGATTCTATAAGGTTTTTACAGTCGGCTTCTACAGTTACATCTGTCTGGATAGTTAAAATTTCTGTATTAGACAGTTCGCTTTTTAATTCAACCAGTAAACCTATTCTTCTGGCTGCTAGAGATAACGATGCGCCACGTTTTGCATATTCTACTGCAAGCGCGCGGCCTATCCCTGAAGATGCACCAGTAATAATCACAACTTTACCCTTCATTTACAATTAGTTAATTCTATATAATACTTCTACAAATGAATGATCAGATGTTAAAAATAGTTCTTTTTGACGGATTATAATATTCAACTGATAGCTTTTTGTAATTATCAGATATTCAGTAGTATAAAAATTAAATATTCAGTATTTTGTTTTTTTTTTTCGCAGGTTGGGTGATTAAAGAAAATGGATTATCTTTGCAGGGCCTTTGAAAAACAAAGGAAATATGAGGATGACTCAGTAGCTCAGCAGGTAGAGCACATCCCTTTTAAGGATGGGGTCCTGGGTTCGAGCCCCAGCTGGGTCACAAAAGGTAAGAGACACTTTACCGACAAATCAGGAAAAGCCTTCTAAATTCATCGTTTAGAGGGCTTTTTTCTTTTTACCTATACCAATAAAAAGACAAAGAAAAGCCAATTTTAACGATAAACCCGGTACTAAATCGGTACGGTGAATCGAAAAGTAAAAATCGTACCGATTTCTGTCATAAGTCCCTGAAAA
>DATCHD010000008.1:0-9574 GCA_036508555.1 Prolixibacteraceae bacterium
CATCTTGCAGCCTGGACGAAGAAAGGCAGCCTGTGCGGATTAGGAAAATCTGCTCCAAATCCAGTTCTATCCACCTTAAAATATTTCAGGGAAGAGTACCTCGCGCATCTGAATGGCAGATGCCCTTCCGGAAAATGTGCCGGTTTGATTCAATATAAAATCAACGATCTGTGCATTGGATGTACGCTTTGTGCCCAGAAATGTCCAACCGTCGCCATACTTTTCAAGCCACACCTGAAGCATGAAGTCATCCAGGATTTGTGCATAAAATGTAATGCCTGCAAGGAGATATGTCCGACAAACGCAGTAGATATAATTTAGAATGAATAAGATTAGACTCACGATAGATAATCATCATATTGAGGTAGTTGAAGGCACAACAGTCTGGCAGGCAGCCAGATCCATCGGAATAAATATTCCAACGATGTGCTATCTGGAAGAAACCGGGCATATTACTTCCTGCATGGTTTGTCTGGTCAAGAATCTCAATACCGGTCATTTGTTCGCTTCCTGCTCCACACCTGTGGCGGAGGGACAAATCATTATCACTAACGACCAGGAGGTAACAGATTCCCATCAGACGGCCCTGGAACTGTTGCTGAGTGAACATGTAGGCGACTGTGAAGCCCCCTGTCAGCTGGTTTGTCCGGCGCACATGAACATCCCGTTGATGAACCGGTTGATTGCCAAAGGTGATTATGCAAAGGCGTTAGAGGTAGTGAAACGGGACATTGCATTGCCCTCCATTCTGGGACGGATCTGTCCGGCCCCCTGCGAGGCGGCCTGCAGGCGCAAACAAGTCGACGAAGCTGTCTCGATTTGCCATTTGAAAGGATTTGTTGGGGAGGTGGATCTGAATAGTCCCCTGCCCTATCGTCCAAAACAAAACGCTCCTACCGGGAAGCGGGTGGCCATCATTGGTGCAGGTCCCGCCGGACTTGCAGCCGCTTATTACCTCCAGCTGAAAGGACACCAAGGCGTGATCTTTGAAAAATCTGACCGTCCGGGAGGGATGCTGTGCTTTATCGATCCAGAAATCTTGCCGACAGAAATCCTGCGGAAGGAGATTGAAGAAATTTTAAAAACAGGAGTGCAATTACTTCTGAATGAAACAATTGATGACCAAAAATTCACCTCATTATACAACGAATTTGACGCACTGGTGATTGCAACCGGGAGCGTAACAGAAGAAAGCTACCTTTTCGGACTTGAAAAAGGAAGCACCGGCATAAATGCAGACAAATCAAGCTACCTCACCTCCTTACCCAAGGTTTTTGCCATCGGAAATTCGCTTCGTCCCTCTAAGATGGCGATCAGGTCTGTGGGACACGGAAAAGAGGTCGCCACAATAATCGACTGTTTTTTCGCAACCGGTGAGATAAAAAGTTACCCGGTCCGTTTTAATTCGAAGTTCGGCAGATTGTTGGCAGAAGAGTTTGAGCATTATCTAAGGGATGCGAAGCAATTTCCCAGACAGGAAGCCGAAAAGGATGGGTTTTTCCCTGAAAAGGCGGTTAATGAATCTAAACGCTGCATGCATTGCGATTGCAGGAGTCCGGAATCGTGCAAACTAAGGGAGTTTTCGGACGAATACGGAGCGGATCAAAAGCGTTTCAGCAGTGGCGAAAGAAAGCGAGTTGAGAAATTAATCCACCGGGAAGGTATCGTCTACGAGCCTGCCAAATGCATCAAATGCGGCATTTGTGTTAGTCTTACCAGGCAGCATCAGGAGGAATTCGGACTTACTTTTATTGGCCGTGGTTTTGATGTAAAAGTAGGTGTGCCTTTTGACCAACAGATACAACAAGGGTTGCAAAAAACAGCTCTTGAAGTGGCAAAAGCTTGTCCCACAGGAGCCCTGGCAATGTTCATAAGTGAAGAACAGCTGGATCTGGATAACCTGAAATTGTAGCAGTCCGGACCCTGATTTTATAGAAAGAGTTTGATATTTTTGCAGCATGAACCGTATCCTTATCCTCTGTTGTATTTTCTTTGCGGGTTTTCAAGAAGTTGGCGGTCAGCCGGGCTGGCCCATCTTCAGGGGTAATCAGCAACTAACCGGTGCCTCCTCCCAGCAGTTGCCTGACGCACCGAAATTGTTAAGCTCCTTCCCTACCGGGGATGATATCAAGGCATCACCAGTAATCTCCGGACAGACTATTTTTTGCGGATCAACAGACGGCAAAATGTATGCCGTTGGATTTGATGGCAAACAAAAGTGGTCATTCACTTCCGGAAATGCCATCGAGGCATCCGCTTTGCTGATCAACGGTTCTGTTATTTTCGGCTCCCTCGATGGATGGTTTTTCAGTCTCGACGAAAAAACAGGCAAACAACTTTGGAAGTATAAGACAGATAACCAAATCATGGGATCGGCTAACTGGTACAAGATGGGTTCAAAGATCAGGTTGCTGGTTGGCAGTTATGATTACAACCTGCATGCCGTAGATTTCGCCAAAGGTGATAGCATCTGGCGATATGAATCAGATAATTACATCAACGGTGCCCCTGCTATCTTTGAAAAATACGCTGTTTTCGGCGGATGTGACGGCTTCGTACACCTGGTCAATATTGAGACCGGCAAAGTCTTCAAGAAGATCAGACTCGAAACCTATATCGCCTCTTCACCCATGATAGAGGGCCATCTGGCTTATGTCGGAGATTACGAAGGCCAGTTTTTCTGTCTGGATCTGGAAGGAGGGAAAGTACTTTGGACTTTCAAGGAACCTGAAAAAAATTTGCCCTTCATTGCTTCTCCCGCGTTAAGCGGAAATTATATTATCATAGGAAACCAAAACCGGTTTCTTTACTGTCTTGATAAAAACACTGGCAATGTTGTATGGAAAATTAAAACCAGTAACAGGATAGAGTCATCCTCCGTAATAGCTAATGGCAAAGTTATCACAGGAACCATGGATGGAATCCTTTATATTCATGATCTGAAGACTGGCAAAGAATTATGGAAATATGAGATCGGAAGTCCGCTCCTTGGAAACCCTGCCGTTGGCGGAGGTAAAATTGTTGTCGGTGCAGGAGACGGCAGAATATATATATTTGGATAAATTATTTTTATGAAGATTGCACACATTATTCCTGGTTCAGGAGGAAGTTTTTACTGTGGCAACTGTCTGCGTGACAGCAAATATGTCACAGCCCTCAAAGAACTGGGTCACAAAGTAATCAAGGTTCCCATGTATCTCCCGTTGTTTGACGATGCCCATGATCTGAATGACGTGCCGGTATTTTATGGCGCTGTCAACCTCTACCTCAAGCAGAATTATTCCTTTTTCAGACACATGCCTGCCTTCATAGAACATGCCCTTGATTCGAAGAGTGTTTTACAGATGGCTGCCCAGAAGGCAGGATCAACCAGGGCGAAAGGACTGGAAGAGATGACTTTATCTATGCTGCTGGGTGAGGAAGGCTCACAAAAGGAGGAATTGGAGCGCATGGTCGACTGGCTGGCAGAGGTTGGAAAACCTGATATCGTGCATATTTCTAATGCTCTGCTGCTTGGATTGGCCAGGAGTATCAAGCAAAGAATGAATATCCCGGTAGTTTGTTCCTTGCAGGACGAGGATGTCTGGGTAGATGTAATGAGTGAAAAATACAGGGATGAAGTATGGAACCTGATGAGTGAACGAGGTGAAATTATTGATGCATTCGTCTCTGTCAGTGATTATTATGCCACTGAGATCAGAAAGAAAATGAAGATCCGGGACAATCAGATGCATACTGTCCATATTGGTGTGGATACTTCTGACTATGCGCCAAAAAAGATCGAGCAAAAAGAGCCGGTAATAGGTTTTCTATCCAGAATGTGCGAAGAAAACGGACTTGGAGTCCTGGTGGATGCCTTCATTCTATTGCAACAAAACCCTGTATATGAATCGGTTTCACTTAAGATTACGGGTGGCCATACGGCCGATGATTTGCATTTTATCAAAGAGCAGAAACGCAAGATAGCCAAAGCCGGATTGGAAAGACAAGTATTTTGGGTCGATGAATTTGAGGGTGAAGAGAGACAATTGTTCTTCGATTCAGTTTCTATTCTCTCTGTAGCAGTACTGAATGGTGAGGCATTCGGACTCTACCAGCTTGAGGCTATGGCATCCGGCATTCCGATGGTCCAGCCTGCCCTGGGCGCCTTTCCGGAGGTTATTGAAGCCACAGGCGGTGGACTGACCTACTTTCCCAATGATGCTGAGACCTTATCAAACGCCATCGGCAGCGTCATTCTCAATACGGAGAAACTTCAGAAATTAGGCGCTGCAGGTCTGGCCGGAGTGAAGGAGCATTTCGACGTTCACAAGCAAGCGCAAAAGATGATTAAGATTTATAATCAGGTATTACAGCGAAACCAGCTTGATAACGTCATGCTGAACTTGATACCGCTATCCCTCGTTTGAAACGAGGGATGGCAGCTATGACTCAGCTATTCAGCTATCCCTCGTTTGAAACGAGGGATGGCAGCTATAATCAGGGGATTCCGAATTAATATTGTACAGTATGATCTTAAAGCTGGAGAAAATCTCCAAGTCGTATTTCAATGAAAGTGGCAAAAGGCAAAGAACAATCCTGGACCAACTTGATTTACAGCTAAATAAAGGAGAGAAAATAGCGATTATCGGTCCATCCGGTTCGGGCAAGACGACACTGCTTAACCTGATCGGAACGCTTGACCGACCTGATAGCGGCAAAATTATTGTGGACGGAGTCGATGTCGCAGCTTTAAACGACAAAAAGCTTGCCGAATTTCGTAACAAAAAAATCGGCTTTGTTTTCCAGCTGCATCATTTACTTCCACAACTTACGCTGACAGAAAATATTTTACTTCCAACGCTGGCTGATAAAAAGCTCAGGAGCGAGGAAACCTGCGAACGGGCCCAAAGGTTAATCAACCGGTTGGGACTTTCAGCGGTAGCACACCAAAAACCGGCAGAACTTTCGGGTGGAGAGTGCCAGCGGACCGCCGTTGCCAGGGCACTGATCAATCAGCCGCATCTTTTGCTGGCAGATGAACCCACCGGAGCGCTCGATCATCAGTCGGCCTTCAACCTTGTCGATTTATTGGCCGAACTTAACAGTGAAGAGGGTGTGACACTGCTAATTGTCACCCATTCAATGGAAGTTGCCAAAAAAATGGACAAGATCTATTCGATGGAAGACGGAAAATTGTTGACACTGAAGAAGTAAGCCGAAAACTATGTCTTTTACTAAACTGTTGCTCAAATCCTTATGGTTTTACAGAAGACTTAACCTGACGATTGTTCTGGGTGTAGCCCTTAGTACAGCGATACTTCTGGGAGCAATGATTATCGGAGATTCTGTCAGATTCAGCCTTCAACAGATTACGTATAAGAGACTTGGACAGACTTCCCGGGTCATAACAGCGGGAGAAAGGCTCTTCAGTATCAGGCTGGCCGGTGAGATTTCAAAAAAGACCGGGCTAAAAACTGCCTCGATGCTTCGCTCCAATGGCGTCGGTATTGTGGATGGTGGGAAATTTCAGTTCAATCAGCTTTCCGTATGGGGTGTGGACAGTGACCTGGGCTACTTTGCCAGTCATCCCGGTTTGTTTGATTTAAAAGGCAATGAGGCCGCCATCAATGAAAATCTGGCCAGGATGGCGAATCTGAAACCCGGTGATGAGTTGCTGCTAAGGGTAAAAAAACTCAATACTTTTCCTGCCAATACGCCTTTTGTTTCTGCTTCGGAGTCTACGGTTTCCTTCAGGATCACTGTCAGGCAAATTTTAAAATCAGACGCACTGGGCAATTTTAACCTGCAAAATATCCAGACCTCTCCCCGCAATCTGTTTCTGAATCTCACCTGGCTCAACGATCAGATGGCACTGAAGCAGAAGGCAAATGTAATCCTCGTCAGCGAAGGAGCAGAGGAGAAAAATTTATATCAAATTATACAGCAAAGCTGGAAACTGGATGACATCAACTTATTTATCAGGGAGAATCCGGTCCTAAATTATACAGAACTCTTGTCCAACAGAGTTTTCATTGAACCCACAATCGAGAAATTTTGTTCAACGACTGTAAAGGGCGCCCATCCGGTTTTCACCTATTTCGTCAACGATTTTAAATCAAATGGGGAAAATGCTCCTTATTCATTTGTTTCTACCTGCGATACTTTATCCGACAGACAGATTTTGGTCAATGACTGGTTAGCTAAGGATATGAGCCTTGGGCTTAATGACACCTTAAGGCTGAGCTATTTTGAAGTAGGTCCGTTAAGAAAACTGGTTCAGAAAGAGGCCAATTTTATTGTAAAAAACAGCCACCGGATGACCGGCGATTTTGCTGATCCTGGACTTATGCCAGTAATTCCGGGACTTTCGGATGTAGGCAACTGCCGCGACTGGAAAACCGGAGTTCCTGTTGATTTGAAAAAAATCAGGCCTCAGGACGAAGATTACTGGAAACAGTTCAAAGGGACGCCCAAAGCATTCATCTCACTCGAAACAGCCCGACAATTATGGGGTAACCGTTTCGGTCAATCGACCGCCATCCGGCTGAAAGGGTTGCAAAAAAATGCTTTTGAGCAAAAGGTACTGACCGGAGTCGACCCCGGCCAGGTCGGTTTTGAAATAAAAAATGCAAGGTCGGAAGGGTTAATTGCAGCTACCAACGGCGTCGATTTCGGCCAGTTGTTTATCGGACTCAGTTTTTTCGTGCTGATTGCCGCCTTTTTGTTAACCCATTTATTGTTCAACCTCTTTATCGGATTCAGGAGAAACGAAATCAGTACCCTGAAGGCGCTCGGCTTTACGGTTAATCAAATAAAACAGCTGTTTCTGGCCGAAGGATCAGTATTGGCAGCCATAGGCATCATCCTTGGCATTCCACTTTCAATCGCTTATAATCTCCTGATATTAAAGGCAATAAATACTATTTGGGTTGATATCGTGAGAACCACAATTGCCAGCATTCATATCCGGGAAACGACTGTTTTACTTGCAGTTTTGTTAACATCTGTGCTTGTCTTACTGATATTCTTCCTGGTTTTGAATTCTTATTTTGGAAAACAAACCCAAAAGAAGACCAGGATTCATCCCTTAAGAAACAGGTATTACAGGTCGCTTCTGTACGGAGTGGTTCTGATTTTTGTCTGTGTATTGATTCTGATAATCAGCGGAATAAACAGCGGAGAAGTTAATCCGGAGTTGTTCTATATCAGCGGTTTCGGTATATTACCCGGAATATTATTATTACTGGATTATGCGTTAAAAAAGATAGCGGCTTGGGAAAAATCGTTGTCATTTACCCGACTTTCCTTCCTGCTGAAACGACTTTCAGGCGAGCGGAAACGAAACTTGTTGGCAATCAGTTTTCTGTCTATTGGCATTTTCCTGGTAATTTCTACAGGATTATTTCGAAAAGAAAGTTCACCCTCCTTAAAGAATCCGACCTCAGGAACAGGCGGATACGATTATTTTGTTGAAACCACTTTGCCCGTTCTGACGGATCCCGCAACCAGTCAGACAAGAGAAGAGCTGGGTGTGCCTAAAGACGCGGAAATCATTTCCTTTCACGTACAGCCCGGAGATGATGCCAGTTGTCTGAATCTAAACAGGATTTCGAGGCCCAGGATCATAGCCTGTAATCCTTCTCAATTCGATCGCCGTACATCTTTTAAATTTAATTCCGGAACCAAAGATCTCGATCCAGAGCATCCCTGGTTATCCCTTACCAGGAAACTGCAGGACAACGTGATTCCCGCCTTTGCGGATCAGACTGTCATTCAGTGGAGTCTTGGTAAAAAAATGGGTGACACACTTATATATAAGGATGAAGCCGGAGCGCTATTAAAGCTCAGATTGATCGGCGGACTAGAGAATTCCGTTTTCCAGGGTAATGTCATCATCTCCGAAGATTATTTTACAAAAGCCTTTCCATCTGTCAGCGGAGCCAATCTGTTTTTGGTTCAGGCTCGACTTAATCCGGAAGCAAAGAAAGAATTTGAAGATGGATGGAGACACTATGGGGCCGAGATTACGAGTGCCGCCGACCGGTTACTCAGTTTTGACACAATAGAGAATACTTACCTGAATATCTTTCTGATGCTGGGATCGCTTGGTTTACTCATTGGTACTATTGGACTGGGAATTCTTATTTTCCGCATCACTTTGGAGCAGATACCGGAATATGCGTTGCTATTATCAATTGGATTTCAGAAAGCTGCGATTTTCAGAATGTTGTTGATAGAAAAGCTGGCGCTGATCGCAGCTGCAGTATTTGCAGGTATTTTGCCGGCCGCAATCAGTGCACTGCCAATCTTGATTTCTTCTCAACCTACCAGCCTGTGGATCTGGTTGCCGTCGATTGCACTAGTGGTACTGATCAGCGGAATTATTTGCAGTTTCATTGCCATAAAGCTAGCACTGAAACAAGATCTTACGGTTTCTCTCCGAAGCGAATAGATTTTTTGATCAATTTGTCTCATTTATTCAATTTGTGCAATAAATCTTTTATATATTTTCCAGACTCAGTTAGCTGCTCATTACTCCAGCCGCCTGCAACCGAGGCCCCCGGAAGCATTAAGGCCGTTGTTTCTTTCTTGTCTGTCACATTCCAGGCAACCCAACTAAGCCGGTTGCGCTCCATCCATTCCACCCATCTGTTGGTCTTTTCCAGGTTGAATTCTCCGTTTCCGTTCGATTCACCAACCCCCCACTCTGTCACAAAGAGCGGCAAACCTAGCTTCATGGCAACCTCAGCCTTGGCCCGAAGCTTCTCCTGGTGGTTGGAATCTGAGGCATAGAAATGGAAAGAATAAACCAGGTTGTCGAATCCCCTGATTGGATCAGCCGCCGCCACATCCACATCCTGGTCCCACTTTGGAGAACCTACCACGATGATGTTTTTAGTGTCATATTGCCGGATGGTTTTGATCACCTCAAGAGAATAACCTTTCACCACCTCCCAGCTTTGCCTGGCCGGTTCATTGAAGATTTCATAGATGACATTTGGCACTCCGGCATATTTTTGAGCCATCAGCGCAAAAAAAGCCTTTGACTCTTCCAGATGCTTCTCGGCATTGTGGTCGTGCCAGTCTACAAGCACATAAATGCCCTCAGAAATGGCTTTGTCGATCACAGCAGTCATCAATTTCAACTGTTCTTTACGGTTGGCTAAATAGCCTCCCGCGGGCTCTACACCCATCGATGCACGTAACAATGAAATGTGGAAATCTTTGACCAGCCAACCTACCACTTCCTGGTTATAGTATTTTTTTCCTTGCCATATGCTCCACGACAAGGATATCCCTCTCAACTGAGGAGATAAACCACTTTTGCCGGCCATTTGATTGCCCTCCACCCGAAGTGCACCATGCAATTCAACAGGAGATTTAGGCAGTTGAGCCATTAAGCAGGTGCCACAAAGCAAAATCCCTGCCACAAGTATTGACGTTTTCATATCTGTCTGATAGTATATTATGTAATGTTTTCCTTGTTAACCACTAACACAATGCCTCATCACTCATTTTTGATGTATCTTGAAGGAATGACACCGAACTCATTTTTAAAATGCTTGCTGAAATATTTCGGATCATTGAATCC
>DATCHD010000009.1:0-42110 GCA_036508555.1 Prolixibacteraceae bacterium
CTTGCTGGCGGGTAAATGTAGATAAAGAGAGTCCCCTTTTTTGCAGGTAATACTTTGCTGTAACCGGATAAACATGATGCATCACTTCCATATTGTCTATAAAGAATTGCTGCACTTTAGCCACCTCTTGGGTTAAAGAAGCATTATTAAAATTCTCACATAGCCAAACAATAAGTTCTGGCCAATAATTCCCTTGTATACAAGAAAGTCCTGAAGCACCAGCTTTTAAAGATGCAACCGCATGACCCATATAGGCATCATACAATCCAAAGTCACGCCCATTCCCAGCCTTAAGTTTTAGTTTAACCTGTTCAATGTCCAGACAGGTATCTTTATGGTAAATGATTCTGTTTGTACCTACAAAAAGCTCTAATTGCTCCGGGGAGATAAGCCTTTTGTAAGGAACCGGACATTCATAAAAGCCCATTGGGATATGATCAGTTAGGTCTAATAGCTTAAACATATGAGTATTAAACACTTCATCAGGCTCTTGCTGATTGGCAAGCATATTTGTAATAATAATTACAGCATCTGCTCCAGTTTCATGGATTTTTTTAACAAAATCAGCCTGAGTTTGAATCTCCCCGCCAAATGTTCCGGTAGCAACAACACGAACAGCACCTTTGGCTACATTTACAACATGCTTTACTACCTGCAGCCTTTCTTGTTCAGTGAGTTCAAACATTTCGCTGGAGAGACAATTGGAAAATAAGCCCGAAGCCCCCGATTTTATATAAAATTCTGTTAATTCTGTTAAGCTATTAAAGTCAATTTCGCCATTGTCTTTAAAAGGTGTAAGCATAACGGGAATAAATTCTTTACGCGTTTTGTTCATCATAATATTAGTATTTGAAATTATTCATCAATAGTTTTGTTAATCTGTTTCGGGTGAAGTATCGTAAGTTGAAGGATAATGGCAACAAGTACGACAATACCGAGAATGGCAAAATCTCTTCCTAAATTACCCGAATCGGCCGATTTACCTAAAAATGTCGTAATAAATGCCCCGGCAGAAATCCCGACCAAATTCATTAATCCGTAACCTGTGGCACGATGACGCGGTGATGCAAACTGACATAAAATCGGCATACTATTCACATCAAAAATACCGAATCCTAAGCCAAAACCAATTGCTCCGACAATAATAGGAACAATACTTCCACCAAAACCCAAGAGCAACAAAGATGGAATAGTCAAACCCAAACCAATTACTCCGGTAAAAATTCGCCCGCGTAAATTACGTTGAACCCATCTGTCGGAAATGATTCCTCCTACCAATACGCCAATCAATGAAGAAAGTGATAAAGTTATAGTCGACAGTGGGCCTGCATAATCCATCTTAATATTCAATGATGTGGAAATCAGTGTCGGTAACCAATTCTTGGCTGCCCAACCCGGGAAACTGGGCGCTGCAAAATAAAACAATATTACCCAGAAAGCTATACTTCCCAATAGCGTGCCCATTCCTTTTACAGCTAAAGAAAACTCTTGAAAAAAAGTTCCCTCAACGTGTTTTTCTTCTTCACTGCTCCGTTTTTCTTTTAAAAAGAGTATTAAAACTAAACTATAAACAATGCCAATAAACCCAAACGAATGGAAAGTCGTTTGCCATGAAAAGTTACTCGCGAACATGGCTCCGAAGCCACCCAAAGCCATGCCGAGATATTGTCCTGTCAAGTGAATTCCGACAGCCAATGATCGGGTTTTTCCCTGATGATAATCAACAATCATAGCCAGACCGGCAGGTATATAAAAGGCTTCGCTGACACCCATGATGCCTCGTAAAACATACAACTGATTGAAACTGGTCGCGTATCCCATCAACAACGTAACGGCAGACCACACAAACAAACTGCCTACAATCAACCATTTGCGATTGATTCTATCCGCGATTATACCTGATATGGGACTCATCAAAGCATATATCCACAAGAAAATAGCCATCAGCCTTCCAAAGTTAGCGGCATTATTCAATTCTTCGAAGTTTACCATCATGGATTGCTTCATGGTAGCAAGCATTTGACGATCCAAATAATTCAAGAAGGCCACAACCCACAAAAGAGCGACAACCACCCATGGATAAATATTTTTATTTTTCATGTAGCTTTTTATTTATAAATTGAACCAAGACTTTGACAAACTCAAATAGGTACGACCAAACGGCAAATTGGAAGTACCCTTTTCACTTAAAAACTTAAATGCAATATCCCATCTTTCCGGAAATTGTTTATAATGCTCTTCAAGCGCTTTATTTTTTTCTTTTTTATTGAAATTTTGGATTGTACTTTCCTTTTTCTTTGAACCCCGGGAAATCCCGCATAGCTCCGAAACGCGGGTAAGATTCGAAAAGATCATCCTTTCCGTTCTTTCTGGGATCACCCTGTGTTTTCAGATCACTTTCAAGCGTTTTTCTCAATTCGTTTTTTACGGTTTTATATTTTGGATCGTCTGCCAGATTTCTGGTACAGCCCGGATCCTCCCTGATACTGTACAACTCTTCTGCAGGCCTTTTTTCATAGCCAAAGCCAAATGGGCCGGGATATTTGGCGCTGTTCTCAATCAGCATCAACTTTGTAGGCGAATCATCGATATCGTGATAACCGGGCCACAGGGATTTTTCATTGTCACCTTCCTTGCCGGTTTTTGCGGTTGCCGGAACAGGGTCACCAGCCGGCCACCTGTCGGGTTTGAAATTCAGGATAAACATATAGTCCGCGGTTCTGATCGCCCGTGCAGGATAGCCCAGGTCGTCAGGCCTGGCATGGGAATGGCGTTCCCTGCCTGTAAGGATATATTTTTCAGGAATATATTTGGCTTTATCTTTCCCGGGTAAGAGCAGTGACGAAAGACTTTTGCCGGTCATAGGCGGAACATCCTTTATTTTGGCTATTTCAAGGAATGTCGGAGCAAGATTGATCAGTCCGATCAGTTCGCTGACCACCCTTTTCCCTGAAATTTTCTTTGGCCAGCAAATTGCCAGAGGCACATGGGTGCCATATTCCCTTAGATTGGCCTTCGCGGAGGGGAAGGGCATTCCGTTATCCGCCGTGACCACAATGATGGTATTGTCCAATTCACCTTTTTCGCGGAGAAATTGTATCATTTTGCCCAACTGGGCATCAAACCATTCGATTTCAAAGTAATAATCGAGCACATCGCTTTTTACCAGGTTCACATCTGGCAAAAAAGGAGGGATAAAAGCTTCCGAAAGTTTTTTACCGGCTTTTATTCCGGAACCGTCTTCATAGGCCCGGTGAGGCTCATGTCCGCCATACCAGAAAAAGAAGGGAGCGTTCTTCTCTTTTTTTGCAAAGAATTCCTTGAAATTTTCGAAGTAGTCAATCGCACTTATTCCTGTAGCAGGTACTGAATTAAATAATTTTGAGTTGTATTCCGGGCCTACAGGATTACGCGACCACCCCGCATCTTTCCAGTTACCGGGAGCCCATGGTTTACCGGTAAATCCGATCAAGTATCCTGATTTTTCAAGGAGGTCGGTGAAAACAGTAAATTTTTTCGGGAAATAGCTGCTGTGTGTGCCTGCCTCCTCCAGTTGCCAGATATTTTTTCCGGTGAGGATTGCTGCCCTTGACGGGCTGCACTGTGGGGCTGCCACGAATGCGTTGGTAAACAGGATGCCTTTCCCGGCCACTTCATCAAATGCCGGAGTACGTACCCCTTTTGTCCCGTAGGCCGATGCATACGGGAATGACTGATCATCGGCTATGGCAAACAGGATATTGGGTCTCATGCCTTCCGGTTTTTCAACTTTGGAATTACCTGCCACCACGCCCCCTCCGGTCATTGCAGATAACAATGCAAGACTGATGTATGACTTTCCACGGTTTATCATTTGCTTCGAGTTTATATTTTACAATAGTTCGGTAGATTCCAGCAATTTTATACCTGAAGCATTTGCCATTTCAATTATGGCAATAAGGATGTGAATCATATGATCAAAATGATTATTTTGCAGTTAAAACTGATTGGTTAATTATGCTGGGTATTGCCTTCGGAGGAACAGGTTTCAAAAATGGTTCTATTTGTCCCTGATCCCATGCAGGATAATCTTCAATAACCCCCTTTATATTCAATGCAGCCAATTTAGCCATGTTTTCCCGGGTCCAACTTGTTGCAGAAGCAATATGCGGTGTAATGGTAATATTAGGAAGTTGCTTTAAGTCTTCATGTACAACTGGCTCCTGCTCAAACACATCAAGCCCGGCAGTAAAATCAGGATGCGTTTTACAATGTTGTGCCAGAGCAGCTTCTGCAATAATCGGTCCTCTACTTGTATTGATCAAAACTGCATCCGTTTTCATAGTTAAAAGCTCCTTTTGGGAAATTAAATGATGTGTTTCTTTAGTTAAAGGGATGTGAAGGCTTACTACATCCGCTTTCGTCAAAACCTCATCAACAGAATGTACATTATTTACTGTTACCGGCAAGCAACCTGTTTTTTCCAAATATTCATTGTATGCTTCTATTTCTTTTTCCAGTTTAATGTTTCTTTGATTGTCAAAATAAATTAAATTCATTTGAAACGCTTTGATCATCATTAGAGCATAAGCAGATCCAATTCTGCCCGCACCAATAATTCCGACTGTGCTTCTCCATAATCTCTTACCTAAAAACAAACTAGGTAACCAACCTTCAAAGTTTCCCCTCCTTGTAAATCCATCGGCTTCTACTATTTTTCTGGAACATGCCATAGTTAAAGCCACAGCCATTTCTGCCGTAGTTTCTGTAAGTACTCCTGGCGTATTTCCAATTGAAATATAATTTTGAGTAGCCGACATTACATCCACATTATCATAGCCAACTGCATAATTGCAATACGTTAGCCCTCCTGCTTTCCTTAAAACCTCAAATAATTCTGCATCCCATTTCTCGGTGAGTTGGCCAATAACCGCTTTACAATTATTTCCGATCCTTTCAATTAATTTTTCTTTGGAAAGGATTTCCTTTGATGTGCAAACCTCGATCCTGTAATCAGCAGCCATTAAAATACTTAACCATTCATTACCAGGTAATTCTTTAGTTACCAATACCCTATGTTTGCCCGAAGGGTTGTAAACATTCCAGTTCTCTAATTCAGTCATTTTTTATGATAATTTTTAAATACTAGTATTCATAAGGTACAACACTATTGTATGAAGGAATGTCATGGACGCGCATCAGCCAAACTTCTGATACCTGTACGCCTCTCCCGCTTCCTCCAATTCCCGGAGGTCGGTTCCATTTGAGTTTTAACTCGCCGGTTTTTGTTGCTTCTGCAGGGATATCAAATTCTACAGGCTCGCAATTCCTCTCTTTAGGGCGCATGGGATGAATCTCAAATTTATCATTAGCAACCAGTCTTATATCAGCCCTTGCCTCCGGACCATATACAATTCTGAGGCGGTAACGGGCAGTTTTATCTAAAGCCGGATAAAACATTTCCAAGGGATAATCATGTAAAGTTCCTGCGAAGGTACTTGATGATACACGAGATTCGTTATATGGTAAACTCACCACACTGCTCGAATAAGGTGCCCGCAGAAATGCAGGATCTTCAGTATAGACAGAACCAGTAACAAGATGGGGCTGTGATCCGGGCTTACCCAAGTCATCATAGAAACCGCCCGCCCCGGGATTGCTCCAGTTTAATATCTCGTCAATCTTACGCAAACGGTCAGCCTCATTTGGAAGCGCAACGATTTCAGAAAAACGTTTACGTAACCAGGGCGCATCATTCAAAGGAAAGTCAATAAGATCAAGGTTTGCCCCGCGACCAACCGCTTCAGCCTGGTATCTTGATACACTCAACTGCATATGAATGCTTTGAAAAAGGGCTTCAGCAAGTTCAAAAACACGAGCACGGGTATCGGCTCCAGGCAGCACATCCGGTTTTGCAAGAGCTGCTTCTGCATTTGCTAAAGCGGCTGAACTTCCTGTTAAACGTGCCCGCCTAAGATATTCTAAAGCTTTTTCTTCTTGTGCTGTTTCCTGTAAAAGTCTGCTGCGGTCTGTTGCATCATAATATGCTCGGTAAAGGGCTTGTTGGAAACGCCAATTTTGCAACATCGAAGGTGTGGCGGATCGCTCTAACTCCTGAAATTGAGCAAGTGTGATTTGCACACCTTGGTTCTCCACCAATGGTCCTCTCCAATTGCGTTCTAAACTTAAAAGTCCCTGAGCAAAAGACTCTTCAACTCCGGCACCTATAAAATACCTACTAAAATCACGAAGGATATCGGTAACATTTGCATCCGGATCCCAGCCCAAACCACTCCAGATAAATTTATTCACATCGTCATTACAGCCTTCAGAATACGTAAGGAAACCATACTCTGCAAGAGGCTGCAATCTTTTAAATATCGCTGCCTGATCTAAAGGCCGCGGGTTGATTGTCTCACGGTTAAGAGTAACGCTATATGCAAAGTCCCAATCTGGAACGGGAAACTGCGATGCCCATGAATGTGTAATATCCGGATAAAATCGCATCTTATAGCGTTTCGGTACTTTTGCACGCAAATCATCCAGACTTTCTCTTTGTTGCGGACCGAATACAACTCCTTCCAGCCAAACCGGTTCTGTTTTCATTATGTTGTAAAAATCATTCATCCACTCTGAGTTAAAACCTTGTGGCGACATCCACATTTTAGCACCAGGATGTAACTTTTGCAACTGCGCGGTTTGCTTTTCCATCAAAGGGAAAAAATCCTTTGGTGCAGTATGTCCGGGATCCCCACCAGGAACAAATACCGCATCAACGCGAGGTAACTGACGAAGCACATCGCCCCATTCTTTTAATGCCTTATTTACTGTAGCCTTATCGCCATAGTCTTTTTCCATAGCAGGATACCAAATCCAACATTCAATCCCATACTCTTTGGCTAACCTAGACATCTCGATCATCATTTTCATCGGGTCCATAGGGAAATGAGGACTATCCGCATTATCATCGGAAACCGGAGGGATTAATTCAATCGCGTTAGTACCAAAAATAACCAAGTCACGAATGTACTGCTCCCACATCGGGACTGACCATCCATCATAAGCATTCGTTTTTGGACGATACCCTAATTGATGGCCTCTTAAAGCATAACGAGGGGCAGTTGATAAATTAATTTTGTGTGGAAGAGAAACTGTACCTCTGGAATAATCCATCATTCGAAGCAATCTGCCAGCTCCGAAAAGTACGCCACGCGCATCATTTCCGGCCACAACTACCAATCCTGATTCGAGGGTAACAATTTGATACCCTTCAGGCTTATCATTACCTGCATCTTTTAGTTTCTCTGCAAGAACTGGAAATATGCGAATTAAATCTTTCCGCTGGCCTAATACGATGCCTTTATTGCCGCTTTCGGGCAATTGATTTACAATAGGCCAATGTACCCAACTTCGTTTTTCAACTTCATCAAGCAACATTTCTGAAGCTTTTATTTCTGGGCCACTCATTCCCGGAGCCAGGATAAGAACAGCAGAAGAAAGATTAATCTGAGTACTTTGTAAAGCAGGCTTGTCTGCTTCCTGTACCTTCCCTTGAGCTAAAACAGGCAGTATGTTGAGGCAAGAACATGCAAAAACAATAAAGCAAATTTTTTTTCTGATCATAGTTGTAATTTTTTTTAAACATGATTGTAATTGTTTATATGTGGTGCCATCCGAGTTCCAGGCCCCGATTGTCATGATTGGTGCGGAACGCCCACAACTCCCACTGTCCCGGCAGCCGTCCGATATCGTCCTATAGCCCGGAGAAGTAGTTCATATTCCATTTCGGCCGTTCCCAAAAGCTTGTCACCCAGAGCAGGTCGGAAAAATACAGGCGTTCGTGATCCTTACGGAACTGCACGAGTTCCCGCAGTGCCTTCCTGGCCTCATTCAACCGATCTTCGGGAATATTGCGGCTTCCGTTGTAAATAGCGGCGAGCTTAACCGTTAATTGGGCATGTTGCAGACCCACCTGAAGGAATTTAACGCGCTCTGCGTATTCAGGGAGTGGGTTGGTGCGCGCCTCCGCCAACGCTTGCGCCAGCATTGCCGCTGCAGGCCCGAACACTTTCGGCGGAAAGGCCTTATGGGCCTCGGCCGGGTAGTTTGCATAACGGCGGGCACTCATCAACTTGACGAAGTTCAACACGTTTTTCACCGCATAGGCTTCCCAGTAGTCACAATAACGCTCCACGCTTTTGGCTGCCGGGCCAAAGGCGGAGAAGTATTCCCCGCGGATTTCCTTGATTGTGAGTTCCGGCTTGTTGAGTAGACGCAGGTGCATATAGAGCCGAAGGCCCTGCACTGCCCACTGCCCGGTGTACGAATCAAAGTCTGCGCCTTCCATTCCATGTTCGTAGGCAAACTTGAAGAAGTTGCCGGACTGCCAGGTATCGAAGTAGGGCATTACATAGCCGTCATGCATATAGTTTGGCCTATAACCCATCCTTAGCCCGGTCTTCTCCCAGCCCAGCCATTGCTCCTTGATCCACTCACAAGCCTCCTCCGGCATAGGAAAGTAGCGGAGATGCGGATCCTGCCACTGTACAAACTCGCCATAGATGTTCTTGTTCAGTTGGATGTCGGTGACCGGCGCAGTAAACTCGTTCTGGTAGAGGAACGAGACCGACACCAGTACGTTGGGATTTCGTTTCGCGGCTTTTTCCTGAATGATCTTCCAAAACCGTGCGTACCGGTCGGATGTTGCACCATAAAAAACGTCACCTGCAGGCGGTTTCGTTTCATACATCGTCTTGGCGAACCAAGGTGGATTTTCAGGCTGGGGACCGTCCCATGCCCGGCACTTGTCGCAGATACATCGGCCTTCCTTGTCGACCGGACCCAGCAAGAGCGTGCTTTTTCCGTCCCATTGTGCGACGATGAAGTCCTGTAACTCCTCATTGGTCACGCACATTGACACATGTGCGTACTCCGGGTCGGGGTTTCCACGTGTGCCGTCCCGGCGCAACGCGAACCACTCGGGGTGTTCTTTACCGTAGCGCTTCCACCAGCCGCTGAAAGCGTGATCCGCAGGCGGTTTTGCATCCATGCCGCCCATGCGTTGCCGCCGAAACAGCACACTCAACGCCTCGCCGTAACTGTGCGCCACATCCGGCGAGAAGCCAAGGAGTGCGTCTTCTTCAGTAAGCTTGCCGCCCATGGCTATTCTTTGTATAGTGCCCCACCTCAAATCTCGAAAGATGAGAGAGGGCGCCTCCATCCGGTTAATGGCTGGGATCTCGATGGTATTTGTACGGGGTACGTATGTGCCTAACTCGCCGGGCCACAACCAACGTACGCCCAAAACCTCTTCCAAAAACTCGTAGACGCCGAAGAGGGTCCCGACGTTGGGGTTGTACTGATCCAACGGATTGGCGTCATCCTCGCGTCCCACTATGAAGAGGTCGTTGCCCACCGACCGCAATACAAAGGCTTCCCGTGGCAGGCGGTCCACGTCAATCCCTTGGCGGAGGGCGGTTTCCGTTTCCCCCACGTAAATGCGCGTATGCATGTCCACCAGCGCCTTGGATTCCGGTACGATATTCAGGGTAACGCCCGTGGCCAGCTTCACGTGCCTCACCAGTTCTTCGGCGGCATACGCGGCCGTCTTCGTGGGCTTTTCAGCGATGACCACAACCGCACGCGCTTTGCCTTCGGTTACGACGGTGACCTGAGCTTGGGCAGGCAGTGCGCAACAACCCGCTATTACCAGTATCACAGCAGTCTTAAACCAGCTCCATACAAACCTGTTATTTTGAATTATCACTTGATTATTCATCTATTTCTTTTATGGTACTTAAATATCTAATTTGTCTCATTTTGATTCCTGCAATGGAAACCCTGGATAGTTCCTTGCATTCCGTCTGCTGGTTTCCCACTTTTTCCCAGTGGCGAACACTTTTACCTCGTGTGGCTTCATATGCGTCATGAACTCTTCATCCACCACTGTCACTTCTTCCTCTCCATACAACTCCACAAATTTCAAACCGTTGAGAAGCCCTTTCGCCACCACACTCTTGATGGCAAAATCAGTTTCATTTATGAGTGCTATCATCCAATCACGCCCGTACTGTCTTGCAATCCAAGTCACTTGCTGATCCCTGGGTTCAAAATCCTTTACCACATAGACACTGATCTGTTCCTTCTCGGGCGAGGTTAGGAACGGTTGGAGTGCATGCAACTCGCTGGTAACGGAATAAAGAGACTGGCGGCAATCTTCCGATGTCAGATAATCTGATCCAAAATAGATAACACCACGGGCACCATGCGCAATCACATTATATGCCATAAAACGTGATTCGTCGAATGAAGGGTAAGCGGCTTGCCGATCTTTATATTTTCCTCCGAGCTCAGGCCATGAGAATGCCTGGAGTATCATCCACACCGGCTTGCCCTTACCAATTTCGTTCCACCGCTCTGTGAAAAATCCCATCTCCTCTATTTTACGTGTTTCCGCTCTAATGGGATAGGAATCACTGCCTGTGATATCGATAGCGTCGAGGTATTGGCGAACATAAAAGGCTTCACTCATGGCCGCCTCGTTGATCCAGACTTGTAGGTTATTGGGATCAACGCTCCTGATATAGGAAATTGCCTCTGTCATGTTAGGCATGATTTTAGCACTCTGCTCTTTGGCGTATTGCACCCTTTCCGGTGTCTGCTTTGCCCATGAACCTTGCAACTTAAGTGCACTGCCTTGAGTGAAGCTCCAAACAATCTCATCAGGGCCTTCCCAGATAGCCAGGGCGGGATGCCCTGCTACCGACTGTACCATCTTCCTGAACGCTTCGGTCACTCCTCCTTGCAATGGCATCGGCATCCAACCCTGAATACCTACTGCATGCACACGGTCAAGCGCTTCCTTGGAATTGCAGCGAATAATGTTGATACCGGCATCTGCCAACTCTTTTAGCGAAGCATTGTCTTTAGGCATGGAATACCAGCCTATAGGGAAGAGGCGTTTCCCGTCTTTGATCAACAAACCGTCACCCTGTCCCCAAACGAAGAATATCAGGCAAAAGAAAAAGAGCATTGTCAAAAAAAATATTTTCATTTATTTATTTTAATTGATACTTAAATATCTAATTCGAATTTTTTAAATAGGAACTAATTCGATATATGTGCAAAAACTATTCAATTATGACCGAATTTGTTTAGATCCGCGATCTCTGATTCAATTTGATGCCCACTAATGGTTATTTTGGCAAGTACTGCGATAAACTAATCAATATCTTTTGGCGTATCATCACCGATATGTTGTTATGCCATTACGCTTAACTGCCATAATTATTGATCCGTTTCTTTCGATGGTCTCAAAATCCATTCCTCAAAGTCGGGATCATGGATAAATTCAATCCCATCTTGTTCGCCAGCAGGCTTCATAAAAATGATTTTCCCTTAGAAGTATGGAAAAATGATTTTGTACTCAGTTTTTGGGGGGTATTTTCAAAAATCTATTGTGTGCTATGTGCCTACTGTGGTAAAAAAATTAACCACAATGGGTCACATTAGTATCCTTTTGGTAAAGCGGTAAAAAAGAATAAAAAGAGGTTTTTCGGAAAGCTTTCGCGAAGTTTCTCTATTCCTCTGAAAACAAGGTTTCGTGCCGACTGGTAATTCAGTTGCATCACTTTGGCTAACTCTTCGTAACTCAGTCCGGAAACAAACTTTAGATAGATGGCCTCCCTCTGTCTTGGAGTTAAAGTTGTCATCGCTTTGTCCAACTGTTGATACCTTTGCTGCTCAAATTCGTTTTCTACTATTTCATCTTCATAAGAAATCGTATAATAAAAAGGTAGTTTTTCCGGATCATTTTTTAGCATGAAAATTTCTCTTTTGCCTAACGAACTGATTATTTTCCGTTTTAATGACTTGAAAAGATAGAGTTTGATATTATTGGTAGGACTTAGGCCTGAACGGTATTTCGAGAGATCAATGAATACATCATGGATACAATCCTTTATCATTGCTTCATCGTGTGTAAAATTGCAGCCATATTTAAAAAGCGACTGGACATACTGAAGGTAGATGAGTCGAAATGCATTTTCGTCACCATTAATAAAGTCGTTCCACAAGAATGTGTCTGAATTGATTTGATATTCTCTTCCCATTTAATTCCACGCTACATTTTTTTTACCCGTAAATATATTAAAAAACGGCTTTACCCCTATGTGGCTCGAACCCGATTTTATTTCAAGTTCATTGAAATGTTTTTCATTTTCGAAACTATGCCAGATCGTATCTGAGGTTAAGGGAAAGGGATACAGTTTTGAATGGATTGTTTCAGAAGCAGATTGGTCGACTCATTAGCAACAAATCCGATTCAATTGTAACAGCAATGTCACAAAAACATACACCTGCCCGCTGATTAAAAGTAGTAAAAAAGCTTAACTTTGGAAAAAATAGAACAATGGAACAAAGGCAAATTGAAGTAGCCAGGCAGCTACTCGCTATCAACACGATAAAGATTCAGCCTGACTCCCCGTTTACCTGGGCTTCAGGCTGGAAAGCTCCGATATATTGCGATAACAGGAAGATTTTATCCTATCCGAAGACCCGTTCCTTCATCTGCGAGGCTTTCACCGAATTGGTGAAGGAGAAATATCCGGATGCGGAAGCCATTGCAGGGGTCGCAACCGGAGCCATTGCTCACGGGGTTCTCGTTGCCGAAAAACTTGGACTTCCTTTTATCTATATCCGTTCTGCTCCAAAGGGACACGGACTGGAGAACCTGATTGAAGGCGATATCCCGCAAGGGACTAAAACTGTCATCATTGAGGACCTTGTCTCTACGGGAACCAGTTCGTTGAATGCCGCACAGGCAGTGAGGAATTACGGCGCTGAGGTGCTTGGAATGCTGGCAATTTTCACCTATAATTTTCCACATGCGGCCAAGAATTTCGAGGCTGCGAACATTGAACTGACAACCCTAAGTAATTATAATGTATTATTGCAACTGGCTTACGACTCTGGTGAAATCAATGATCAACAACTGGAAAGCCTGAATAGCTGGCGCAAAACACCCGAAACCTGGGGAAAATAATACAAAATGGGATTAGAAAAATATATCAGTGAACCCCGGTTCATTCCGTATGCTCAGGAATTGGTGTTTGCCAGACTTTCCAGTCTGAAGAATCTTAAAGAATTTGTCTCGCCTGAAAAAATTGAGGAGCTCAATAAACAAGGTGTCAATACCAACAATTTCAAGCTGGAGGATTTCGAAGCATCAGACGATTACTGCAGTTTCAAAATCAAGATGCTGGGTAAGGTCGGAATTGAGGTTGTAGAGCGTGAACCCTTCAAAACCATCAAGTTTCAGGGGGAAAAATCAATGCCTTTTCCGGTAACTTTCTGGATTCAGCTGGTTCCGGCAGAAGCGGAAAGTTGTAAAATGAGATTAACACTTCACGCAGAGTTAAATCCAATGATCAAAATAATGGTCGGCAAATACCTCGAAAAAGGAATCGAAAAGATGGTAGACGTGCTGGCAGCTATTGATTACATGGAAAATCCTTAATTACAGGAAAGCTACTTCCTTAAAGTAAAATCCCCTCACCTCTCCCTTTCGGGTTTCAATCTGTAATCTCCCATCTCCCTCAATCCCGAGTATCTTTCCTTCGAAAACAGAATTTTGTTCTCTGTAATTGGTCCATATGCCCTTGAGATAGAGAATTTCGCCATAATCATGCTCAAGAATAGAATAATCTCCACTAATCAAGGATCGGTATCTGTTGCCTAGACAGGCGCACAAATCGGTAAGCATCTGAGAAAGCTCATACGTTTCACCTGTCAAATTTTTCAATGATACCGGATTAGGGGCATCTGAAATGAATATTTCCTGGTTGATATTTAAGCCAATCCCCACAAGGACGCGTGTGAATTTTCCCCCACTGATAGCGGTTTCAATTAGTATGCCAGCAATCTTTTTGTTATCCACATAAATATCGTTGGGCCACTTGATAGACACTCCTCCGATATATTTAGCCAAAAAATCTGCTACTCCCAGGGAAATCGCCTTGGAAAGGCTAAACTGCCGGGAAATCGCAACTTGTTTTGGATACAGGACAATGCTGAAAGTCAGGTTTAATCCGTCTGTACTCTCCCAGGTGGACAGGCCCGTTCCCCTTCCTGACTGCTGACATTCCGCTACAAAAACAGTTCCCTCTTTCAGACTTTTTGTCAGCAATTCCTTCGCGGCATAGTTATTGGTCGAATCGACACTGTCCAGTCTAACGATGGTTGATCCTATCATGATAATGCAAAATCTTTATCGTGTAAAGTTAACTGTTATTCACAAGACAGGGCCCCAAATGAGTTTTTTGGAACAGTTAAAACAACTATCTTTGTGCTTTAAAATTGTTATGGCAGAAAAAAAACAAAATACAAAGGGTCCGGTAACCCGGAAACCGAATAAACCAACGATGGGACTTCCAAATAAACCCTCGCCGGCATTCAAGTTTAATCCCATTTACATTTATGGAATTTTACTGGTAGTTTTTCTCGCGATTCAGTATTACAGCACAGGCGGAAAACCGGTCGAGACGACCTGGAAAGAGGTGAAGACCACCATGTTAAAGAATGGCGATATCGATAAAATTGTCGTCATTAACAAAAGCGAAGCGGAGGTTTACTTGAAGGAGGGATCTTATGATAAATATAAAGCCAAATTGGAACAAGGCATTATGCCTGCGAAGGCTGGTCCGCATTTCACCTTTAACATTGGGTCTGTCGATGTCTTCGAGTCAAATCTGGCCAAGGAACAGGAGCAGATTGGAGATGCGGCCCGCGTGACATTGAAATACGAGAACCGGACTAACTACTTCTCTGAAATCTTCAGCTGGATATTTCCCATACTGATCCTTGTCTTCTTTTACTTCTGGATCTTCCGGAAGATGAGCAAGGGTGGCGGTGGCGCCGGCAATATTTTCAGCGTAGGCAAGTCGCAAGCCAAGATTTTCGATAAAGAATCCAGGGTATCCACTACTTTTAAAGAGGTTGCTGGGTTGGCAGAAGCCAAGCAGGAAATTCAGGAGATCGTGGATTTTTTAAAGAATCCGGAGCGTTATACCAAACTGGGAGGTAAAATTCCGAAGGGCGCTTTGCTGGTTGGTCCTCCCGGAACCGGGAAAACACTGCTGGCCAAAGCCGTTGCCGGGGAGGCAGAGGTACCTTTTTTCTCCATGTCTGGCTCTGACTTTGTTGAGATGTTTGTCGGAGTAGGTGCTTCACGGGTACGTGATCTGTTCAAACAGGCCAAGGAAAAATCTCCCTGCATCGTATTTATTGACGAGATCGACGCAATCGGTCGTGCACGCGGACGTAATCCTAACATGGGATCCAATGACGAGCGTGAAAATACATTGAACCAATTACTTACAGAGATGGATGGTTTCGACACCAACTCGGGTGTCATCATCCTGGCTGCCACCAACCGTGCCGATATCCTCGACCGCGCCCTCATGCGTGCCGGACGTTTCGACCGTCAGATTCATGTGGAACTGCCGGATAAGTTCGACCGCAAGGAGATTTTCGATGTTCATCTGCGGCCTTTAAAGCTCGGTACCGACGTGAACGTTGAGTTTTTGGCAAAACAGACACCGGGATTCTCCGGTGCTGATATTGCCAATGTCTGTAACGAAGCTGCCCTGATTGCAGCCAGAAAGCTAAAAGAGGTAGTCGAAAAACAGGATTTCCTGGATGCAGTGGATCGTATCATCGGCGGACTGGAAAAGAAAAACAAGATAATTTCGGTCAACGAAAAGGCAACAATCGCTTACCACGAAGCCGGTCATGCAACCGTCAGCTGGTTACTGGAACATGCACATCCATTGGTAAAAGTTACTATCGTCCCTCGCGGGAAGTCCTTGGGTGCAGCATGGTACCTGCCTGAAGAGAGACAGATTACAACAAGGCTCCAGTTGCTCGACGAAGTATGCGCCTCGCTGGGAGGCCGTGCAGCCGAAGAACTGATTTTCGAATCCATCTCTTCTGGAGCACAGAATGATTTGGAAAAAGTAACCAGGACTGCCTTTGCTATGGTCACGTACTTTGGAATGAGCGAAAAAGTAGGGAAGGTAAGTTATTATGATTCAACAGGTCAGACAGATTACTCCTTCACCAAACCATACAGCGAAAAAACCGCCGAACTTATTGATGCTGAAGTAAATATCATCATCAACCTGGAATACGAACGGGCTAAGGAAATTTTAACAAAAAATGCTGAAGGCCACAAAAAACTGGCAGAACTTCTGCTGGAACGTGAGGTGATTTTCACCGAGGATCTGGAGCTTGTCTTCGGACCCAGACCATGGAATAAACCAAAAGAGGAAGAAAAGCCGAAAGCCGCTCTTGAGACTTCGCCTGCCACCGAGACACCTGCCGTACCGGAAAACAATGCTGTTGTATAACACAAAAAGTCTATGGAAAAAGGTTGGGAAAAGATTTATATTTCAGGTGACCAATTCAAGGTGATCATCGCCCGCGACTTGTTGGCCGAAAACGACATCAATGCTGTGATAATCAATAAAAAGGACTCTTCCTACTTGTTTTTTGGCGACATTGAACTTTACGTCGAAAAGCACGATGAAGAGAAAGCCCTCCAAATTTTGGATCAACTAATAAAAGGGGAAATTTGAAAGAATTATTGAAGAGGAGCATCTCTGGACTGCTCTTCGCTTCCGTGCTCTTAGGGGCTGTAGCGCTTGGTTCATGGAGTTTTGCTCTCCTCTTCGGAGTCTTTTCCGTCTTTATCCTCAGAGAATTTTACCGGTTGGCAAAAGCCTCCGGCGTTTCACCACAAAAGAAATTGGGATTGACCATCGGCGGACTCATTTTCGTTTTGACTTTTCTCCATGTCAAAGGAATCCTTACAGCAAATCCAATAGCATTTTTTCTGGCATTGTTTTTCGTGGTCCCCATTTTTGAGTTGTACAGGGCAAAGAAGAATTCCCTGGAAAATATGGCTGTGACGCTTTTTGGTATCATCTATGTTATTTTTCCCTTTTCATTGTACAACCTGGTAGTATTTCCGGATTTTCCGCACAGCCAAAGATACACGCCACAGCTACTTGTTTTCGTCTTTTTCCTGATCTGGGCCTTCGACTCAGGAGCTTATCTGTTTGGCGTATCTTTGGGCAAGCACAGGCTATTTGAAAGAATATCTCCAAAAAAAAGTTGGGAAGGACTCTTCGGCGGATGGTTCCTGGCAATAGTTTTCGCGGTAGCGATCAACCACCTCTATCCGGAATTCAAATTGGTTTTTATGATCTTGTTCGCTACAATTATCAGTATCACAAGTACTTTTGGCGACCTCGTCGAATCCATGATCAAGCGTAACATCGGGATCAAGGATTCCGGTAAGTTTCTGCCCGGACATGGCGGTCTGCTCGATCGCTTCGACAGTATCCTTTATGCGGCTCCTTTCGTCTACCTGGTCATCCATTTTCTCCGTTAGAAAACCGGCAAATCCCGAAACAATTCACACCTTTAAACAGATTGTGCAAGAGACTCTTTGCCGGTTTCTTGGAAATATTCATTATTTTTGTCACACTTAATGAAAAATGAATGAGATTACACAAAGAAGGATATTCCATTGTTGCTATTGCCATATTCATCTGGCTATTTATCAATTACCTGGTAGGACTTACCGGAGAGACCGTTTTCCGGGTATTTATTTTACTGTCAACCTTGCCGATATTGATCGTAGCGATTCGCTTTTTCCGTTCTCCCCACAGAAACATCACACCAGCCCCAAAATCCGTTTTGTCACCGGCCGACGGAACCATTGTGGCCATTGAAGAAACAACAGAAAATGAATATTTTAAAGATAGGCGATTACAGGTTTCCGTCTTTATGTCAGTTAGCAATGTCCATATCAACTGGAATCCGGTTCCCGGTGAAGTTACCTATTTCAAACATCATAGTGGTCATTTTATGGCTGCCTACCTGCCAAAATCTTCCACCTTGAACGAACGGGCCACTACCGTGATTCGCATGGCCAATGGGACCGAAGTACTGGTCAGACAGATTGCCGGTGCAGTCGCCAAACGCATCATAACTTACTCTGCGGTCGGTAAACAGTTAACCCAGAAAGATGAACTCGGATTTATCCGTTTTGGATCCAGGGTAGACCTCTACCTCCCTATTGGTACAAAAGTCAACGTTGAGCTATGTCAGGAAGTGATTGGCAGTCAAACAATTCTCGCTGAATTCTAATACTGATCTGATGATCAAAAAACATATTCCTAATTTCCTCACTTCCCTGAACGTTTTATGCGGAAGTTTGGCAGTCGTATTGATATTGGAAGGAAAGTTTACGGCCGCCGTAATCCTGATTATGCTGGCTGCTGTTTTTGACTTCCTGGACGGATTAACTGCCAGGTTATTAAAAGCTTACTCCCCGATTGGGAAAGAACTTGACTCACTCGCGGACATGGTCTCCTTCGGACTCGCACCCGGTCTGATCATGTTTAAATTACTGGAGATTAGCCTGTTTAAAGAAGATGTGTTACCAGACCTTCAATCTAACCTATCGCTTTTCCAGACATTGATAATTGGAAGTGCATTTCTAATACCTATTTTCTCTGCGCTTCGTCTGGCCAAATTTAATGTGGACACCCGCCAGACCAACTCATTTATCGGATTACCAACTCCTGCCAACGCCTTATTTATCTCCTCTCTGGCGCTGATTCAGGAACATGGAACCAATCCTTATATAGACGGATTCCTTCTTACGACTCCTGTGTTGCTGCTCATTACTTTTGTATTCTCCTTTCTTCTGGTGTCCGAAATCCCAATGTTTTCGCTGAAATTCAAGAATTTATCCTTCAAATACAATCAAACTCAGTACATCTTTGTCGCTCTTGCAGCGATTCTTATTCTGACTTTGCAACTGTACGGCATTGCTGCTACGATCTTGCTGTTTATCGCCATTTCTGTCTTTCAGATGATCAAAAAAAAGTAATTTATCAGAAATATCTTTTTGACATTTTGTATTAATAATTGTTGTTTTGATAGAATATTGTATATTTGTAGCGATATTTTCGATCATAATGTACTATATTTGACTATTCAGTAAACTATTAAAACAACGATATGTGCGGAATTGTAGGAATTTTTGAGATCAATGGCTCCACGGAGCAGTTGCGCGTTCAGGCGCTTTCCATGGCGAAACGGATCAGGCACCGCGGACCGGACTGGTCGGGAATCTTTGTCGGCGACCGGGCAATCATCGCTCATGAACGACTGGCCATTGTCGACCCTACCTCGGGTCAGCAGCCACTCTACAGCAAAGATAAAAGGCTGGTTTTAGGTGTCAACGGCGAGATCTACAATCACCGCGATCTCAGAAAACCGCTCGAAGAAAAGTATGAGTTTCAGACACAATCGGATTGTGAAGTGATTCTTGCGCTTTACCAGGAAAAAGGGATCGACTTCCTCGAAGATCTCAACGGAATCTTTGCCTTTGCCCTCTACGATCGCGAAAATGATTGCTACCTGATTGCCCGCGATCATATCGGTATCATCCCGCTTTACATGGGATGGGACGCAGATGGACGTTTTTATGTCGCGTCAGAGCTTAAGGCGCTGGAAGGCTATTGCAAGAAAATTGAAGAATTCTTACCAGGACATTACCTTTACAGCAAGGAGGGAACGACACCGAAAAAATGGTACCAGCGTGACTGGACAGAATATGAAACAGTAAAAGACAATGTCTCCAGCATCGAAGTGCTGAGAAAAGCGCTCGAAGATTCAGTGCATCGCCAGCTAATGTCGGATGTTCCTTATGGCGTGCTCTTATCCGGTGGACTCGACTCCTCAGTAATCTCGGCCATTGCAAAAAAATACGCTGCCAAGCGGGTCGAAACGGATAATATGCAGGAAGCCTGGTGGCCTCAGTTGCATTCTTTCGCAGTTGGTCTGGTAGGATCTCCTGACCTGATTGCAGCCCGTAAAGTAGCCGACCACATTGGTACAGTGCACCATGAAATACATTTCACCGTTCAGGAAGGACTCGATGCCATCCGTGATGTTATTTATCACCTCGAAACATACGACGTTACAACTATCAGGGCTTCCACACCCATGTACCTGATGTCGAGAGTTATCAAATCCATGGGGGTAAAAATGGTCCTTTCAGGCGAGGGTGCCGACGAAATTTTTGGTGGATACCTATATTTTCACAAGGCTCCCAACGCACAAGCCTTTCATGAGGAGACCATCCGCAAATTGAGCAAACTTCACCTGTATGACTGTCTGCGCGCTAACAAATCACTGGCTGCCTGGGGTGTCGAAGGCCGCGTGCCTTTCCTCGACAAAGAATTTATGGATGTAGCCATGACGCTCAACCCTGAGGACAAGATGGCAAAAGATGGCAAAATGGAGAAATGGATCCTTCGAAAAGCCTTCGAAGATTATCTGCCGGCCAGTGTGGCCTGGCGCCAGAAGGAACAGTTTTCGGACGGTGTCGGTTACAACTGGATCGACTCACTGAAGGCCATGGTGGCCGAAAAAATCACCGATGAACAGATGAAAAGCGCCAAATTCCGCTTCCACATCAACACTCCAATGTCAAAAGAGGAATACTTCTACCGTTCCATTTTTGCTGAGCATTTTCCGTCCGATACAGCGGCTTTGTGTGTTCCTTCCGTGCCGTCTATTGCATGCAGCACACCGGAAGCATTGGCATGGGATCCATCGTTCAGAAACAATGCAGACCCATCCGGCAGAGCCGTAAAATCAGTGCACCTGGACAGTAACTAGTGTTGTGTTAAGTGCCAATTTACGAACGTCATTCCGGACTCGATTCGGATTGAGGATGTCATTCCGGACTCGATCCGGAATCCCCCGATTAATGAGGGGATTGCGGGTCAAGCCCGCAATGACGCAGTATATGTAATGGTAACACAACATAAGTGCTTTTCTTGTAACTATGAATCAGTGCTTCTCTTCGGATTGAAGGATCCGGAAGAGCTCATCCGGACTGACGTTCTCCATCAGTTTCCCGTTTTCGGTAACAGAAATACGACCAGTCTCTTCACTTACCACGATGGTGAAGGCATCTGTCACTTCCGACATTCCGATAGCGGCGCGGTGCCGTAGTCCGAGGGCCGGACTAATCTCCTGGCTGTAAGAGACCGGCAGGATACAGCGCACTGCCTGGATCCTGTTGGCAGCAACGATACAAGCCCCGTCGTGCAAAGGAGAGTTTTTGAAAAAAATACTACAAATCAAATCTGTACGGATCTCAGCGTCAATAAATTCACCGGTCCGTACATATTCTTTCAGCTCATTATCGCGTGAGATGACAATCAAGGCTCCCGTCTTGCTTTTGGACATCTGGATACAGGCATCTACAATTGATTTAATACCAGTTGGGGAAATATTCCGGAACTGGCCGGAAAAAATTGAACCAATGGAAATCTTCTTGTTGGTGCGGTAGCTGCTTCCCAACATCAACAGGAACCGCCTTATTTCTTGCTGAAAAACCACGATCAGCGCAATCATCCCTACTCCGAAGAGCTGACTCAAAATAGACCCCAAAAGCTCCATTTTCAGGGCGCGCACGACCACCCAGGACATGAATACAATGAAAATTCCAAGGAAAATACTGAAAGTCACGGTACCCCTGACCAGGCTATACAATTCATAGAGTATCACCGCGACAAAAAGTATGTCGAGGATGTCCAGAAATTTAACATGTATAAAAAAATCACTCATCGAATCATTGTTTAAGTTTTGAGACCAGCCGGATTGCCTCAACCGCTTCACGAACATCATGCACCCTCAGTATATCGGCTCCTCCCATGAGCGCCAGCGTGTTCAATACTGTGGTCCCGTTCAGACTCTCCTGAGGGGTGATATCCAGCAATTTCCAGATCATTGCCTTGCGGGATAATCCCACCAGCAAAGGTAACTCAAAAAGACGAAACGAATCCAGACGGTTCAGAAGCTCGAAGTTATGCTCAACGTTTTTCCCGAATCCGAATCCCGGATCGATGATGATATCATTGACGCCAAGCAACTTCAAGGTATTGACTTTCTCTGAGAGATTGAGAAAAATATCTTGTATAACATCCTGGTAAACAGGGTTTTGTTGCATAGTTTGAGGGGTGCCTTGTATATGCACCAGGATGTAAGGCAGCCCAAGATTGGCCACAGTTTCGAACATCTGATCATCCATTGTGCCGCCGGAAATATCGTTGACGATGCAGTCGCCAGTTTCACCTGTAATTCGTGTGATCACTTCAGAACGGTAGCTGTCAATGGATAGCACGGCATCAGGAAAGTGTTTTCTTATAGCCCTGACCAAAGGAAGCAGCCTCTCTATTTCCGCATCTGCGGAAACCTCCGTAGCGCCTGGTCTGGTGGAGACGGCGCCGATGTCGATGATCATAGCCCCCTGACTGAGAATCTCTTCGACTCGTCGGAGCACGTCTTTCTCAGATTGATACCTTCCCCCGTCATAAAAAGAATCTGGCGTCAGGTTCAAAATTCCCATAACGATGGGCTGGTCGAGCATAATCAGCTGGCCATTAAGCTGAAGCGATGTTTTCTTGCGGTAAAAAGGTTTATCAATTTTCTGAAACAGCATGGAAATCTTCTTAGATCAAAACAAAAATAGCAAATTCCGTCACATCCATTCCTTGAAAAATTAATACTTTTAAGCAATAATTTTGTGCAGTGAAAAAAACCAGAGAACAATATGATCATATAATCGGCTTGTGCCGGGAAGTCTTTCTCAAGAAAATGAAAGATTACGGAACAGCCTGGAGGATTTTACGGCCCTCCTCAATGACCGACCAGATTTTTATTAAAGCGCAGAGAATCCGAAATATAGAGGGAAAAGGCGTTGCAAAAATTGATGAGGATGCACGTTCGGAATTCATCGGCATCATCAACTACTGTGCGATGGCACTGATACAACTCGAACTTGGTTCCATGGAGGAAGAACTTCCCCACGACAGGGCCGATGCGATGTACCTGGCCAACCTGGAAAAGTCCAAGAAGCTGATGCTGGATAAGAACCACGATTATGGCGAGGCCTGGCGGCAGATGAGGATCAGCTCGTTCACCGACTTGATTCTTATGAAGATTAGACGCACCAAGCAGATTGAAGACAATCTTGGTAAGACACTGGCATCCGAAGGAGTCGACGCCAATTATATGGATATGATCAACTACTCGGTTTTTGCCCTGATAAAAATGGAATTTGAGACGGAATGATGAATAAACTGACAACAATTTCCCGCTGGATCTTCGGACTGGTATTTATTTTTTCAGGTTTTGTAAAGGGTATTGACCCCTGGGGACTGGAATATAAACTGGTGGATTATCTGCAGCCAATGGGACTTCATTCATTGACTTCACTTGCACCGCTAGGTTCTTTCATGCTGCCTTTTGCCGAATTCTTCATCGGGACGACCATCCTGCTCTGCGTGGAAATAAGGATTACATCTTTGCTGGGATTGTTATTTATGGCCTTCTTCACCCCTCTTACCCTGTATGTTGCTGTGAAAAATCCAGTCACGGACTGTGGCTGTTTCGGGGATGCCCTGGTGATCTCCAACTGGGCCACTTTTTACAAAAATATTGTTCTTTCGGCGATGATTATTCTGGTATTTGTCAGGAGAAAAACTATAGAACCTGTTATTCTTGGCAAATGGAGATATTATCGCACTGCTATCATTTCAACCATTTACATCAGTTTTGTCGTCTGGTCTGTCCGTCACGATCCGATCTTCGATTTCAGACCCTATAAAGTCGGGGTGAATATTCCTCAGAGTATGAAAATCCCGGCAGGAGCACAGTCCGACGTTTACAGCAACACCTTCTTTTACAAGAATAAACAGACCAATGAGGTCAAAAAATTTACTGACACCAATTATCCATGGAAGGATACGCTCAACTGGAAATACGAGTCGATGGGCGAACCCGTCCTGGTAAAGAAAGGCTATACCCCACCGATTCATGATTTTCAGCTCCGTACTGCACCTGGGGATGATGTAACCAATTTTTTCTTTGCCGATGACAAACCCACTTTCTTCCTGATCGCTTCCAACCTTGCGAAGAGTTCTCTGAAGAAGCAAGGACAGATCAACGGATTAGCTGTCTGGGCTAGAATATCCGGGTATAAATTTGTCTGCCTGACCTCCACTACCGGTCCACGGCTTGAGGAATTCAAGAAGATTGCCAACCCAACCTATGAATTTCTCTTCGGGGATGAAGTCACTCTAAAGACTATCGTCAGGGGAAACCCAGGACTGCTTTACCTCCGCAGCGGCACCATTCAGGGAAAATGGCACTACAACGATATTCCGACCGTCGAAGAGATGACACGACTGGCTACCAAAGTAATCAAATAGTTAAATTGATCGTTTACGGGAACTTGGAATCACTTCATCAGAGACTGATTCTTACCTTTGTGCCAGGAATATTAATCTCAAATTTTAAATATCACCGACCATGAGAAAAAAAATTGTTGCCGGAAACTGGAAATGCAATACCACCGTCAGCGAAGGCATCGCTCTTGCTAAACAAGTAAGCGATATAGTCATTGAACGCGGCGCAAAGGATGTAGTCGTAGTGCTTGGCACCCCTTTTACACACCTCACCAGTGTAATTGCCACGGTCGACAAAAACCGTATTGACGTTGCCGCTCAAAACTGCGCAGCCGAACCAAAGGGCGCCTTTACCGGCGAAGTTTCTGTATCCATGATTCAATCAACAGGTGCAACATTTGTCATCATCGGGCACTCAGAGCGACGCGAATATTATCACGAAACTAGTGAGATTCTCAACAAAAAAGTAGCACTCACACTGGCTCAAGGACTTACACCCATTTATTGCTGTGGTGAAGCCCTCGCCATCCGCGAAGCAGGAACAGAAAATTCCTTCGTTAAAAATCAGCTGAAAGAGACTATTTTCAATCTGTCAGCCGAAGATTTTAGCAAAATTGTGATCGCTTACGAACCCATCTGGGCCATTGGAACAGGCCGTACGGCAAGTTCCCAGCAGGCTCAGGATATGCTGGCATTTATCCGTCAATTGATTGCTGAAAAATTCAATCAATCTATCGCAGAGGAGTGTTCAATTCTCTACGGAGGTTCATGCAGTCCGGCCAATGCGAAAGAACTTTTTGCACAGCCAGATATCGACGGAGGACTCATCGGAGGCGCCTCACTGAAAGCCGAAGATTTCCTTGCCATCATTAACGCCTATTAATCCCTACCGGGAAATTATTCCATCGCCAGCAACTTATCCGCCATCGCATTGGCCAATTCGATGCAAAGCTGGAATTTTTCAGGTTTCAGACTGCCCTTTTCCTCAACGGGCTCAAATACATTCTCCCAGCCCATGGGACTCATGGATTCTGCAAATTTCCGCAGGTTGCTGACGCCGCCGCCGTTCCAGAGAAAGTTGCCGAAATAACCAAAATAGTGATTCTTGACAGCCATGTGTTCGATCGTGGAGAGCAGAATCTCAACATTGGGGAAAATGGAATTGTTGTAAGCGCAACTTCCCACAATCAATCCTTTGTATTTGAATATATCGTTGATAATGTATGATATATGAGTCTTTGAAGAGTCATAAACCCGAATATTTCTGATTCCCCGCTCACTGATCTGACGGGCTATGACCTCAGCCATTCTCTGGGTATGGCCATACATGGAACCATAAACAATGACAACTCCCTGTTCCTTGTTATAAGAGCTCCAACGATCGTAGCGACTCAATACCCAATTAAGATCTGAACGCCAGATAGGTCCGTGGGTGGCAGCGATCATTTTGATATCCAATGGAGCCAATTTTTTGATAGCGCGCTGGGTGTGCGGACAATATTTTCCCACGATATTGGTAAAATAACGCATCACCTCCACCTCATAAAAATCGAGGTTGATTTCGTCATCAAAAACCCCGCCATCCAGGGTACCGTAACTGCCAAAGGCATCTCCCGAAAATAAAATTTTGTTGGTTTCGTCGTAGGTAACCATGGTCTCGGGCCAATGCACCATCGGAATGGTCTGAAATTTTAGCTTCACAGCACCCAAATCGAGACCCGAATCGTCATGAACTTCCATCATGTTCCTCGAATTGTATCCCAGGTTTTCTGCAATACCAAAAGTTTTTTTATTACCCACCAGGGTGATACCGGGATAACGGCTTACGATTGCCTTGAGAGATCCCGAATGATCCGGCTCTATATGGTTAATGATCAGATAATCAATTTGGCGAGATCCGATGATTTCCTCAATTCTCTCGAGGTAATCTTCGATGTACTGGCGCTCCATCGTATCAATCAACGCAACTTTTTCATCAACAATAAGATAGGAGTTGTAGCAGATGCCATCCGGAATGGGCCAGATATTTTCGAAAAGGGCAGTGCGGCGGTCATTGAAGCCTAGATAAAAAATATTATCGGCTAATTTTATCTGATGCATACTGGGAAATTTTATATTTTTGAGCAAAGTTAAGAAATACCCATCAGCAATATTCAATCCGAGCTAAAAATGATAGTTTGGGTATTAACCTCGCTGAACTTGTTTGCTGATTGGCCATAAATAAAAATAATATTTTGATGAACCCGCGGGAAAAATTCGTTGCTGCATTTTTGAAAATTTGGGTCAAGGTAAAACTGAGTCTCGTGGCTGCGATGGCGGCTATTCGCAAGATTGAAGCGCGTTCAAAACCTAATCTTTCATTAGCGCTAAAAAAAATTTCCAGAATTGCAGGCAGAATTAATCGAGATATTCTATTAATAATCAACACATTGCGTCGTGTAAGTCTCAAGAAAAAGCTGATTTTCCTGACTTCTATTTTGCTCCTTCTATCCTTTTTGACTGTCAAACACGTTCATACTATCTATTACTGGCCGAATGTCGTCAGAAATTACCACCTCTTCATTCGTGATGGTGAAAATTTTGAGTCCGTCGTCAAACTCCTGAAGGAGAATAAATGTCTGGAAAACCTCAAAACCTTCAAAGAAGTTGCCCGAATGAAGGATTATGACGTCAATATCCGACCTGGAGCATACGTTCTGGAAACAGGATGGAGCAACAGCAAGCTGGTTAATCTTTTAAGATCAGGGGCTCAAACGCCTGTCATGGTAACCTTTAACAATGTTCGTACAAAGGAGGAGCTGGCCGGCAAACTCGCCAGACAGTTGCAGAGCGACTCACTCTCTTTTCTGACGGTCTTCAGGAACGACTCCAACACCTTAAAACTAGGCTTCAAACCGGAAACACTGCCTGCCCTGTTCATTCCCAACACTTATTCTATCTACTGGACCACCACACCAATGGGTTTTCTTACCAGGATGAAGCGTGAATACGATCAGTTCTGGAATGAGGCAAGAAGGCAGAAGGCAAAGAGCCTCGGACTGTCCACAGAACAAGTGGCGACACTCGCATCAATTGTCCAGGAAGAGAGTAACAAAAATGATGAAAAGCCTGTTATTGCAGGTGTCTACCTCAACCGACTGAAAAAGAACTGGCCCCTGCAGGCAGACCCGACCATCCGTTTTGTACTAGGTGATTATTCCATACACCGGATTCTGACTGAACAGCTATCAGTTGAAAGTCCGTACAATACCTACAAAAATGTCGGATTACCTCCCGGACCGATCAATATTCCGGAGATCTCCTCCCTTGAAGCTATTCTGAACTACCAGGTTCACGACTTCTTTTACTTTTGTGCCAAGGAAGACTTCTCCGGATATCACAATTTCGCCCGGACACTCTTTGAACATAACAACAACGCAAGAAAATACCAGGCGGCTCTAAACAAGAAGAAAGTGTTCAAATAAATCACTCCCCGATCACCTGAACTTCTCTTTCGAGCAAGACCCCATACTTTTCCAGCACATCCTGCTGAATCCTGATAGAGAGATCTAAAATTTCCTGTCCGGTGGCACCACCTGCATTGACCAGCACCAGGGCCTGGCGGTTGTGGACTGCGGCTCGCCCCGTCTGGAATCCCTTCCAGCCGGCCTGATCAATGAGGAACCCTGCCCCCACTTTCACAAATCCTTCAGATAACTGGTAAACAGGAATACCTGGGAGAAGCTCTGATAAAGCGCCCGCGACTTCTTCCGAAACGACTGGATTCTTAAAGAAACTGCCTGCATTTCCCGACCTCTTCGGATCAGGAAGTTTAGAGGTCCTGATTTGAATCACCGCCTTACGCAGGTTCTGAAGATTGTGTTCACCCATATCTGACAAGATCTTCTTCAGATCACCGTAATCAGTCATCAGCTCTCCCTGTTTCTTTAGTCTGAAAACAACGGATGTGACCATAAAACTACCGGGAAGTTGCTCTTTGAAGATACTTGAACGATAGCTAAACCGGCACTCGTCGTGCGAAAAACTTTCTTTCATGCCGGTCTCCAGATTGATACCCTTGACAAGAATAATAAACGACTCCGCCTCTACGCCGTATGCTCCGATATTCTGAACCGGAACGGCTCCAACCTTTCCGGGAATCAGTGATAGATTCTCGATACCGTACCAGCCTTGCTGAACACAATAGGCCACAAAATCATCCCATTCCTCTCCGGCCCCAACTTCAATCTCGACAATATCGCGATCCTGGTAAGTGGTTGTGTAACCAATCAGGTCAGGAGAAATGATGAGTCCGTCAAAATCTGAAACGAACAAAAGATTGGTTCCCCCGCCAATAACAAGCCGTTTCTCCTGTAAAAGATGAGGATAGTTCGCCATAGCCGCCGACCAGTCTTCCACAGAAGATATTGTGAGCCAATAACTTGCATGCACATCAATGCCGAAGCTATTGCATTCTTTCAGGGAAAAATTGGGAACTAGTTTGTACATATTATATATCCAGCAGTCGCTCAAAATCGAGTAACTCCGGGATCGGAATCTCTTCTCTAAGTTCACCGTTTTCGCAAATCATTTTGCGTGCAGGAAATTTCCTAATCATTTCATAATCATGTGTGGCCATCACAACAGTAACGCCCTCCTTGTTGATTCTGTGCAACAGTATCATTAATTTTTCGGAAGTTTCCGGGTCCAGATTCCCGGTAGGTTCGTCCGCAAGAATGATCTGCGGATTGTTAAGCATGGCCCTGGCAATGACGATCCGCTGCTGCTCTCCGCCAGACAGACGATGTGGCATCTTTGGCCCGGCGTCTGGCATTTCCACCAGGTTCAGCACTTCATCAATTCGTTCCTGGATGGCACTTTCATGCTTCCAGCCGGTCGCACGGAGCACAAACTCGAAATTTTTCTGAATCGACCGGTCGCTCAGCAACTGAAAATCCTGAAAAATGATTCCCAGTCTTCTGCGCAACAGCGGAAGCTCCTTCATTTTCATATTATTAAGCTGATAGCCCAGGATGGTGCCTTCGCCAGCAGCTATCCTTATCTCCCGGTATAAAACTTTCAATAAACTGGTTTTTCCGCTGCCTACTTTCCCGATCAGGTAAAGAAATTCCCCTTTGAGCAGGGTGAGGTTCACCGCTTTTAATACCAAACTATCTTGTTGATAGATGTCTGCATTTTTAAGTTCGATAATTTCTTCTGCCATGAGTGAAGTATAGATAAAATCCTAATTTTGTAAAAGTTCAGAAGTACAAATCTAAGTTTTTTTGACGATCTGTCGAAATAATGAATTTTCAATGAGATCCAAAATAAAAAGAACGATTCTTATCCTGATCGCCTTGGCTTCTTCCTGTAATTTGGTCGTGGCACAAGATGTGAAATCAGGTCCGGGCTCAGCGGCGAACCTATACCAGCAAGGGGTCGCGCTGTTTGAGGAAGGTAACTGGGGGTCCGCCATTCACCTCTTCGAAGAGGTCCAGGCCATCGATCACAGTTTGCTCAAAGCCGCATCAGAATATTACATCGCCGCATCCAGACTTGAACTCGGAAATCCGAACGGCGAGGAGGAGCTGAGAAAATTCATGGATGATCAGCCCGAATCGCCCCTGATGAACGCCGCCGTTTTCAGGCAGGCCAATCTCAATTTCACCCGAAAGAAATACAAAGAAGCTTTACAACTTTACAAAAAACTGGATTTAAGTGCTTTGAACGATGAGGACAATGAAAAATACCTCTATTTTTCAGGCGTTTCTCTGGTAGAAACAGGCGAAAATGTCCAGGCCAAAGTCAACTTTGAACAGTTAAGAGATAAAAAGGGTCCGCTGGGCGATGGCGCCAAATACTATTGGGCGCACATCTCTTACCAGGAAGGCAATTACGACGAGGCACTGGCCGAATTTAAAAAACTGGAGAATACACCAGTTTATTTCAGAATCATCCCCTACTACCAGATTCAGATTGCCTTTGCTAAGGGACAGTACGAAGATGTTGTCAAACAGGGAGTTCCCTTGCTGGCTAAAGCACCGGAAGACCAAAAATTCGAGGTAGCAAGGGTTCTGGTAACCTCTTATTACCAACTTGCAGAGTACGATCCGGCAACAGAATTAATCGACAAATATTTCAAGGGCAAGGAGATCAGCCGGACCGATTGCTATGTAGCCGGCTTTTGTGAAGAGAAAAGCGGCAAATATGATGTTGCCATCCAGTGGTACGAAAAATCTGTGCAGCAAATGGATGCCATCGCCCAGGGGACCTACTACCAGCTGGGAGCCCTGTATATGAAGAAAGGAGACAAGCAGAAAGGTTTACAGGCATTCCAGCATGCCTCGGAGATGAAATTTGATCCAAAAATCAGACAGGACGCGCTGTTCCAGTATGCCAAGGCTACTTACGAGCTCGATTATTCGCCTTTCAATGAATCTATCAAGGCCCTCGACAAATACATCGCGGAATACCCCGACGCGAAAGAAAACGATCTGGCTTACAATTATCTCGTCAATGTCTTCATGACGACCCACAATTACAAGGATGCACTCACCTCTATTGACAAAATAAAAGTAAAGAGTCCGGCGATCAAAAAAGCCCAGCAGCGCCTCGCATTCTACCGCGGACTGGAGCTTTTCCGCGACCTGAACTTCGCCGAAGCGCTGAAGCTTTTCGATAAATCGCTGGAGAACGGCACTTTTAATCCCGCTTTTAAGGCGCAGGCCCAATACTGGCATGCCGAAACACTCTTCCGCCTGGGCAAACCCGATGAAGCCTTTGCTGAGTATAAAAAATTCCAGGCCTTACCAGGAAGCCAGAAACTGAAAGAATACGCGCTCTCCTTCTACAATATGGGCTACCAGTACTTTAACAACCAGGATCTGACCCAGGCAGCCACCTGTTTCAGTAAATATGCGGTACTTGTAAACGGCGATATCAGCGACAAGCTGCTGGGTGATGTCAACAACCGTCTCGGTGATTGCCAATATGCGATCCGGAATTTCGAAGCGGCCCTCACATATTATCAGAAAGCTCTCGACCTGAATTCAGCAGATGGTGATTATTCCCTTTTTCAGATGGCCTTCACCCACGGACTGATCCAGGATAACCAGACAAAACTTCAGGAACTGGACAGACTGCTTACCAAGTACCCTGAATCTCCCTATTGCGACGATGCCATTTTTGAAACCGGCAAAGCCAATGAGAAACTTTCAGACTTCGAAAGTGCCAAAGCCAACTATAAAAACCTGATTGCCAAGTATCCGTCTAGTCTATTGATACCAAAGGCGCTCGCGCAACTCGGATTGATTGCCTACAACCAACATCAATACGAAGCATCTATTGCTTATTACAAGGAGGTAGTCGACCGTTTTCCGGATACTCCGGAAGCCAAAGGCGCCCTCACCGGTATCAAAAACAACTACTTGGAAAACAATCAGATAGAAGATTACATTTCCTACACGAAGAAATTGGGCAAAGGAGCTACGCCATCACAAAACGAGCAGGATTCTCTTACTTATGCTGCCGCTGAAAAGCTGTATATGGCCCATGCCTCCAATGCTGAGGAACAGCTTTCAAGGTATATCAGCAACTTCCCGGCAGGAAATTTTAAGACTAATGCACGTTATTACAGGGCAGAATGTTACTTTAACGAAGGAAAAACCGCCGAAGCATTGCAGGATTATGAAGCCGTTCTGGTCGAGTCTGATAATGTTTTTACGGAAAATGCGCTGATGCGGGCCGCCGGATTAGCTTATGACACAAAGGATTACACGAAAGCGTTAGGTTATTTCCAACGAATTGAGACACTAGCCAGCACAGCCGCCAATGTGCTGATAGGAACGACTGGCGTACTTCGTTGCCATTATGAGTTGGGTGATTGGGAAGAGGTGGCCAAAATCGGAGGGAAGATTAGGAGCAGCGGAAAAATTCCGGCAGAGTTAGACCGCGAAAGCTCCTATAAATCGGCAAAAGCGTACGAAGCGCTCCAAGACCAGACCAAGGCGCTGCCCTTGTGGCGGAAACTTTCGGCCGACCCAAAATCAAGTGAAGGGGCAGAAGCCAAATACAATGTCTGCAAATATTACGCCGATAACAACAGGCTGAAAGATGCCGAAAATGAGGTAATGGATTTCATTTCGAAGAATAGTCCGCAGAAATTCTGGCTCGGTAAGAGCTTTATCCTGCTGGCGCACATCTACGAGAAGATGAACGATCTGTTTCAGGCCACTAATACCCTGAAGAGTGTGATCGAAAATTACGATAATAAAGAGGATGGTGTCGTGGAGGAAGCTTCCGCTTACCTGAAAATACTGGAGAAAAAATAACTACTTTACTATCAGATTATGAGACGTTATATCATTCCATTTTTCCTCATCCTCCTCCTACCGGGATTTTGCCGCAAAGCATCCGCGCAAAAAGATACCACAAAGCTGAACCAGCAGGTAGAGGTAGTCAAAGCCTACAAGCCCTCCATATCGAATGCGGAAAAAATAAGTCTGCTGCCGGAAATCAGCGACACGACCTTGTTCAGACCCGATCTGAACTACCAGACAACCAGTCATCCGATTACTTCAGGCTTCCAATCATCGGTTTTGAAGCCATCGAATCAGTTCCAGCGGGAGATCATCATTCCCGGTTTCGGGAAGATCCAAGGTGGTTTCGGAACCTATTTTACCCCCTTCTTCGATTTTTACCTGAGCAATCCCAACTCGAAAAACGGAACACTTGGCGTGCAGATAAACCACCTGTCATCGCAGGGGAAAACCGGGCTAAAAGGAGGAAGTGAAATAGAGGCACCGTTCAGCACCAGCAGGGGTATTGTGTTCGGAAGTTATGTAATCAAGGGCGCGACCATTTCGTCGGAATTTTCCTACCAGCGGGATATGAACAAGTTTTACGGCTATCCGGTAGCTATACCGGCAAATATAGGTAGCAATAATTTCGTTAAATACTTCGGGCAGAATCAATTAAACCAATATGGATATTTTGATTTCGCAGTGAAGAGCAATGCCTCCTCAAAATCTGATTTTAAATACAATACCGGCCTTAATGTGAGTTACTTCAACACATCCACCGACCAGGTAGAAAAAGCCATCAGGATAAAAGGCGATTTCGAGAAGGATTTCGGATCCTTCACAGGAAAACTGTCGGGAGAGGTAGAACAACTGGAAACAGACAATGTAGCCTATGATCCCTATTTTTTCGCCCTGGCTGCTTCCCCAAAGAGTACCTGGCTTAAAGCAGCTCCAGGTATCCTGTTTCAGAATGACATCTTCTCGTTTGAAGGCGGCTTGAACTTTTTCGCTGTTTTCAACGATCTGAACAGATCCATACTTAAAGCTTACCCCAGGGCAACACTGACGATCCGGACTTCTGATAATAATTTCACATTTTACGCCGGACTGGACGGGAACATGCAGAACAATTCGTATACCCGGATCGTGACAGAAAACAGGTGGATTAATCCCTTTCTGGATGTTAAGCCGACTAACAATGTGTGGATCATCTCGGGCGGGGTGAAAGGTAAGATCGCAGCTCCACTCTCCTATAACCTTGGGGTGCGCTATAACTATGCGAAAGATCAGTATTTCTATGTAACCAGGGTCACTCCCTCCCTGAGCGACCTAACCTACGACAATGCATTCGGAGTTGTTTATGATAATATGGGGACCATCGATTTCCAGGGAGATCTCTCCTATACAACCCCAACGGTATTCCTGCACCTGAACGGGCATTTTTATACCTATCAGCTTACCTGGCTGGATAAGGCGCCCTACATGCCTGATTTCACACTCAACGTGGTTTCAGGATTCAGGGTTACCGCGAAAATCTCCGCAACAGCAGAGCTTTACATTACCGGGCCCAGAAATGTCATGCTAAAATATTACCAGTCCCCAGTTTCTTCAGCCACTGTTCCTTCTCCAATTTATCTGCAAACGGATGCAATGGTCGAAGCAAACATCGGAGCGAAATACCAATTTTCGAAACACCTTGAGTTCTTTGGAAAGGCCGAAAATCTGTTTAACAGGAAGGACGAACCCTGGTATGGCTACACCGTGCAAGGGCTCCGTTTTAAACTCGGCGCAGGCTTCTCTTTTTGAAAAATTTGTTGTCCGTTTGGTGAAAAATAGCTACATTTGCCTACTTTGGTGAAGTAGAAAACAGCAATTAACATTCAATGATTTTCAAGCTTAGGTTTATTAACATAAGTGACTGATTATAAAATCATTGAAATATAGATCCGATAAAAATCAAATAGTTTATGAGTGAGAACAAAAAGGTAAAATCAGCCGCGGAAATATCCTACGGAGCAGATAGTATTCAAGTACTTGAGGGATTGGAGGCAGTACGGAAACGGCCCGCCATGTACATCGGCGATGTCAACATCCGGGGTTTGCATCACCTGGTTTATGAGGTAATCGACAACTCCATTGATGAGGCTTTGGCTGGTTATTGCAAAAATATAGATGTGACTATCAACGAAGATGGTTCAGTAACTATAGTAGACGACGGACGAGGTATTCCGACGGAGCTCCATGTGGGTGAAAACAAGTCCGCGCTGGAGGTAGTTCTGACGGTCTTGCATGCCGGTGGAAAGTTCAATAAGGAGAGTTACAAGGTATCCGGCGGATTACACGGAGTCGGCGTTTCCTGTGTCAATGCGCTGGCCGTTTATCTTCGCGCCGAGATCCACCGCGATGGCAAAATCTGGGAGCAGGAATATTCAAAGGGGGCCCCGCAAGGAGACGTGAAGATTATCGGTACAACCGACCATACTGGTACCACCATCACCTTCTTACCTGACGACACCATCTTCACCACTACAGAATTCAAATTTGATATCCTTTCGGCTCGTTTGCGCGAACTGGCATTCCTGAACAAGAATATCAGGCTCACTATTATTGATTTAAGAACCAAAGAGGCGGATGGGTCGTTCAAACAGGAAGTTTTCTACTCTGAAGCCGGACTGTCCGAATTTGTCGATTATCTTGATGGCACCCGCGAACGGATTATCGAAGAGACCATTCACATCTCTACCGAGAAAAACGATGTACCTGTGGAGATCGCCATGTGCTACAACAATTCGTTCACAGAAAACGTTCACGCTTACGTCAACAATATCAATACGATAGAAGGTGGAACCCACCTTACAGGGTTCAGACGCGGACTGACCAGAACCCTGAAGAGTTATGCGGAGAACAGCGGCATGTTTCAAAAACTAAAATTTGAAATTTCCGGTGATGACTTCCGCGAAGGATTGACTGCCGTCATCTCCTGCAAAGTTCAGGAACCTCAGTTCGAAGGTCAGACCAAGACCAAGCTGGGTAATTCCGAGATCAGTGCATCCGTCGACCAAGCTGTGAGTGAAATGCTTAGCAACTACTTAGAGGAGCATCCCCGTGAGGCAAGAATCATCGTTAACAAAGTCATTCTGGCCGCCACGGCCCGTCACGCCGCACGCAAAGCCCGCGAACTTGTTCAGCGGAAGAATGTGCTTATCGGAAGCGGACTGCCGGGAAAACTGGCCGATTGTTCAGAAAAAGATGCCGAGAAATGCGAGCTGTTCCTCGTTGAGGGAGATTCTGCAGGCGGTACCGCCAAGCAGGGCCGCGACAGAAGTTTCCAGGCTATCCTTCCCTTGCGTGGAAAGATCCTCAATGTAGAGAAAGCCATGTCGCACAGGGTCTTTGACAGTGAAGAGATCCGGAATATCTATACCGCCCTGGGCGTGTCCATCGGTACGGATGATGATCCTAAGGCACTCAATATTGCAAAACTGAGGTACAACAAGATCATAATCATGACCGATGCCGACGTGGACGGTTCCCACATCGCCACCCTGATCATGACCTTCTTCTTCCGTTACATGCACGACTTGATCATGAACGGTCACATCTACATCGCCACTCCGCCGCTTTACCTGGTAAAAAAAGGTAAACAGGAGCAATATTGCTGGACGGAAGCTCAACGGCTGAGAATCATTGAAGAATGGGCTTCAGGAAACGAAAAAAGTGTTCACGTTCAGCGTTACAAAGGTCTGGGAGAGATGAACGCGGAACAACTCTGGGATACTACCATGAATCCGGAAAAACGTACGCTACGCCAGGTAGAAATTGAAAATGCAGCGGAATCAGACCATGTTTTCTCTATGCTGATGGGCGACGAAGTCCCGCCACGCCGCAAGTTCATTGAGGACAATGCAACTTATGCGAATATAGATGTCTGATGAATATCTGCGTATTTTCTGCCTCTAGCAATGCCATTCCTGAAAAATATTTTGAGGAAGCCCGGAATCTTGGCCGCCTGATTGGCACCTCAGGATGGAATCTTATTTACGGCGGGGCCAATGTCGGACTTATGCACAGCTGCGCGGAAGCTGCACGTGAAAATGGATCCAGAACGGTAGGCATCATTCCTGAACTGATTCATGCCCACCGTTTATCCAATCCCAACGATCATGAGCAGATCATCACACCCAATATGCGGGAACGTAAATACCTGATGCGCAAAAGATCCGATGCCTTCATCGCACTTCCGGGTGGATTTGGTACCATGGAGGAAATATTGGAGGTCATCACTCTTAAACAGCTGAATTACCACAACAAAGCCGTCGTATTTATCAATACCAACGGATATTACAATCCGCTGCTAAATCAGTTTGACCTTGCTTACCAGGAAACCTTCGCCAAAGAGAGTTACCGCGAAAATTATTTTGTTGCCTCCACTCCGGAAGAAGCCATCGCTTTTATCAAAGACTACACCCCCTCGGAACCACTTTCAAAGTGGTTCAATGTACCCGGCAAAGAAAACTAAAACAAACATTGTAGTTAAAGTTTGTTAATCCGAATTACTTTTGCTGGTTATTTCCGTCTAATAGGATGAAAGTACCGCTACTAATGGTACGAAATTTGAGAATCATTTTCTTATTCAAATTTTAAAAACTATTATTTATGAACGCAATCAAAAAAAGTGCATCTTATGTAGCATTTGCATTTCTGGGTGCAATCCTGGCCCTATTCTTGTTTTCGCAATCCATTACCGAAAAGAAAACAGTCGTCGTCGCTGAAAGTAAGCCTATTCAGCTTTCAAGCTATACTCCCCCCGCCCTGCCACAGACACAATTACCGGATCTTACACGAGCAGCCGAGAAAAGTGTTTCTGCAGTGGTTCATATCACAACAAAAACCAAGTCCCAGGCCTATGATGGCGGCAACCAGCTATTTGATTTTTTCTTTGGACAACGGGGATATCAACAACCAGAGCCCCAGATGAGGATGGCGGCAGGATCCGGTGTCATTATCAGCGAGGACGGGTATATTGTCACCAATAACCATGTTGTGGACGGCGCTCAGAACATTGACGTCATTTTGAATGACAGCCGCAGATTTACAGCCAAAGTAATCGGTCGTGACCCAAATACCGACATCGCGCTGGTGAAAATAGATGCCAGGAATCTTTCCGTTTTGCCATGGGGCGACTCCGAAGCATTGAGACTTGGAGAGTGGGTCTTGGCAGTTGGCAACCCATTCAATTTGGGTACTACTGTTACTGCCGGTATTGTAAGCGCCAAATCCAGAAGCATAGGAATTATGAGCGGTCAGATGCCAATGGAATCATTTATCCAGACTGATGCAGCCGTTAATCCGGGCAACAGCGGAGGAGCACTGGTTAATGCGCGCGGCGAACTTGTAGGAATAAATACCGCAATTGCCTCACAAACAGGGTCTTATTCAGGTTACTCATTTGCCATCCCGGTCTCAATCGTCCGGAAAGTTGTGGAAGACCTCAGCAAATTCGGTGAAGTTCAAAGAGGCTTATTGGGTGTTACCATTAAGAATATCGATGACGAACTGGCAAAGAAATATAAGTTTGAAAGAATTGAAGGTATCTACATTGAGGAAACCTTAGAAGATGGTGCGGCCAGAACATCCGGTATCAGAAAAGGCGATGTTATCATTGGTATCAATGGGACAAAAGTAAATTCTGTATCTGAACTGCAGGAGCAGGTTGGCAAACATCGTCCGGGAGACCAGGTAGTCGTTCTCATTAAACGTGACGGAACCGAAAAAGTCTTCAATGTGACCCTGCGCAACATGAAAGGAAATACCTCCATAGTTAAGGAATCTTTCTCAGCACTTGGAGTCGAGTTCGGAGAAATTTCCAATAACGATAAAGAGAGACTTAATATCGATCAGGGTGTCCAGGTACTGAAAATCATGACCGGGAAATTCAAAAATGCAGGTGTGCGTCCAGGATTTATCATTACCGATGTAAACAAAATTTCAGTCGGGAACGTAGAAGATATCAAGAGAATTATATCTCAATCCAGCGATAAAAAACCGATTTTAATAGAAGGTGTTTATCCGGATGGGAAATGGGCCTATTATGTTTTTAATTTAAACGAATAATCCGTATATTGTAACGAAAGATATAATATTGTTCGAAGCAACTTTATTACTATCTTTGCAAACTTTTAATCGCAGAGCATGAGACAACTAAAAATCACCAAGTCAATCACAAACCGCGAAAGCGCGTCGCTTGACAAATACCTTCAAGAAATTGGTAAAGAAGAACTTATTTCGGTTGAAGAGGAAGTTGAGTTAGCGCAACGCATCAAAAAAGGCGATCAGGCTGCTCTTGAAAAATTAACGAGAGCGAACCTCCGGTTTGTGGTTTCTGTTGCCAAACAGTACCAAAATCAGGGATTGAGTCTGCCCGACCTCATTAACGAAGGTAATTTAGGTTTGATTAAAGCTGCTGAAAAGTTCGATGAAACACGCGGATTTAAGTTCATCTCTTATGCAGTCTGGTGGATTCGTCAGTCCATTCTTCAGGCTTTGGCTGAACAGTCCCGTATCGTACGTCTCCCGCTCAACCAGGTTGGTTCTTTGAATAAAATCAACAAGGCCTATTCCAAATTTGAACAGGAGCACGAACGCAGGCCCTCACCCGAAGAGCTGGCAGAGCAGCTGGACCTTCCTGCCGAAAAGGTAGCCGACACACTTCGCGTCTCAGGCCGTCACGTATCCGTGGATGCACCCTTTGTGGATGGAGAGGACAACAGCCTGCTGGATGTTTTAATCAACAATGATTCTCCGAACGCAGACCGTGCCCTGATCGACGAATCCCTTTCTCGCGAGATTGAGCGCTCACTTGCCACCCTGACAGAAAGGGAAGCAGACATTATCCGCATGTTTTTTGGAATAGCCAGCACGGAAATGACCCTTGAAGAGATTGGTGAACATTTTGGCCTTACCCGCGAAAGAGTTCGCCAGATCAAAGAGAAAGCCATCCGTCGTCTTCGACATACTTCCCGCAGCAAACTGCTCAAAACATATTTAGGTTAACAAGCCAATAAAATACAGAAAGTCCTGATTCACACCGAGTCGGGATTTTTTTTAATAAGCTGATGCAGATTTGTAATCTGCATCGAATACAACTACTGGTACAGATTTGGTATAACACTGGTGCAGATTTGGTTTATTGCTGGTGCAGATTTGCAATCTGCACTTTTTAACTGCGGATCTGTGATCCGTACAAAATAACTAAATCATAACAATTTCCACCAACCCTTTCTCTCCAGAATAATCACGTGCCGAACTATACAAATATTCTTCAGGATTTGCAACCAACTCAGCCCTTACCGGATTATTGTGAATATAATTCACCTTTTCATCAAGAAAATCCTCAGAATCAATTTCTTTAGCATCGTTCCCATCCTGCCAAACTTTGTAATACTTGATATTCTTTTTATTCTTCCCTGCATACCAAAACAAATTCAACATCCAGTCTCGTCTGCTTTCCGGCGTCTCCTGAATCGCCTGAATCAACGCTTTGCTAGTAAATTTTTTGAAATCACGAAGAATATTGGACATACTGCCTTCATCCTTTGCACTAGCTAATAAATGCAGGTGATTACTCATTAAACACCAGCAATGGACCTCTAATTCTTTGCTTTTAGCACAATAGTTTAAAGAATTAACGATGATATGTTTACATAACGGTCTTGAAAAAATATCAACCCAATTTACGATCGTCAAGGTAAGAAAGCATGCATGCCCTGCCGTTATTTTATTTCGGATTCCCATATTAATAAAGTTACGGCTTTTACTACAGGAAAAAGAATTGGCTACAGCTGGTGCAGACTGGCTGGTGCAGATTTGCAATCTGCATCCCTTCACTGAATATCTGTGATCAGCTCTCAAATACTGGCACTATCACTTCATATTTTTAAAACAGCTGTCGGAACTGGCGGATGAGCTAAAAGAGATTACAAATCTCAGAATAAATGGTGCAGATTGCAAATCTGCACCAGCATCACATCAAATCTGCACCAGCATCACATCAAATCTGCACCAGCCATGGTTGTCACCATGGTTCCTGCGCATCATTTCCAGCAACGCGGCTGCAACAGGGTTATCCATTCCGGCGTTCTTTCAATAGTTTCTGTAAAGCGAACATCTCATCCCGAAGACGTGCAGCTTCGATAAAATCGAGCTCTTTGGCAGCCTTTTCCATCTCTTTTTTGATTTTCAGGATGGCCTTCTCCAATGCTTCGGGTTGAAGGTACGCCAAGACCGGATCAGCTGCATAATCAATGATTTCAGACGGTACATAAGGCCTCCCTCCCATTCCTTTGGCTGCTCTATATTCCAGTCCGATAATTTCCCGTGTCGGTTTGATGATCTGTGTGGGGGTAATATCATTGGCCAGATTAAACGCATGTTGTTTGTTCCGCCGGTAATTCGAAGAATCAATGGTTCGCTGCATCGAGGCCGTAATCTTATCTGCGTACATGATGACCCGGCCATTCAGGTTCCTTGCTGCCCGTCCCGCAGTTTGTGTCAGAGAACGCTCCGACCGGAGAAAGCCCTCCTTGTCAGCATCCAGTATGGCTACAAGGGAAACCTCAGGAAGATCCAGCCCCTCACGAAGTAGGTTAATACCTACCAGGACATCGAAACTACCTTTCCGTAACTCCTCCATGATCTCCACCCTTTCCATCGTATCCACATCCGAGTGGATATATCGGCATTTAATGTTGATCCGGTCAAAATATTTCGATAACTCTTCTGCCATCCTTTTCGTCAGAGTGGTCACGAGTATTCTTTCATGCTTTTCAATTCGCAAATGAATCTCATGGATCAGGTCATCCACCTGGTTGTGAGCCGGACGCACTTCAATCATCGGATCGAGTAGTCCGGTCGGGCGAATGATCTGTTCCACGATCACCCCTTCACATTTTTCCAACTCATAATCGGCAGGTGTAGCGCTGACGAAAATCAACTGCCTCGCTATGGCCTCGAACTCATCAAATTTCAGGGGACGGTTGTCGATAGCAGCTGGTAGCCTGAAACCGTAATCCACCAGGGTCGTCTTCCTGGACCGGTCCCCTCCGTACATCGCACGGATCTGTGGCATCGTAGCATGGCTCTCGTCGATGATCATCAGAAAATCTTCCGGAAAAAAATCCAGCAGGCAGAAAGGTCTGGATCCGGCTGTCCGGCCATCGAAATAGCGCGAATAATTTTCAATTCCCGGACAATAACCCAGCTCGCGGATCATCTCCAAATCATAATTAACCCGGTCCTCAATGCGTTTAGCCTCCTGGTGTTTACCGATCTCTTTAAAAAAATCGACCTGCCTGATCAGATCATCCTGAATCTGATGAATAGCTGACTTGGTACGTTCCTTCGTGGTAACGAAAATATTGGCCGGATAGATGGAATAATTTTCATGAACCAGCAGCTGGGCGCCGCTTTCAGGATTAAAAGTGGAAATCTCCTCGATCTCATCTCCGAAGAACTG
>DATCHD010000010.1:0-44525 GCA_036508555.1 Prolixibacteraceae bacterium
TCGGATTCAATTTTGACTATTTATCTTTAAAAAGTAAGGAAGCTAGAATTATTGCGGTAATTCATCTTGTGTATTAAAAAATATCAACATAATCTACCTTGAAAATCTTGTCAAATACCTGATATAGATTAAATTTGACAATTAACAAATCGTCGTTATTGAATTAATAATAAGTAAGTTGCAAATTCCTTTCCTTTTGGCGTCAATCTATTTTTGAGAATATCAATTGGATGTCCATTGGTTTCTAAAGTTGCCGTTTTTAATTGGGGTATTACTAATCTATTCGACTCAAGAAAATGCACTGCATCTATAATATCATCATTTGAGTAGGATTTTTTTGAAAAAAGATCCTTTAATACATCAATGATATGCACTCTTTTTGTTACCGTGAACACACGAAAAATCCCTGGTGTTTCGGGATTAAGATGCTTTATTGGCTCTCCGTTGTTTTTGTTATACACTTCAGGAGAATATAAGACTGCCAATACCATTAGATCAATTGTCCCAATATCTGCAAGAAGGCTACAAAATTTTTCGGTTTTATCGAAATCTACCTCTTTGGCCATCATGCTGTTTAATAGAATGTTCTTAAACATGATTCTTTTTTCTCCCTTGCGCTCATTAATGATTCGTTGCAAGGTTGACTCCACCACATCCGCAAAATCAGAACTTGATGTAAAAGCCTTATTAACTTTGGTCTCAATAAGGATCATATCAGTTTTGATCGATTCTGTAATCGAAAAAAACCTTTCAATTTTTTCTTGTACTTGTTTTCCTTGCAAATCAGACCATACAGAGTTTATTGGTCCTCCTACATATGGAATTGCTGCAAGCCCTGCCTTTAAAATTGTAATTGTTGTTTCATTCATATCATTTGCCCTCTACAATCTTAATTTCCTCCTCCGTTAACCCATACAACTCATAAACCAAATTGTCGATTTCTCTTTCCAATTCACTGGTGTCGGCTTTTGGGTTGGCTTGCTTGGCGGTGAGGATGCGGTCAACAAGTGGTTCTAAATGTTTTTCGGTTTCTAAACTCGGAAACTTAATAGGTATTTTTTCGAAAAATACTTTACTCAATTCAACAACACCTCCCAATAATTCCGGGAAATTGCTTCTAAAGCAATACTCAAACAATTTTGAGTTTAAAATAGCTGTTAAGTATATTAAGTGATCTCCAGTAATGATATAGCACTTTTGGTTGGTATATAAACCCGAACTGTCGTAGTAAAAAGGCATGTGTTTGGTCATATTCGGAAATATGATTTTTGGCTTTTCAAATTCATTTATGTAGGCACAGTTTCTTAGGTTTGACCAATGGTTACCTTGATCAGAACGTGTCTTGATTTGATCACCAAAACCTTCAAGAAAAAAATAGATTACAGGATATTCAGTTATCACATTTATTGCTGGAATTCCCTTTTCTTTTAATCCATTATGAGTATTGATAAGCCATAAATCAGCAAACTCTATTTGATACTTAGTTACGTCGCGCCCTCGAAGCAAAGGCTTAATAATTCCAGTCGATTTGGGATCTGCCGAAATAAGCTCAGCCTTTTTTGAACCATCAATTACAAATGCTTCATTTAGTCCGGTAAGGATTCCTCTGAAAATTGAAATTTTCCAATCTTTAATAGCAATACCTTGTTTTTCAACTTTATCTTTTATTTGGAATCTTTCCTTTTCAAGGATTGTCCATGCACTTTGAGGTAAAAAAGAATTGATAGGAACACTGAATTCTTCAAAGAAAGAACTTAGTGAGGCAATAATCTTTTGCTCTGTTTTTCGAATTCTGATTCCCTTTGCAAATTGTAAGCCACTTCTTCCTTTCTGTAAATGAATAATGGTAGTCAGCACTGCCGCGTTCTCAAACAAATCACAATCAGAAAGGTCAATCACTTTTTTAAGTGATGTTTCGTTTGCAAAAAAAGTTTTCAATTTTTCGCCAAAAGCAGTTCGCAACCATGCACTATTAGTAATAAAAATGAGATTACCGCTTTCTTTTAGCAAACGATTACCTTTTTCAATAAACAGCATATAAATGTCGCCAGTACGGGCAAAAGTCTTGTATTTCTGGGATTCCAGTTCGGTAGCAGCATCTCTATTCTTTTGCAATTGCACATACGGCGGATTCCCAATTACTACATCGAACCCATCTTTTAAGCCGAACATCCACTCATTATCGAAAAATGGGGAGCTGGCGTTTTGGTCGTAAGGATTCCAATCGGCCAGTTGGCGGGCATCGTCGGGGGCAAAATTACCATTGTCGTCGAGCAATTTAGCTAACTTTTCGCGGAGTTTTTTGTCTTCATCGCGGCACTCTTTCTTTTGTTTCGAGGTGCTGGCCAAGAAGTGTTTGTGCCGTATCTGCATCAATTCGTTGCGGGTAACCTCAATTTGCGGGTCTTCGAACAGATTCAGCTGCGCCTTTTTGGGTGTCAGCCCAATCAAAGTATTGGCTGCCACAAACTTTGTCTCGAGATTGGGCAGCGGTTTAATGCCATAATTATCGGCCCTATCCCCGTTAGGTATTTGCTCACAGATGAGCGAGATAAAGAACCGCAATTTGCTTATTTGAACGGCAATAGATTGGATATCTATGCCATAAATGCAATTTTCGATCAGGTAGAGTTTCAGGTCATAAATCGAGATATTGGCCGGAATGGGGAGCCGTTCGATAATCGCAAGCATCCGGTTCAGTATCCCCATCGGGAAAGCCCCCGAGCCACAGGCAGGGTCGAGGATTTTACAGGCCTTCAGTGAATTAAAGATGTCGCTCTTTTGCTGTTCGGTCAGGGCAACCGGATCGTCGATGTGGTTAATCAGTTTGCGGTATTCGTCCTCCAGTTCATCGCCAACCGTGCGTTTCAGGTGCGCGACGAGACTTTCATCGACCATGTATTGCACAATTTCACGCGGCGTGTAGAACGAACCCGACTGTTTGCGGGCCGTTTCCTTTGTTTCCGGATTGTAAGTACCCAACAGGTTTTCAAATACTTTGCCCAACAATTCGGGATCGAGCGCCACTTCCACATCAAGCGGCGAGTTCTCTTCGATGGTAAAATTGTATTTGTTGAGAATGGAAAGAATCCCTTTTACAGGGTCGAAAAACAGAATATTCGGGATAAATGCCCTTGATTGCTTGTCTTTTCTCCGGCTAAATCCATCGTTGTACATTATTTTTCCATTGCTGCCGGGGGTGTCCTTATCTAAACATTCAAACAAACCTCCGTTGAGAAAAGGCACTTTGCTGAAGACTTGAATTACCTGCTCTTTCGGAACGGAAAATTCGTCGGCATACCTGAAAAGTGTTTTTATCCCAAATTGAACCCTGTTTTCCTGAAAACTACCATCAACGGCAAAGTCTCGCTCCTCAATTTTGTTGTTCAGTGTGGCAAAAAAGAGGTTTTGCAAAATAGCCCTGTAATAGGTATCCTGCTTACCATCAACCGCCTCGAAATTCTTCAGCAGCGATTTTAGTTTGTCAACTTCAAACAGGAGATCAGGCACCAATTTCTTTTGTTTGATAAACCAGACAAACATCAGTCGGGTAATCAAGCGTATCAGGTGTTCTTCTATCTTTCGGTCGTCGCTTTCGGTACTCCGGTCATTCGGAAAGGTAACGCCAATTTCGTCGGACAAAGCCCATTGATACCATGCGAAAAGTTCATTGTAAAATTCTTTGGTAAGTACTTCCACCGAAAAGCGGTCGAGTAAATCTTTGGAATCCTTGACCCGGCCCTTCACTGAAAGGTATTTGGTTGGTGTATAGACCTTGGCTCCTTCGCCCAGTAAATAAGAGTAGCGCCGAGGGTTGGAGTAAGATTTGCGAACTTTATGCTCATCCAGCTCAACATCAATGGAAACCAAAGAAAAACGGTAAGTTTCGGGATGGTCAATGGGTACAAACAAAACGAGTGCTTTGTTTTTTGTAGTCCGTTTGTACAGCAATTGAAAAGCCTCTTTCGACAAAGCTACACGGGCGTCGTGGGTGGACGTATGTTGCACTTCGAACACTTCCAATCCCAGCGATTTGCACTCGCCTAAACGGGTGACATTTCGGGTATAGTTGGATTCAAAATCGAGGGGTTCAATTTCATTCAGAAAATCTTCGGGCAGGAATTTATCTAAAAAACTCAGGAACTCGGAACGGTCGTAGGTTTGTTTGAAGTTGATCATTTTTTAGGATTTGGTTCAGGTAATGCATCTATATTTTTGGTGTTCAAGGGTGTTACTATGCTTTTACCGATGTTGGCTTCAATCTCCTTTCGGGTATTGCCTACAATCGAACCTCCACGGGCAGCTACTTTCCTGTTTTCGGCCAATGTTTTTGGTTTGTGTTCCCTGGATATTTCGGTAGTCGTGGCCTCAGCCAGGGTATTGAGCGCTAATTCAAGGTTGGTCATATTGTCACGAAGGCTCTCTTTCTTTAATCCTTTGTATTGCTTGTATTCTTTTGTGGTCAGACCCGACCAGCCATGGGTAATAATATCGGTTAACGTGGCGTATTCCTGGCCTTTTTTAACTCCCCGCTGCTCCCATTCATCGCTCAGTTCTTTGCGTACTTCAATGCTTTTGAGCCGCTGATTGATCCAGTTGGTTGAGTATCCTTTCCGGTGATAATATTCCAACATCCGGTCGATACCCAATTCGGGGTCTTCTATTTCATCCAACCGCTCGCGGGCAACCTCTGCAAGCCACAGCTTAAATGGCTCAGCCTTGGGCGATGGGATGGATTGGATTAAGCGAAAAATTTGCTCCACATCCGCCACGTCAGTCATCCGCATTTTACCATCGGGCGCTTCCATTTTCAAACCGTTACAATTTGTAACGGTTTGGTTCCCCTCTACCAGCAACCTCTTTTTTAATACACGCCAATAAACCTGCGGATTCGGACTTTCTGTCAATACGGTGATTACATCAACAATGGAAACATACCATTTCCCCTGGTCGTTGTCCCATACGGTACGGACTTTTTTATCTTCAAATAGCTTAAGTGTGTTTTGTTTGGTCATTTTGATTGTATTGTCGATTTGACTTTAGGCATCTCAACATCTTTTGATGTCAGCGTGTCGTTGGTTATTTTGGTTTTAAACACTTCGGGCAAGGTTTTTTGTTCAATGGATTGCTTGATTTGATTGAGTTGTGATTGGTCTATTGTTTCGCTGTGCTTCTGCCATATTCCAAAAAACAATGTAACTATTAATACTAGGATTGGAACAGCAATTGTCCAAAATATTACTTGATTATGTCGCTTTTGTTCAGGAGATTTAAACTTATTTTTTACTAAATCACGCAGTTCTTCGGATACACAAAAAAATCTATTGGCATAATACATGACATCATTACCGATATCAGTAGTAAATACAGCAATATCTTGAAATTTTTTACCAGTGGCATGAGGATCGTCCATTTTTATAAAATACTCCACCTTGTTTCCATTTTCTATTCTCTCATATCTTGTTAGATTGTAAAGCCGATTATCTTGTATTAAATTTTTACTAAGGTTCAAGTTGATAAGTTTTTCATTCTCAAGATATTTCAATAAATATGTAATTTCTTGAACTTGTCCATATATTTTAATCGGCTTTTCAACTGTCGTAGGATAATAAATTGTAAAACTTGCCGGTTCAGTGTTCCATTCAAGCGCAATTGCAGGAATGTTTTCATTTATTAATGTAGCTAAAGATTCTTCCCTATATTCTTTAGCAGCAACCATCTTTTTGATGATATTCTCTTCAAATTCACTAAACTTTCTCATTGCCATTCCGTTTACAATATTTCCTCCGACAAAATAAGTACTTCGCTACCCATCTCTATTTCACCGGCAGTGTCAATCATCTTGTTGATATAGCTTTGCTCGATTTCATTCGGCAGTGTGGCAAACTCTTTTTTGTTCAGTTTATTGATGAACCGCAAAGAGTGCCCCGATAACCCATCCATCTCAATCACTTTAGCAAGGTCTTTCAGGTAATCGTGGCTTACAATATTCTCTTTGAGCATGGCATTTATTTTATCGAGCGCTTCACGTTTCGATTTCTCCACTTTATCGTCTTTGCTGTTTTGGAAAAGGTTTATTTTCACACTTTGATAGATGGCATCGTAACGATCAGAAACTTTGTGTGGTTGTTCAAAAACTGTGGCCTCGAAAAGCGAGATGGCCTGTTCGGGGGTGATTGCAACGACTGCTTCGGGTGATTCACCTATTTTAAAGACAAAATCGTTACCCTTTTTACCAAAAACCAAAATCCCTTGCAACGGTTTTTCCACTTTGCGACCAATTTTGGCACGGTGGGGGATTGCAAGCGCATCGCGGTAATATTCACTATTCATTAATGAATTAAATAGTTCTCTGTATGGAGTTTCCCATGAGAGTGCCTCGCTGGTTTGCAATTCTTTATCGTATCGTTCTTTAAAATAAGAACGGAGATCTTCATTCCTGGTCAGAATTTTCGTGTCTTCGCCCATAATGGCATGAATCATCGCCATCTTTAAAGTTGAAATTTCCTTTGTTCGCGTTTCTTTCTCACCTACATCTGTTGGGAAATAGTTAAAAATATGTAGTTCGTCAAACACCTTTTTGTTAATCCGGTTGATCCGGCCAACACGTTGAATTACCCTTGTTGGATTGTATGGAATGTCGTAATTAAATATCGCTCCTGCACGGTGAAGATTGTATCCTTCGCTGATGGCATCCGTAGCAATAAGAACCTTATAATCATCTCTTTGCATTTCCAACTTTAACCCGGCATCAAAATTGGAGCGGATTGTTTCTTTGTTTGCGGGCGAAGCATCGGCAGAAGTATAACTGAATAGTTGCAAACCCTCATTTTTGAGCTGATCATACAGGTAATTAACTGTGTCGGCGAATTCGCTAAACACAATAATCTTACGGTTTGGTTCATTTTGCAATTTCTGTCGAATGATTTGTTTAAATGATTCAAGTTTTACATCAATTCTTGGATCAGGTTGCTCGAACCATTCCGAACGAATTGATTTTAAAAGTTCAATATCAGCTAAAATGTCTGTTCTAAAATCATCGCGAAGATCTTCTGATTCAATTTCAAACATTCCTTTTTCGGCGAATTTGTCGAACATCTCGGTCAGCTCTTCCTGTGGGTTATCGTTGGTTGATCTGTAAAAATCATCAACCGACGGCAAATAACCCTTCTTGTAGATTGGCACCTTTTTACGTTTATCCATCCATTTTATAATTCCTTCGGATGATAAAATCATAAAATTCAGAGACTTTTCAAAAGCCTTCACCGAACTTTCAAAACGCCTTACCAGCAGGTGGCGCATAAACCTTGACAAGTTTCGTTGGGTTCCTCTGAACAGATTGTAGTCGAAACCTGCATCTTCGATCTTTTTCTTGATGGACTCTTTTTTCTCCTCGTTGATATAGGCAATCGGTTGGTAGCGTGCCGCTTTAAATGAGTTATCTGTTTTCGGTATTCCTTCGTCATCTTCGGGAGGGGCAATCAGATTAAGCGTTTTGACGTAAAGTTCTTCCAGCTTACCAAGCGGATACTCTAACAGCTCGGGGTCGCCAACCTTGGCAAACTCTATTTTTTGAAGTTTGAGGTCATCTTTGTATTCGGTAATTGCTTCCAAATCTAAACGTGAGCGCCGAATAACGAGTGGTGAAATAATGGCCCGTATTTTCCGGGCAATCTGATCAACCGCCATCTTTAATTCATCGGCATTCAACTTTTTCTTTTTTTGATCTTTAGTCAGATCAGTATAGTCCTTGATCAAATTTCTAAACTCGCGTCCGAGGTTATCAACTGTTTTAAGTGTTGATTTTGATGGGATTTGAAAGAGCCGAACCATCGAATAAATATCCTGTGGTTTATTGTTGAATGGCGTAGCAGTGAGGAGCATGACCTTGTTTCCCTGACAAAGTTTATGCAGGTCGGCATAATCCTGGGTAAAATCATTCCGATATTTATGCGCTTCATCAAGTATGATCAGCCATTTTTCTTTTGCAGTCGAAAGGGTACGGTAGAAATCCAACGCCTTTTTAATGCTGCCACTACTGAAAACGGTTGCTGCAAATTGAAATTCCGTTTTGTATTCGTTCCATTGAGGCACAAGGTGAGGAGGCGCTATGATAATGGTTTTCAGTCTGAGATTATGAGCTACGGCCGAACCAATGACGCTCTTTCCGAGACCTACCACATCAGAAATTATTACGCCATTGTGGTTCTCGATGGTCAAAAGGGCCATTTTGATAGCATCGGCCTGATATTTAAGGTTAAGGTATTTACCGTCGGTAATTTCGTGGGCAGTTAGTACCTCTTTGCTATAGCTTATCGAAAAATATTCCTGTAGAACCCTAAGGTAGAAAGCATAAGGCGAATACAGCTTTTCAAACCATGTTTTTTCAATAACCCCGTTTTCAAACTCTTTGATATTATCCTTGTCGGCTATTACAATTGCATTTTCCCAAAGTTGTTCAAAAATAGATTTACCCTCTTCATAATCGCCTTTACTTCTAAGAATTGCATTCAACTCCAGTCTGCCTCTTAATCCGGATACCGAGAGATTGCTCGATCCAGTAATCAAAGAACCGGGATAAGTACCGCACTCGTTAAAATCCCCGCCGTTTTCAAAAAGGTACATCTTGGCGTGATTCGGTTCTTTGGTTTTGCGGATCTCCAACGTTCCGTTTTTTATCTTCTCATAGAATATTTTGAAAGCCTCTTCCTTGTCGGCACTATCAAAATAGTCGGTTTCATTAAAAAGATCAACCAGCGAAGTGAAGTATCCTTCTTTGACCTGTCCGCGAGACTTAATTATTTGCGTATGGTAATCAACCTCTCTGACCCGGTTAATCATATCACGTTCGATATCCAGTCCGACCAATACGCGAAGTGGTTTATCCGCAATCTTCTGGTAAATTTCGGCAAATCCCGAAAAATAGAAATATCCCACCAAAAAACAGGCATTATCACACTTTGGCAATATCCCGTTAATGATTTCTGACAGAAATTTAGTCTGATTGGTAATGAAACTACTTTGCATAGATCTTTTCTTTTAATACTATAAATTTTTATCGCAGGAATCACAAAGAATTTCCCGGCTAAAAGGACATCGATATTGGAATTGTAAGATTCAAACGGCTAGTAATATTGCTAAAAATACTTATTTCTTCAGTAAATTCAATAAAAAGATTTTAACAAGGAATGGTCAAGTAAATAAGTCATTGGATGATTCTTCCAAGATTCCATTCTTCCGTCCGAAACGATGATGTCAGCTATTTTCAAAATACTATCGCGGACTGTTCCTGGTACGGCATTCCTTACCCCGGGTTCTCCCGTAACAGCGGGACTCCACCCGGGGCTATTAGCTTCGCTGATCTTCGATTCATATTTAACCACTCCGTGGTAGGATTACAATAAACCCAGCATTGCAGTCTAAAATGAAAAGTCTGATACCTGATCAATTTTCACATTTCCCCTTCGACTTCGCTCAGGGACCGTTCACATTACTGAAAGCAAAACCTGCCGGGTATAATCCCTGATTTGAAAGTATCCAAAAGTTTGCCGGAGGAGGAAAAGCGGATGATAATGCCGGATTGCTGGTAATCCAGCGCATCGCTGACATAGATATTCCCATTGCGGGGATCTATTCCCAAACCATACAACAATTTTGATTGGAGCGCCAGGAAAGGCTTGGCGGGCAATTGATCAGCCAGAACAGACATTTTATAGACATCATTGCCCAAAAGATAAAACAGATTTTCGCCGGATCCGTCTATGACAAGCTTTACCGGTTTCGCGGTAGTAGGAAATTCATAACTCTTTTCGATCAGTTTGGCAACAGGATCGATTTTCTGCAGCATGGCAATGTTGGTGGAATTATTTCCCGGAAGGGATTGACAGAGTACCCAGATCTTGTTGTAACGATCTAAAACCAGTCCGCATGGCTGTAAACCTGTAGCAATTTCAGCAACAATCCGGTCCTTTTCAGTGTCAATGACCAGAACGGTCTTGTCACCCGACCAGCAGGTGACAAACAGAAGGTTCCCAAATTGCACCATCTCCTCGGTGGAAGGGTGCGAAGGGCAGGGGATTGATCCGATTACCAGGTTGGTCGTAGGATCAATAATGGAAATTTTCCCCGCGTAGAGGTCTGTTACATAAGCTTTTTGTTCATTGATGAAATGGATAAACCTGGGTGAGGTCAATCCGGTGATTTTTCCTGTATATTTTCCGTTTGCGACATCAATCACATAGATTTTTCCCGAATTATTGATCACAATATACCCTTTCGAATTCCAAATAGTCATCGATTCGGCCACATCTCCCAATGGCAATCCGTTTACTTTGTAGAAAAGATCGTTCTGAACCGCTCTTTTCAATGTATCGTAGGAAGAGAGGGTCGCATTTCCATACATGAAGTTCCCTTCATTGACGATAAACATGGCCCCTAAAGGAATTTGAACGTTTTCCTGCTGCCGGTGCTCCCTGATCCAGGCATCATCCTTCATGCAGCCGGCGAAGAGGCCAAACAGCAGTAAAAGAGATAAACTCCTGAGGGTCATATTTCCTGGTTTAAAAATCATAGCGCAGCACGAGTTGGTAATTTCTTCCGGGCATTGGTCGCTGGAGTACTGTCCGGTAATCTTCATTAAAGATATTCAGCACTTTACACTCGGCCGTCAATTTATTCTTTACCGATGGAAAAGTAATTCCGACCAGTAGATTGTTCATGAAATAGGGATAAAGGTAATCAGAGATAGTATCTTCACTGCTGGCGGTGGTGGTGTACCTTTTGCTGTAATAATTCCACATCCAGTCAACATGGAAACAAGACCAGGAGAGATTGATGTTTACATTGGCCGAATTTTCAGGGATATAGGGAAGCTGTTTGCCGTATGCCGGACTATTCTCCGAGAGATTGACCGATTTGGTATAGGCGTAATTTCCTTTTACCGCATACCGGAAGGACTTGTATTGCCCGTTCCATGCCACATTTGCCTCTATTCCACGGCTGACAACCTTTTCAATGTTAAACGGTTCCCAGTAGCCCTGAAATGTTGGTAGCCAGATGATCCAGTCACTGACATTTGAACGATAAACTGAAATTCCGGTATGAAGCCTACTATTTCCAAAAATAAACTCATCGACTGCCCCAAAATCGAGCAGGTTTTCTTTTTCAGATCTTAACAGTGGATTTCCTCCCGGTAAGTAATAAAGATCGTTGAGCGTAGGAGAGTGGATGTTTTGCGCGGCAGAGCCTGAAAAGACGAGTGATTTCGCAGGATCAGGCTGATAATTAATCCTTAACAGCGGCAGGAAACCTTTATGGGCGAAATCAATTATTTCCTCCCGTATCATCACAACAGCATTCCAGTTGGGACTAAACTGCTTTTCAATCCTGGCATATAGGGAATTTTCAAATCTGCTCTTGTCATATCCTGACAGATTGGCGGTTGTCTTTGAATTTTCATTGAGAACATGGTGCAAACTGGCATGGAGGCCTGTTTCAATCGCAAGCTTTTCGTCGAATTGATAACGGTAACTAAATTTATTAACAAAGGAGGTAATTTTGGAATCGGCATCAATAACAACCTGATCAGGAGCCCCGCTGACCTTGTTTTCAAGCATATAGGAGGAGTTTTGAATGTTTAGGGCCGACAGCATTGATAGCCGGCCCTTTGAGCCATAATGCTTCCATTCTGCCACCGAACGAAGGGCATTTTCCGTTTGCCTGTTGATATTCGCCTGCTCATTGCTTTCATTGGTAAGCAATTGCGGAATACTCCGCTCATTGTGCTGCAACCAACTCTTGACAGATAACGAATTGTGAGTGCCAGTTTGAAAATATAACTCCTGCAGAAACCCATAATTAAGGTAATCGGCATTTTTATTGGTCGCAGAGGGATAAATGTATTGATTGGTTTGCGGATCTATCGTCGCATTCAACTTGTTCACAAAAGGAAAGTCATTCCGGGAGGAGTTGTAATAAAAAGCGCTTTTTGACTGAATTTTCCTGTTTCCAATGCTGAGCTGGGCATACTCATCCAAAGTTTTATAGCTCCCGTAACCGCTTAAAAGCTTTCCCGATAGGGTATTGCCCCAGTTCGCCCTGTTGTCGAGACGAATGGTACCACCCAAAGCTCCCGCAGACTCACTCATGGAAGATGATCCGTGAAGCACCGTCACTTCATCCGTAAAATAGACAGGAATCAATGAGAAATCGACCATTCCCAGCATGGGAGAGTTTAATTCCAGGCCATTCCAGCTTACTTTCGTGTGCGAAGGGGCCGTGCCGCGAAAAGAAGCGGTAGCCATCGCACCCCTTCCATACTCTTTGATAAAAATGGGAGTATTCTGGGAGAGAAGTTCTGAAAGCCTTACGGAGCTTGATCTGACGAGTGTTATTGAATCAACTTCCGACCTGGTTTCATTGAATTTGTTTGGTGCTTTTCTACCAAGAATTTGAATTGTCTGCAATTGGAGGGTATCCTTCAGCGATTCTGCCTTCACCGCATCGCAAGAATGAAGGATGATCAAGACCAAAACCAACTTGAGGAGCAAAAGTCTCATCAATAGCTTTTTTTGTCCAATAGGTGAATATCTGCCGCACCGCTAATTTCGGTGGAAATCTCATTTAGCCAGCCCGCTATTTGAAATACACTGCTTTGTACCTTGATAAAATTAATTTTTGTAAGAATAACAGGCTTTCCGGAAGCGTCGACCGCCGAAGAGATATCCAGGAAATTGGCTTTCAGCTTGACGTTGTAATCTGCATTATCATAACATTCTGCGTAGCCATATTGGAAGAGTCCGCTACGTTGAAGCCAAAATTCAACAGCCGGATCTTTTGAAGTATTCTCATAAGCATCCGGCAATTTCTCACCGGTAAAAGTGACGGAACTTTTATCTGCATAACCCGACCACCACCAGCTGTCTGTGCCGAATCCAGGAATAAGTGAACCGCTATTTCCCTGGTTATCTTTCCAGGTTACGTACCCTGAAGGTCCGGGCTTGAAATAGGTAACCTGATAGCTATGAATGGTTTCCGGGTTGTTGTATTCACTACCGCGAATCTCTATCCAAGGGCCGTCGTTGGGTAATCCATCCTGGTTTACATCCTCCATCACGTAAACTACGCCTGGCTCAGAAGAGACCGAAGGTTGCGTGAAAATGGCTATATCCGGACCATTCGTATTAACAACAGGATGATCAAAACCGGCCACAACATATCCGCCCCAACCTCCGAGCGATAGAAAGGATTTGTTTTGGGTCCAGGGTTCACCAACAAAATTATCCCCTTTATCGGTAGGGGAGATGAGAGAAGCATGCTGACCAGGACCATACTGGTAATCAAAAATTTTAGAGATATATGCGGAAGAATTAGAGGAGGAACTCGTACTTTCAAGTGTTTCCTGGTCTTTCGAACATCCTGACAAAGAGATGATTAATATAACAAATGCAATTTTGCGCATCAAAACGTATAATTTAGTTTCAAATGACAAAAAGCTAAACGGAGCTAAACAGAATGCTTTGACAAACATCTGCAGGCCTTTATCCCGAAAGCTTCAAAATTGAATGGCTGGTCTTCTGACTTGTCCCGATTCTTGGCCTCCTTCCCGTCCCGACAGGTCGGCACAGTGGATTAATGGCCAAAAACATACTATCCCTTCACAGGATCGGGTTTACAGCAGCGGGAACTGTACCGGATTTTCACCGGATTCCCAATTAAGCCGTGTGGCACCAATTCATCACAAATTTACGCAAAAGATCATATGATGGAACAAAAAGAACCATTACTTTTGAACACTTAATAAACAAATGGAATCTTATTTTCGCTACCATATGTATTATTAAAAATATTTACGTGATCAATTACTTTAAATTATAACCCTTAATTAATTATAAATGAGTGATCTGAATAACCTAAAACCTACCTTGATCTGGCATTATTTCGATGAAATATGCAAGGTGCCCAGACCCTCTAAACATGAGGAGAAAATGATTGACTTCCTACTCAGATTTGCTGTTTTGCACAACCTGGAAGCAAAGAAAGATGATTCCGGAAACGTCGTTTTGAAAAAGCCGGGCACAAAAGGATATGAAAACAGTAAGATCGTCGTCCTCCAGTCTCACATGGACATGGTTTGTGAGAAAAATGAAGGCGTAATTCACGATTTTTTGACGGACCCCATTGTTCCAATCCTGGATAACGGTTGGGTGCGGGCACAAAATACCACGCTGGGAGCAGACTGTGGCATAGGAATGGCTGCTTCTTTGGCAATCCTGGCAAGTAAGGAACTTATACATCCCCCGATTGAAGCACTATTTACAGTTGATGAAGAGACCGGTTTAACGGGTGCACAGGCGCTTCAACCAGGATTTCTGGAAGGAAAGACCTTAATAAACCTTGATTCTGAAGATGAAGGAGAACTTTTTATCGGTTGTGCCGGAGGAATCGACACCCGGGCTACCTTAAAATTTACTCCGGAACCGGCGCCAGCAAGGGGAACTGCGTTTAAAATAAGTGTTTCAGGATTGCTGGGTGGCCATTCGGGAGATGACATCGAGAAGGGCAGGGGCAATTCGATAAAAATACTGAATCGCTTTCTATATCAGTTTGTTAAGTCGTGCGAATGCCGTATTGCTACTATTCATGGCGGTAATCTTCGCAACGCAATTCCGCGGGAAGCCTCTGTGATCATGGTCGTTCCGTCCGATAGGAAGGAGCATCTGGCGATTGAACTGAATCATTTCAGGGTTGACATGGAAAATGAGTTATTTAATAGAGAACCCAAATTCAAAATATCTCTCGCAAGTACCGAAATGCCTGGAGAAGTGATGGATCTGGAAAGTCAGACAAAATTGATACAGGCGCTATATGCCTTGCCACATGGCATACATTCAATGAGTTACCGCATGCCCGGAATGGTTGAGAGTTCAACGAACCTTGCCAGCATTAAGTTTTTGGCCGAATCTGCCGTAGAAATTGTTACGAGTCAGCGAAGTGACCAGGAAAGTGGTAAACAAGATGTATATCAAATGGTTGAAACCGTCTTTCAACTTATGGGAGCCGATGTAACAAGAGGCGAAGGATACTGCGGATGGACGCCAAATCCCGCTTCGCACATCCTAAAAGTTTCCCGTGAACTATATGAGGAACTATTTGGTGTAAAACCCATCGTGAGGTCTATCCATGCCGGATTGGAATGCGGACTTTTCTCAGAAAAGTTTCCTGGACTCGACATGATCTCTTTTGGTCCGACGCTGAAAGGAGTCCATTCGCCGGATGAAAAGATAGAGATAGCCTCGGTCGAAAAATTCTGGCGCTTCCTGACGGAACTATTAGCTAAATTAAAATAAACAGTAAATCATGGGCAAATATAATGATCTCTTCATGTTTTTTAATATTTTTTGGAGAACAGGATCAACGAATTATTAGTTAATTTGTGAACATGAAATTATTTTTTGAACGCCCCATTTGGATTTTTTTTGGACTGATTGTTTTGCTTGGTTCATGCGTTTCAACAGGTAAAATTTCCGTTCAAGTGCCGGTTCCTGCTAAAAGATCTATTCCAACTGATATTCAGAGTGTTGTACTTATGAACAGGAGCATGTCCGCCGGATTTTCGAACCTTAACCAGGATTCACTCGAAGTATTGTTTATCAAAAAAAAACTTCTCCTTGACGATATTTTTCTTGATAGCCTCGCAGCGGATACTACGGTTAAATCAATGGCAAATGCGATGTACGAATCTGGGAGATTTGATGTTGTAGTACCCGTGAGACGTAATCTTCCCAATAACAATTCATCTTACCAGGATAGTACTCCTTCCTTGACCCTGAAACAGGTGAAACAAATATGCTCCGAATTCAATGTCGATGCTCTCCTTGCACTCGAAAATTTCCATGAAAAGGTGAAAACGTCTTATGAAACAGGATACATGAATGGTTATAATGGTGCAGGTCTCAAAGAATTTGATGCATACGTCCAGGTTGCTTTCCATTCCAATTGGAAACTGTACCAGCCGAAAGAAAAATTACTGGTTGCGAAGTTCGAAGTAAATGATACAATTTTCTGGACAGAAAACGGACTTTCTTTGCAGGAAACCTATGAAAAACTTCCGACGCTGAAGGATGCACTCATGAACGGGGCCATTGAAAATGCAAAGAATTTTGCTGCCTATATTTCTCCTGCCTGGCAATCCGAAGACCGGAGATATTTTATGACGAATAATCCTGAAATTGATAAGGCTGTTTCATTTCTCCTGAAAAACGACTGGAAGGAGGCAGAGAAAATATGGATGAAGTATGCCATAATTTCTTTACCTACTTTGAGGAGCCAAATAGAGTTCAACCTTGCATTGGCATCCGAAATGAATGGCAATTTGAATGATGCGATTGAATGGGCTCAAAAATCTTTCCAAACTAAATATTCCTTAGCAGCAGAGGATTATGTGCGATTATTGAAGAGACACTTGGCAAATAATTAACTTTATTGACTATTATTGCCAAAATTTTACAATCACCCCCATAAAAATGACTTGTATATTATTTATTGATTAATTTGATATGATATGAAACTATTAGCTGGAAAGACGGCAATTGTCACAGGAGGAAGTCGCGGTATTGGAAAATCCATTGCAGTTCTCTTCGCACAAGAGGGATGTAATGTCGCTTTTACTGATCTGTTTTACGACGATATCGCCAGAGAAACTGAGAATGAGCTATTGGCTCTGGGCGTTAAAGCGAAAGCATATGCCTCGGATGCCTCCAAATTTGATGATACCATTCAGGTTGTTGATCAGATTATTAAAGATTTTGGTGGGATTGACATCCTGGTTAATAATGCCGGAATAACAAAAGATACGCTGTTGATGAGAATGACGCAGGATCAATGGGACGCTGTAATTAATGTCAACCTGAAATCTGTTTTTAACTTTACAAAAGCGGTTCAGATGACCATGCTTAAGCAAAAGGGCGGTTCCATTATCAATATGAGTTCGGTAGTTGGAGTCAGTGGAAATGCCGGGCAGGCAAACTATTCTGCCTCAAAGGCAGGCATCATCGGTTTTACTAAATCGATTGCCAAAGAACTGGGAGCCAGAGGCATTCGTTCAAATGCCATCGCCCCGGGATTTATCATCACCGAGATGACAGCCAAAATTCCGGAAGAAGCCCGCAAACAATGGGAGGCATCTATTCCAATGAAAAGGGGTGGTCTTCCTGAAGAAGTTGCAAAAGTTGCTTTATTCCTCGCTTCTGATCTGTCTTCTTATGTTTCCGGACAGGTAATCAGTGTTTGCGGAGCAATGAATACTTAATTGAGTGCTGGATATAATCCATAATAAAAGGGCTATTTGTTGAACAGATAGCCCTTTTTCATCTCCGAATATTTAATCAGGAATATTATAAAAATTTAAACCCAAGGTTAACAGAAAATGTGTTTCCTTTAGATGTAAAATTAGAACCGAAGTTGGATGTATCAAATGACTTGGATAATCCCCATTCATAGCGAACATCAAATGTAAACATCAACACATCAACTCCTGCTCCCAATTGGTAATCCCAGGTTGAATTATTAAAGTTGTATTTAAAACTTTGGTCGCTTTCATATCCTGTTGAAAATGAGATGGCAGGACCTGTAAAAGCGCGAATGGACGCAACTTTAAGATCAAGCACTTTGAGACCCAGTAATACCGGTACCTGGATGGACTTCATCTTGATTGCATCTGTAGTTGAATTAACAGAAAATCCCCCGTTTTTTACCACATACAAAAACTCAGGCTGGAGGTAAAACTTTTTCCCTCCGAATCGTCCAAAAGCCCCAAAATTATATCCGCCTTTTGAGTCCGCTTTTATGGTATTCAGGTCGGTAGAAAGCTTTGAGGTATTGTACCCTGCTTTTATCCCAAGATCAAAAGTCGCGGCAAATGTTACCATCGCCAATGTTAGCAATGATAAAGTCATCAGTGTCTTTTTCATGTCGATAAATTTTGTATTAAGTTTATTTCAAATATAAAAAAAAAAATAATTTGTTGTACTCCTACGTCATCAATGTTGTTGCTTTTCTACCTGAACATTGACGCCGTTCTTTATTCAAACTTACTCCGGATTTAGACCACAAAAAAGTTTATTCAACGAAAGAAAGGAAAAAATCAATCAAATGTCATTTTAACAACATTAAAACTTTCGTTCTTTGCTAATGAGTTGGTAAGCTTCATTAACTTTTTTGAATTTTTCATTCGCGGCTTGTTGAACCTCTTCTCCAAGGTAACTCACCTTATCAGGATGGTACTTGACTGCCATCTTCCGGTAGGCCTTTTTAACCTCCTCGTCTGTGGATGCAAGTTCAATCTCGAGTACGTCGTAAGCCCAGTCAGTCTTAGGGATCATCATCGCCTCAATAGAAGTATAATCGGCATTGGAAATGCCCAAATTAATTGAAATATTCCTGATCAGCTTCAATTCTTCAGGATGTATTTCTCCGTCTGAGGCAGCAATACCAAAAAGAAAATGAATTAACTGCAACCTACTTGGATAATCCATGTAATTCTTGATTTGATAACAAACATCCGTTACCGGAATATTTTGTTTCGTCAGATCCTGAAGGACTTTTAAAGCATTCTGAGCTCCTTCAATTCCAAAATTGTTCTTGAAAAAGACCTTGACGTATTCCAGTTCAGACTTCAAAATTTTTCCATCAGCCTTTAATACGGCTGAAACCAGTACCAGCAGACTGAACAAATAATCATTTGGCGTGGTACGATTGCCAACTTGAAAGGGTCTCCCAGAGGCATCCGATTTTTCTGAAAGATCAAATAAACTTCCTAATACAAAACCCGCCAGTGCCCCGATGGGACCACCCAACGTCCAACCCAGTCCACTACCTATCCATTTTCCAAACATGACGATTTCGACTTTAATAATTGATCCAATTTTAATATTTGTGGTATAATCAGTTGATTATCATTGTTTCCAATAACAAAATCTGCCAGCTTAATTTTTTCGGTGTCTTGCATCTGATTGTGCATCCGTTGCAGAGTCGCTTCTGCAGTTAATTTATCCCTTTTCATCACTCGCTGCAAACGCTCATTTTCATCGGTCACAACAAGGATGGTGTAATCAAATCTTCCGGCACTACCAGTCTCAAACAAAATAGCAGCTTCGTAAAGTACATAAGGATATTGTGACATTTTTTCTTTCCAGTGTTCAAATTCCTTGTGTACGGCAGGATGGATAAGGTGATTAACCCTTTCGAGGGCTGAAGGACTATTGAAGATAATGTTTGCCAGCTTCTTGCGGTTCAACATTACATTTTTTAGGTAGATACCCGGACCAAAATACTCAATCAATTTCCTTCTGATTTCCGGATCCTCATCCTGTAATTTTTTGGCTACACTATCTGCTTGAAATACAGGTATTCCCAGAATTTTGAAGACTTTGCAAACCGTAGATTTGCCACTTCCTATTCCTCCAGTAATCCCAACAGTCAACATAACCAGTTATTTTTCATGTTCGATAATGTATTCAACTTCCTTTGGAGTGTAGTTTACCGATAAGACGACATTTGTCAGATTTTCAAACGAAACAGGTAGTCGTGGCTCCTGTAGCGAAATCTTTTCATAATTGATAAATGCACGGAAAGAACTATAATCCAGCTTCTTATATTTACTCAGACCAATGCGGCAAGATACCTTTACCTTACCGGGGAAGGTCTTGAGAATAATATTTGGAGGCTTATTGATAATCTGAATCGGTACCTCAAAGGATACTTCTGTATTTTGTTCAACAGATATGGTCAGATTAACCTCTTTCACCTGCATTTTCAGTCCGGGAACTGACTTTAATGCCACCTTCTCTTCCACTGAATGTGACAACTTTGAATAGGTCCTTACATTTGTAGACACAAATTTCAGGGTATCCATCAAATTCTTTTGTCCACTTACCAGGATAGAGTCCGGACTTGTAATAGGCTCATACATAAGAGAATACTGATTTTCAAAACTAAGATTCAGGTTTGGTTTTACCTTGATATTCTTTGAAATAATCTTACTGAAATTAAAAATAAGCGAATCAGGTTTTATAGACAAGATCCTGATTTCGCTGCTTATCTGTTTCTCAATCTCTTCCTTATGGACTACCGTATAGAAAATGTATTTGAACCTGTTCCCCCTGTCAAATGCATTGTCAACAAGCTCACTAACATTGATGACAACAGGAGAAAATGCCAATCGTAACTTATAGCTGAGTAAGGTATATCCGTATGCGTCGACTGTCAGATCGAATTTTTGAGGCAGTAAACCTGAAAGCTGTTTGTCCTTCGGGAATTCAACATAGCTGACAGGAACACTGATCTTGCTGGTATAGCGCTTTTCCAGACTGATTAATAACCAGAGAAATGAAGACAATGCCAGGCATACAAGAAATACAAAAGTATTGCGATAGCTAAAGTTTTTGACCTTGCGCTTTACATACAAAAATATCTTACTGACCCAGGACTGCTTCATGACATGCCGGATAACCGGCCATCTGTTATTTTGCTACCGGTGCATCCGACATATCCTTGAGCAACACACTTTTATCCACCTTTAATTTAACACTTGGTGCAACTTCAAGAAAGATAATTTGATCTTTGATTTCATCAATTCTTCCATAGATACCACCTGAGGTAACTACTTTATCTCCTCTTTGAAGCGCATCTCTGAATTTCTGAGTTTCCTTCTGGCGTTTCATCTGGGGACGAATCATGAAAAAATAAAATACCACGATAATCAATACCAGTGGTAAAAACATTCCCAACATACTTTGTTGTTGCTGTGCAATAATAAATAACAATGTGCTCATTTTAAATTATTTAAATCAATATTAAAGTTCTCGTTCTCAACGTATGCTCCGATAGTTATGGTTTTGGTCTCACCTGCAGAAGTTTCTATGCCAACTGTTTTAATTTGATTCCCCCATTCACCTTCACTATGAAAAATCACTTCAATGACTGAAGTCGCCTGAGTTGCAATATCTTCTTTGTCGTACTTTACTGTCAGACATCCGCACGCAGGTTCAACCTTTGTCAACCGGAAAGGAGCAGTGCCATTGTTCTTAAACTGAAATGAATAAGAGACAATTTCACCTGCTTTTAACGTCCCAAAATTATGCATTTCTTCGGTAAGAACAATCTTACCAACTGAAACGGAAGGTCTGTCACCAGCTGGTGGCCGGCTATTACATGCTACAAAAGCAATATTCGATGCCAGCAAAAATAATATCAGAAACGTTCTTTTCATCCTTCCAGAAGTCCCCTTCCGGCTTTGACAATTTTACCCTGTTCTTTGAAATCTTTGGTGATTCTGTCCAGAACACCGTTAATAAATATACCGCTTCTCTGGGTACTGTAATATTTTGCCAGTTCTATGTATTCGTTCAAAGTGACTTTGACCGGAATGGAAGGAAACTCTGTAAGTTCGGTGAGTGCCAGCTCCATGATCAGAATATCCATGGTCGCCACCCGCTCAACATCCCAGTTTTTGGTATAGGATTCAATTGTTTTACGGTTTTCTTCAGTTTTGGCCAGCGTCTTTCTAAAAAGATCCACTGTAAAGTCTTTATCTTCCTCGTCCTTATACATAGAGGACAAATGATCGTTGTTACTGCTATCTTCCCTGAATTTCTTCAGTGTTTTGATCACCATAGAGACCACGAAATCCAGATCATCATTCCAGTAGATACTTTGTTCCTCTAATTCGTTGAATACGAATTCACAATTTAATAACACTTCAGCAAAAAAGTCTTCAAAGAACCTTCTGTCTTTCGCAAAATCATCCTCGTTGGCAGCGAGGTATTCTTTGTAAACCGATGATTCAACCATCGCCTTATATATCTTCTTCACCAGCTCCTGACTATTCGACCAGTTTACCTTGTGCTTTTTAACATAAGCCGTTAAATCAATGTTATTCTTAAGTTTGGTGATCAGACGGTTGGAAATATAACGCAAATTTGGATTACGTTCTTCCTCGGTAGGAAAATTCTTTTGTTTCCTGATTTCAATCATTTTCTCTGCAAAATCACACATTTCGATAGGAAGTACCAGCAAAAGATGGTACAAATCGTATGTTTTCTGTATGCTGAATTGCAGTTCATTCTCTGATAAGCTGATAGATTTTTCAGGAGTGGAGACATGCGCATAGAGTATTTGCAACACTTTTGTTCGGATAATCCGTCGACTAATCATGAAAGGAAATATTTAACGTGCGCCGCAAAAATACAACAAAAAAGCGGCTTAATCCATTTTTAATGCAGATGTGCTTCCAATAAGGCAGCCATGTTCAGGATATCTTCTTCAGTTGTGTCGAAGGAAGTCATCAGCCTGACTTCTCCCTTAGACTCATCCCAGTCGTAAAAGAAATATTCTTTCCTGATATTCTGAATGATCTCATGAGGAAGGATCACAAATATGCCGTTAGCATCCACTTTCTGTGTGATAGTTACAGATCTGAATCCTGAGATTTTTTCTGCTAACATTTTGGCCATTTTATTGGAATGGCCAGCAGCTTCCATCCATATTTTATCCCTTAAATAGGGGATAAATTGGGCGGAAACGAATCTCATCTTGGAATAGAGTTGTGCGGACTGTTTGCGGTAATATTTCGTATTGACCGCAAGTTTGGGATCAAAAATAAGGACAGCCTCACCCAACATCAATCCGTTTTTTGTGCCCCCGAATGAAAGAACGTCCACCCCTGCATCTTTTGTGAAGGTCCTGAAATTCAAGCCAAGAGAGACAGCCGCATTTGCGATTCTTGCCCCGTCCATGTGAAAAAACATACCATATTGATGAACGATACCTGCAAGTTCCTTTATTTCAGAAACGCTATAAACTGTTCCCATTTCAGTAACTTGCGAAATACTCAGCATTCCGGGTTGAGAATGATGTTCTGCACCAAATCCATGCAATTTCTTTAAAAGTTCTTCCGGCGAAACTTTGCCATCCCCGGAAGGGATCGGAATCAGTTTGCTCCCAGTGAATTTCTCCGGAGCACCACACTCATCAGTGTGAATATGAGCGGTTTCTGCACACAATATGGAATTAAATGAGTGGCATAACGATTGAATGGAGAGTATATTGGCTCCGGTACCCGTTAAAGTGAAAAAAATTTCCGTTTCGCTGCCAAACTCTTCTCTAAAAAGCCTTTTGGCTTCTTCCGTATAAATATCATCACCATATCCGACCGCATGACCGATATTGGCAATTTCGATAGCTTTCAGGATAGCAGGATGGATGCCTGAGTTATTGTCGCTGGCAAAACCTCGTTTACTCATTGGAAATGATGATTATTGATGAAATTTGTATTTTTTAATTCTGCAAAGGTAGAGTTAGTTTTGTTTTTTCGTATATTCATGCACCATAAACTTTATTTTTCTGATGACAACTCTTAAGGAAAAACCATTGGTCAATATTGTTTGGTTGCGGCGTGATCTGCGGCTGGACGATAATACAGCCCTGTTTCATGCCTTGAAAACCCGTGAAAATGTTTTGCCGCTTTTTATTTTTGATGCTGCTATCCTGTTAAGGTTATCTAACAGGGAAGATTACAGAGTAAATTTTATTTACGAAACGCTACTGCAAATAAAAAATGAATTGGAAAAAATAGGTTCAACACTTATGGTAACCTACGGCAGACCCCTGGAAATCTTCAGGAGTCTGGCAGAAAAGTACCATATCTGCAGTGTTTATTGTAACCGTGATTACGAACCGTACGCGAATTACCGTGATATGGAAGTTGAGCGCTTGCTGAAAATCAATCGTGCAGAATTTATCTCCTACAAAGATCATATCCTATTCGAAAAGAATGAGTTGGTCAAGAAAGATGGCAAGCCTTATACTGTTTTCACACCTTACCGGAATTGTTTCATTGAAAAATTGAACACCGAATTGGTGCGCGCCAATAAGACTTCACTATATTATCATAATTTCATCAGAATGAGGCCATTGACTATGCCATCGCTGGAGTCTTTGGGATTTTCCAAAGTAGAGTTTGACTTTCCACCAAAGGCTCTTTCTCAAAGTTTACTGGAAAATTACGGCAATGAGAGGGATTTTCCGTCACTAAACAGTACATCAAGGTTAAGCATCCATCTCAGATTTGGTACGGTAAGTATTCGCAAAATTACGGCATTGGCCATGTTACATTCCAAAACTTACCTGTCAGAACTCATCTGGAGAAATTTTTACAGCCAGATTCTTTGGTTTTTCCCACATGTCACAACGAGAGCCTTTAAGCCTGCTTATGACAATATCAGGTGGGAAAATGATCAGAACCAATTTAAGGCCTGGTGTGACGGACAAACCGGATACCCGCTGGTAGATGCCGGCATGAGGGAACTGAATCAGACCGGATTCATGCATAACCGTGTGAGAATGGTCACTGCCAGCTTTCTTTGTAAGCATCTTCTCATTGACTGGAGATGGGGAGAAACCTATTTTGCCGCTAATCTGAACGATTATGAGCTGGCCTCCAACAATGGCGGATGGCAATGGATTGCTGGTTCGGGATGCGATGCCGTTCCCTATTTCAGAATTTTCAATCCGGAATTACAGATGCAAAAATTTGATCCGGACTATGCTTATATCAAAAAATGGATTCCGGAGTTTGGTACGGACAAGTACCCTGAAAAGATCATAGACCCTACGCTTGCCCGTGACAGAGCCATTGCAAGGTATAATGAGGGATTGGGAAAGGAACAAGCTTAAAATTCAACGATCCTGATCTGATGTGCCGGTGGTCTCGACATCGATAATGGAATAGTTCATAGTCACAAAAATATCAAATCGCCTGAAGCTGCCAAAGCAGATTATTGTTACATTTGCGGCTCAGAAAAGGCCCCATAGTTTAATGGATAGAATGGAGGATTCCGGTTCCTTTGATCTGGGTTCGAATCCCGGTGGGGTCACTTTTTTTGACATCTTTATTTTGAATTAACGAATATAATATTTACTTTTAGTTGTTAATTCAAAAAACTTATGAAAACAAAACTCCTCTTTTTTGCATTTACACTTCTTACAATTAATTTAGCGGGTCAGGAAGTGAAAGACAGTACGATCGTAAAGCCAGTCGGCAGAAAGAATGTTATTAAATTTCTTCCAGTAAACTTGGTTTTCAATTCTTTATCGTTTGAATACGAAAGAAAATTCACTCCGAAAAGTTCCTTCATACTGGGTGTCGGATTTCCATCCAGCAAGCCTTTTCCCAGTATGATTAACCTTAACTCAGGCAGCGATAAAATAACCAACGATGTTTTCTCTACTATGAGCATCCGTGCAGCTTATCGTCATTACAGCGGCCACAGAATACAGCCATCCGGATTTTATTTCTCACCCTACTTTAAATATCAGAAAATCAATGCCTCTGCTGATTATCTCAGAACCGGAACAGATCCAAATGGTAATGATAAACAGTACCAGGAAAAATACAGTATTGACGGCAGCACCATAAATTTCGGTGTTCAATCGGGAGTTCAATTCCTGATTGCCAAAAGAGTAGCCGTGGATTTCTATTTTTTGGGATTCGAAGCGGGTCTTGCAAGCATTACTGCAACTGTTAAATCAACTGATACTAATATGATTAATGAAGTGGAATCAAATGTAAGGGATAATTTGGATCAATTACCTTCATTCCTGGCCAAAAAGATTAAGGTTAACAGAAACGGAACAGACCAGGTGGATGTTACGGGTACTTCGATACCTTATCCCTGGTTTCGAAGCGGCATAAGCCTTGGGATTGCTTTCTAATAAATTTACTGCCAGTCATATTTGATGAATGCCTGAGTTTTTCAGGCCTTCTTTCTTAATAGATTTTGGATATTTCAATTGGTTCACTCCCTTCAATGGAGCGCATCGCATTGATCAGCCTTGCCTCTTCGTATTGATACAGCTCACCAGGACGGATTATCTTCTCACGAATACCGTTTGTTCTCAGGTAATCCTCTCTTCTGGTGCCTTTTAACAAAGGAAATTCAGGGGTATACCATTCACGGTTTTTGATAAAACTTTCTAAAATCTTTGACGTATAATTATTCGAAAATAACACTAAAAAAGGATAAATGAAGCGTGATATAATTAAGATTGATGAAGATTTATGTACTGGTTGCGGTGACTGCGTGCCAAATTGTCATGAAGGTGCGCTACAAATCATAGACGGAAAAGTAAGACTTGTTAGTGAGCTGATGTGCGATGGACTGGGTGCCTGCATTGGTCACTGCCCGGAAGGAGCTATCACCATCGAACAACGCGAGGCAGAGCCATATGATGAGATAAAAGTCATGGAAGCCATGGTTGGTAAAGGTTTTAATACAGTTGTAGCTCATTTAAGACATCTCAGGGAACACAACGAAACGGGCTTTTTGAAGCAGGGAATGGGCTTTTTGATCCTGCACGAGGCAGAATTGAGCTTCAAAGTTAAAGACGTAAAAAATGCTGTTCATCAAGTAGTTGAGACTGCGACGGCCTCAGGTTGCGGAGGTGGCTGTCCTGGTTCGCAGACAATTGACTTTGATCCTGCAGGGATGCGACCGATGAATCAGGATAGAACTGTGTCTGCGGCATCCCAGTTAAGACAATGGCCTGTTCAACTTCATCTCATCAATCCTGCAGCAAGCTATTTCCAGGGATCTGACTTATTGGTCGCATCAGACTGTTCGGCTTTCTCATTGGGAGACTTTCATTCCAACTGGTTAAAGAACAGATCGTTAGTCATAGCTTGCCCAAAATTGGATCAGGGTAAGGAAATTTACCTGAAAAAACTGACAGACCTGATTGAAGGGGCTAAGGTGAACACTATTACTGTTCTAATCATGGAAGTTCCCTGCTGTGGTGGATTACTTCATCTGGTGCAAATGGCAGCTCAGCGATCTACCAGGAAAGTTCCGGTAAAATCTGTTACTGTCGGAATAAAAGGTGAAATATTAGATGAACAATGGGTTTAATTGAATTACTTATATTATTTGCTTGACGGGTTTTGATTATATTTGCATCTAAATATTTTGACAATTATGATGAAACGTCTGGGCACCTATTTATTGCAAGGACTGCTGCTGATAGCGCCTCTGGCAGCGACAATCTACATCGTATATTTTTTGTTTCAGTTTACAGATGGTCTGTTAAGCGCCTACCTTGAGCAGTTTTTTCAGCTAAAAATTCCTGGCTTAGGCATTCTGATCATTATCTGTCTATTGGTTTTTTTAGGAATTATTGGCGAGACAATATTTGCCAGACCAATTAAGTTTCTGATTAATAGCATATTGGAACGCGCTCCTTTGCTTCGACTAGTTTACACCTCCGTGAAAGACTTGTTTTCAGCATTTGTCGGCAAGGAGAAAAAATTTCAACGGCCTGTTGCAGTTTTAATAGACGAGAAAAACGATATCTGGAGGATGGGGTTTTTAACCAACGACAAAATGGACGAAATGGGTTTGGACGGAAAGGTAGCCATCTACTTTCCGTTTTCATACAACATATCCGGAATTTTATATTTTGTTCCGGCAAACAGGGTCAAACCTTTGAACATTTCTTCCGCAGAAGCAATGAAATTTATCATTTCAGGCGGAGTATCCGAGATGGAACTTCTTCAGGATTGATTTTCATCAAAACTGACATTATTTCATTCACCTTTTTTGGTGCACTTTTTGTGGTATTTTTAGATGTAAAATAAAAAATACAATTATGATCTGGATTATTTTTATCGGATTTGCACTGATCAGCTGGCTGATCAGTCATCAATTGAAAAAAAGATTTAAGGAATATTCAGAAATTCCTACTGCTAATGGCATGTCTGGTAAGGAAGTTGTAGAAAAAATGCTGCGAGACCATAATATTTACGGAGTCAGAATTCAATCCGTAGAAGGTCAGCTGACCGACCATTATAATCCTGCAGACAAGACGATTAACCTTAGCGAGGAAGTCTTTTATGGTAAGCATATTGCGGCAGCTGCTGTTGCTGCACACGAAACAGGTCATGCTGTTCAACATTCGCTGGCATACTCTTGGCTTGGATTGCGTTCTTCATTGGTTCCAGTTGTCAGTTTCAGCTCAAGATATATGCAGTGGATCTTACTCGCCGGGATCCTCCTGGTAAATTCTTTTCCTGCTCTGCTTTTGTTTGGAATTTTTCTGTTTGCCCTTACAACTCTTTTCAGTTTTATCACACTACCGGTGGAAATTAATGCAAGCAACAGAGCGCTGGTATGGCTTCAGACCAGTGGAATCACTACAAGACAAAGCCATGAGAAAGCTGAAGACGCGCTCAGATGGGCAGGATACACCTATGTTGTCGCAGCATTATCCTCCCTGGCAACTCTTTTGTATTATATTGCCATCTACATGGGAAGAAGGGATTGATATTATCAGCTTCCGGATTGGTTAACCAGTGGAGCACGCCTGAATTCCGCCTTTCTGTCAAAAAGATATCGATAGGTGATATGGGTCTTATAAATTGATCCACCTATGAATTCTGCAACCTTCATCATCACCGGATTAAAATCTCCGATCCAGTTTAATTCAAAGGTTTTATATTTAAAGTTGGGTTTTGAAATTTGCTTTTGAAAGAATAAGATTAGTGCGCCTTCTACACCTTTATTCTGATACTCAGGGATAACACCAAAGATCCTGCCGATAACCCTGTCAACGCTATGCATCACCTTCAGATTCCAAAGAAATCGCAACTTATTGAACCAATTGAAATTACCGTTAAATTTTCTGGTTATCTGCCCGATATCAGGCATCATGATAAAGAATGCGATCGGTTCACCTTTGTAATAACCGTAAATGATTAGCCGCTCGTCCATGATGGGTTCCATTGATTTAAGCAATGATAATGCCTCCTGATCGTTTATCTCATTAGTCCCGGTAAATTTACTCCAGGCCTTATTGTAAATCTCCTTAAAATCCAGTGCGAATTTCAGGTTACCTTTCTCAATGAGCTTAAACTCATAATCCGAATTGGATAAAATTCTGTTGGCTGTTCTGAGTACAGCCGGGTGTAAGTCTGAAGTATCTTCAAAAGTACGCTGATAAGTGTATTGTTTAAAATAATCCCTGAAACCGTATGCCTCAAACAGATTTTTATAGTATGGAAAGTTGTACGGCATGTTAAAGACGGGTTCGTGGAAACCTTCAGCCAGACAACCCCAAAAAGCGTCTCTCATTCCCGGATTAGAAGGGCCATCCATGGCTTCTAATTTTTTTGATTGCAGCCATTCTTTTGCAACATCAAACAACTTAAAAGCAACTTCTTCCCGGTTTATGGAATCGAAAAATCCAATTCCGCCCGTTGGCTGGTCAAATTGCCTGAAGGACTCTTCTGTGTAAAAAGCAGCTATTCTGCCAACACAAATACCATTATTATCTTTAATAATCCATCTGGTGATGTCGCCGTTCAGCAAATTCTTGTTTGCTTTTTTATCAAAAATTTCTTCCACACTGACGTCTAATGGACGTATCCAATTGGAGTCTTCCTTGTACAGCTGCGAAGGAAATTCATTAAATTCCTTGATTTTCAGGGTATCCAGGACTTCTGTAATAATATATTGTGAATTGGGAGACATACTTTTAATCATAAAATTAAGAAGTCAAACCTACAAAAATCATTTCTGTAAGTAAAATATTATCCTAACATTTTACTTTTCTTGTTGTAGTAAGACTGGGGTTTGCTGAAAACAAATTCAACCAAATTATTTACCTTTGCGTTCTATGAAATCTATCAGCTCTAAGTTCTTGCCGCCTGAATGGTATCCCCAAAGTGGGGTCCTAATGACCTGGCCTCACGAAAAGAGCGATTGGGTTGATCATCTTATTGAAGTGGAAGATTGTTTTACACTAATTGCCAAGGAGATACTAAAAGAGGAAAAATTATTAGTTATCTGCCCTGATCCGGTGGCTGTTGCCCGAAAATTTGAAAATTCCAACATCCACAATTTAGTTCTGGTTCAATTGGACTCAAATGATACCTGGGCTAGGGATCATGGGGCAATTACAATGATTGACAATGGCAAAGCTGTTTTGCATGATTTCCAGTTTAACGGGTGGGGGCTTAAATTTCCAGCCTTCCTGGATAATCAACTTACATCTGAATTGTATAAAAAGGGTATCTTTCAAAAGGATGCATCATACGCAAATAGGCGGAATTTTGTACTCGAAGGCGGCAGTTTTGAGTCAGACGGACAGGGGACGCTGCTCACAACGGAAAAATGTCTGCTTTCGATCAATAGAAATGAGCGATTTTCGAAAAATGAAATCGAAGATTATCTGATTAAAGCATTTGATCTTCAGCGTGTTCTATGGCTTTCTTCCGGTTTCCTGGCAGGAGATGACACGGATGGTCATGTAGATACACTTGCCCGATTTTGCGATGAGAAGACCATCGCTTACGTAAAATGCGACGACCCTTCTGATGAACATTTCGACCAGCTAAGGCGTATGGAGGAGGAGATCAGGTCGTTCAGAAGGCTGGACGGTTCTGCTTATCGGTTAGTTGAACTTCCAATGGCCGATTACATTGAAGATGAGACTGGTTTAAGACTGCCGGCTACCTATGCCAACTTTCTGATTATTAATAATAAAGTTTTGTTACCATTTTATTCTACCAGCAAAGATGAAATTGCCAGAAATACCCTTCAGTCTGCCTTCCCCGACAGGGAAGTGATTGGCATTGAATGTTCAACATTATTACTACAAGGCGGGTCACTTCATTGCGTTACAATGCAGTTTCCTGTTGGAGTGCTTTAAACAGAGTTAGTTAATAATTGATTAAGATGCTTGAAATATGATAAGAGTGGCGCTGATACAACAATCCAACTCTCCTGATGTGAACAAAAACAGGGAAAAGCTGAAGACTAAAATTACCAAGTGCGCATCCGATGGGGCTGAATTGGTTGTCTTGCAGGAATTGCACGATTCACTTTATTTCTGTCAGGTGGAGGATCCTGATAATTTTAATCTGGCAGAAACAATTCCAGGTGATGCGACTCGTCTCTACAGTGCCCTGGCCAAAAAGCTAAAAATAGTGCTGGTGACATCCTTGTTTGAAAAACGTGCATCCGGACTTTATCATAATACTGCCGTCGTTTTTGATAAGGATGGCTCAATTGCAGGCACTTATCGCAAGATGCATATTCCGGATGATCCTAATTTTTATGAAAAATTCTATTTCACTCCGGGGGATATGGGTTTTCAGCCGATTCGAACTTCAGTGGGGAAACTTGGTGTATTGATTTGCTGGGATCAGTGGTACCCTGAAGCAGCCAGAATAATGGCACTTGGCGGAGCACAATTGTTGATTTATCCTACGGCCATTGGTTGGACCTCCGACGACGGGGAAGAAGAGCAAAACAGACAACTAAATGCCTGGATAACAATACAAAAAAGTCACGCGATTGCCAACGGTATACCTGTAATATCAGTCAATCGCACAGGGCATGAGCCAGATATATCGTCTCATACAGAAGGAATTACCTTTTGGGGAAGTAGTTTTGTAGCCGGTCCGCAGGGAGAAGTTATTTCGATGGCCCCCAGGAATGAGGATACGACCCTCTTGGTAGATATTGACCTTAATCATTCAGAGAATGTGAGGAGATGGTGGCCTTTTTTAAGGGACAGAAGGATAGATGCTTACCAGGAAATATTAAAACGTTATCTTGACTGATATGAAAAATGAGAATGATTATCTGAGATCCTACTCAAAATACATGGGAATGGTTTTTCAGATGATCTTAATAATCGTCATGGGTGGTTTTGGAGGAAAAGCTCTGGATAATTATTTTCACAACGAAAACCATATTTTTGCCATTGTTCTGATCATCCTTGCAACTGCAATAGCCCTATTTATATTATTTAAAACATTGTTTAATAAGTAATTAACAAATATGATTAACAACGATCAACGATTCTTTCTTAAAAAAGCCCTTCTTCTTTGTCTTGTCTTAACAGGTATATCATTGATTCTTTTTGATACATTTCTAAAGGCTCACTATCTAAAAATATATCCACTGCAGCTGGGATTGATTGCCTTGGTGACAGTCCTGAGCCATCTGAAATTGATGAATGCTATCCAATTGAATGTTAGAAAGTTTAATACTGTCTTTCTTTCCATAATGGCCGTTAAGCTCTTTATTTATATCACATTCATTTTGGTTTGCCTTCTGATCGACCGTTCCAGGGCCATCGAATTCGTTCTTTCATTTTTGATATTGTATATTTTTTTTACAGTATTTGAGGTGTTAGAAATTTCGAATTTTCTGAAAAAAAATACGAATTCTTCAAATTAAACCACTAAATTTGTCGCACAAAAAATCAGAGATGCTCAAAGTTTTTAGAATATTCATCATCCTCCTTTTTATAGTTCCCTGTTCGTTTGTAAAGGCAAATACTGAAGAGAAACCCTCTTCCACACTTGAATCAACCGGCGAAAAATTCAACGCCAGCAAGTTGATCATGGAACATATCGCCGATGCTTATGAATGGCACATTGCTAAATTTGGAGATTCTCAACTGAGCCTTCCATTGCCTGTTATTTTGTATAGCCAAACATCTGGTTTTCATATTTTTATCTCCAGTAAATTCCATCATGGTCATGAGACTTATTCCGGTTTTCGAATTGTCGGAGAGGAATCAAAGTACAAAGGAAAAGTAGTCGAATTGGCACCAGACGGGACCGAGGTGAGACCCTATGATTTCTCTATTACCAAGAACGTAGCCTCTTTATTCGTTAGCATCTTTTTACTCCTGGTTATATTTATTTCAATTGCCAAACGTTACAAAGAAGAACATAACCGTCCACCCAAAGGACTTCAAAGCTGGTTGGAGCCAGTTATTCTTTTCGTGCGCGATGACGTTGTCAGGGCATCCATAGGAGAAGAGAAATACAAGAAATATCTCCCCTATTTATTAACAGTATTCTTCTTTATCCTGATTAACAATCTGATGGGGTTGATACCTATTATTCCTGGCGGTGCAAATCTAACAGGTAATATTGCCGTCACCATGGTGCTGGCCCTTTTTACCTTTGCAATCATTCTTTTTAGCGGTTCAAAAGACTATTATTTACATATCGTGAATGCTCCTGGCATACCATGGTGGTTGAAATTGCCAATACCTCTTATGCCGATCGTCGAGATTATGGGCGTATTTACCAAGCCGTTTGTTTTGATGGTGCGACTCTTCGCAAACATTACAGCAGGCCATATTATTGCATTGGGATTTTATAGTTTGATCTTTATTTTTGGAGAAAGAAGTCCTATCCAGGGATACGGTGTATCCATTGTGACCATTGCTTTTACCATTTTCATGGGATTGCTTGAATTGCTGGTCGCGTTCATTCAGGCTTATGTCTTTACGCTTCTCTCAGCCTTATATATTGGGATGGCACTGGAGCAGCATAATGAGCACGCGGAAAAGATTCATTAATAATTTGCTAATTTGTTTAAAGCTTTAATATAGAGTAATTTAATAACTTAAAATAAGTAGAAATGTTTACATTAGGGGTGATTTTAGAAGTTGTGGCCAATGTTGCATTGGCAAAATTGGGAGCAGGAATCGGTGCAGGTCTGGCAGCCATCGGCGCTGGTATTGGTATTGGCCGTATCGGAGGTGGAGCGGTTGAAGCGATTGCCCGCCAACCAGAGGCAGCAGGCGACATTCGTTCCAACATGATTGTGTCTGCGGCATTAATTGAAGGTGCAGCCTTCTTTGCAATGGTAATCTGCTTTTTGATTCTTTTTGTTTAGGACTATCCTTTTTACAGGTACTTTTTTTATTCATCATTAAAATTTCTGTCCTATGGGTCTGGTAATGCCTGATTTTGGTTTGTTGTTCTGGATGGTTGTCTCCTTTTCACTCTTGCTGTGGCTACTCAAGAAATTTGCCTGGCAGCCTATTTTGCAATCCCTGACAGCCCGTGAAGACTCTATCGGGAAAGCGCTTCAGTCGGCCGAGCTTGCAAAAAATGAAATGTTGAAACTACAGGCAGGCAATGAGAAGCTGCTGAAAGAAGCCATGCTGGAAAGAGAGAGAATCGTAAAAGAAGCCAGAGAGCTTAAGGATACCATTGTGCGTGATGCAAAAAATCAGGCAGTGATGGAAGCCAACAAGGTGTTGGATGAAGCAAAAGCTGCAATTATCAGGGAAAGGGCTGAAGCGGTAAACGAAATGAAATCCGTCATATCCTCCTTTTCACTTGAGATAGCTGAGAAAATATTGAAAGAGCAACTTTCAGACGATAAGAAACAAAAAGAGTTGGTGAATAGCTATCTCGAAAACATTAAGTTGAATTAACTTAAAAAAGAGACTTTGAACGAGAGTAAGATATCAGTACGCTATGCCAAGGCATTCTTTTTGTCTGCTGTAGAAAGAAATTTGCTTGAAGCTGTAAAGAAGGATGTTGATCTTTTATTGCATCTTTTGCAAGCTCAACCCAGATTGAAAGAGTTGCTTCAGAGTCCGGTGGTCAAGACAAAAGAAAAAAGTGTTTTGTTTGAAAAGATCTTCAGGGATCGGCTAAATAACCTGACAATAGATTTTCTTCACCTGCTGTTGAAAAACAATCGTGAAGTCTATTTACAGGAGATGTGTCTCAATTTTCAGGCTTTATACAGTAAGCTGACTGGAATAAAATCAGCCCGGCTTATTACAGCTGTGGAGTTGGATAAATCTCAATTGGAGAAATTTAACACATTGATCCAGAAGCATTTTGGAGGGAAAGCCGAAGTAACTGCCACCGTCAGCGAAAAACTTTTAGGTGGCTTTATTCTGAAAGTAGACGACCATCAACTGGATGCTTCTGTGGCTACGCAACTGAAAAATATGAGAAGAGAATTGGTAAATGTTATTAAAAATTAAATAGTAGATTATGGCTGGATTAAAACCTGCTGAAGTATCTGAAATTTTAAAACAGCAATTGGATGGCTTCAAAACCGTAGCCGAACTCGAGGAAGTTGGAACGGTTTTGCAGGTAGGCGATGGAATTTCCAGGGTTTACGGACTATCCAATGTTCAGTCGAACGAAATGGTAGAGTTCGAAAGTGGAGTTATGGGTATCGTACTTAACCTGGAAGAGGACAATGTAGGTGTCGTGCTTCTCGGACCGACTGAAAATATTAAGGAAGGGGACAGTGTAAAACGCTCCAATAGAATCGCTTCCATACAAGTAGGCGAAGGTCTCCTTGGTCGTGTTATCAATACACTGGGCGAACCCATCGACGGCAAAGGACCAATAACAGGAGCACTTTATGAAATGCCTTTTGAGAGAAAGGCTCCTGGAGTAATTTACCGTCAGCCTGTCTCAGAACCTCTTCAGACCGGTATCAAAGCCATTGATTCTATGATACCTATTGGCAGGGGTCAGCGCGAATTGATCATTGGCGATCGTCAGACAGGGAAAACAACCATCGCCATTGATACTATTATCAATCAGAAAGAGTATTTCAAAAAGGGAGAACCTGTCTACTGTATCTATGTTGCCATAGGGCAAAAAGGTTCTACCGTTGCCAATATAGCCAAGACCTTACAGGAGCACGGCGCCATGGATTATACGGTTATTGTCATGTCTACCGCTTCAGATCCGGCTGCATTGCAATTCTATGCTCCTTTTGCCGGCGCTGCCATTGGTGAGTTTTTCAGAGATTGTGGACATGCAGCTTTGATTGTTTATGATGATCTTTCAAAACAGGCTGTTTCCTACCGTGAAGTCTCGTTGCTACTTCGCCGTCCACCTGGTCGTGAGGCCTATCCGGGAGATGTTTTTTACCTGCATTCCAGGTTACTGGAACGTGCTGCTAAGATCAATGTAACAGAAGAAGTTGCAAAGCAAATGAACGATATTCCTGAATCCATCAGACATTTGGTGAAGGGTGGCGGTTCGCTTACAGCACTACCTATCATTGAAACACAGGACGGTGACGTGTCAGCGTACATACCTACCAATGTTATCTCCATAACGGACGGACAAATATTCCTCGAATCACATCTGTTCAATGCGGGTATCAGACCGGCAATCAATGTAGGTATTTCAGTATCAAGAGTAGGGGGAAACGCACAGATCAAGGCCATGAAGAAAGTTGCAGGAACCCTTAAGCTCGCTCAGGCTGAATTCCGGGAACTTGAAGCTTTTTCAAAATTCGGATCCGACCTGGATGCCGCTACCAAAGCAGTACTCGCAAAAGGTACCAGAAATGTTGAAATTCTTAAACAAGGAAGTGCATCACCAATGGCCGTTGAAGAGCAAATTGCAATATTATACTGTGGCACCAAGGGGTTATTGATGGATGTACCCAAGGAAAAAATCAGAGATTTTGAAAAGGATTATCTGCAATTGCTGGCGACACAATTTTCGGGCGTAATGCTTAAATTAAGTCAGGGTGTACTCGATGACGAAGTGACAGTGACGCTTGAACTGGCTGCAAAGAAAACGGTTCAGAACTTTGTTTTTTAAGATGATATCTTCGAAACAGAAAAAAGGTTAGATGGCGAATTTAAAAGAAATGCGACTCCGGATTGTCTCGGTTAGGTCGACTCAACAGGTAACAAGGGCAATGAAAATGGTGTCTGCCGCAAAATTGCGAAAGGCTCAGGATGCCATTATTCAAATCCGGCCTTACGAATCAAAACTACATGATATTTTAGTCAACCTGACCGACCAGATTGGAACTTCCGATTTTGAAAACAAATATGCGGCTCACAGTGAGATAAATAAAATACTTATTGTCGCAATCACTTCTAACAGAGGACTTTGTGGGGGATTTAACACGAACGTTGTTAAGAAAGTAGAAGAGTTAGTTACTACTACGTATGATTATTTGTACCAAAAGGGGGCGGTAGATATTCTGGCCATTGGAAAAAAAGGATTTGACGGATTAAAAGCCAAAAATATCCAGGTTACAAGTTCCATCAATCACCTTTACGACAATCTCAACTACATTACAATTGAGGAAATCGCAAAGGGGTTAATGGATGCGTTTTCAAAGGGTGAATATGATCGTATTGAATTGGTTTACAATCAGTTTATAAATGCCGCAGTTCAAAAACTGGTCGTTGAGCAATATCTGCCTGTCGAGATTAGGGAAAATAAGCCCGTCGTTGCAGACACCCATCGATACTTTAATAATTACATATTTGAGCCTGATATTGTGGATATTATGGAAACTATTATTCCGAAGTCCCTTAAAATCCAGTTTTTCAAGGCTATTCTGGATTCTGTTGCTTCTGAGCATGGCGCAAGAATGACTGCTATGCATAAGGCAACAGACAATGCATCCGAGCTGATACAAGAAATGAATCTTCAGTACAATAAGGCCAGACAGGCTAACATAACTGGTGAAATTCTGGAAATTGTCAGTGGTGCTAATGCATTACAGAATTCATAGCAAAGCGTTTACAAGTATTTCAAAAAAGAGTGATTCAATTTCTGCAAATAATATAATATTGAAAATATGTCTCAATCCACAGGAAAAATTATACAGGTCATAGGACCGGTTGTCGATGTAAGTTTTGAAGAGGATAATGCAAAGCTTCCCAAAATATATGAAGCGTTGGAGGTAACGAAGAATAATGGACAGTTGCTGGTCCTGGAATGTGAGCAACACGTTGGGGAACACACGGTTCGTACCATTGCCATGGATTCGACTGATGGACTCTCCAGGGGTATGAAAGTTGTTGCTACCGGTAAAGCCATCTCCATGCCAGTCGGCGATCACATCAAAGGAAGGCTGTTAAATGTAATCGGGGAGGGGATTGACGGTATTGGTTTTATCAACAAGGATCATACGTACGAAATTCATAATCAGCCTCCTAAGTACAAGGATTTATCTACAGAGCAAGAAATTCTCTATACTGGAATCAAGGTAATTGACTTGTTGGAACCCTATTCAAAAGGTGGTAAAATCGGACTTTTTGGGGGTGCCGGTGTCGGTAAGACCGTATTAATCATGGAAATGATTAATAATGTGGCAAAAAAATATGACGGACAATCCGTTTTTGCAGGAGTAGGAGAAAGAACCCGTGAAGGCAATGACCTCTTGCGCGAAATGATTGAATCGGACGTAATTCTCTATGGTGAAGCTTTTAAGAAGGATATGGAAAAGGGAGGATGGGATCTTTCCCTCGTCGACATGAAAGAATTAGCTAAATCCAAGGCAACACTTGTCTTTGGACAGATGAACGAACCCCCGGGAGCTCGCGCAAGGGTGGCCCTCGCCGGATTGAGCGTCGCCGAATATTTCAGGGATGGAGATAAAAAAGGCAAGGGAAATGATATTTTGTTCTTTGTCGACAACATATTCAGGTTTACACAGGCCGGATCAGAAGTATCCGCTCTACTCGGTCGTATGCCTTCAGCTGTAGGATATCAGCCAACGCTGGCAACAGAAATGGGATTGATGCAGGAAAGGATTACTTCGACGAAATATGGCTCAATTACCTCAGTGCAGGCTATTTATGTGCCTGCGGACGACTTAACAGACCCGGCTCCCGCGACGACTTTCTCTCACCTTGATGCCACGACCGTTTTAAACAGAAAGGTATCCGAAATGGGTATCTATCCGGCTGTGGATCCGCTGGCCTCGACTTCACGAATCCTGACGCCTACTGTTATTGGTGATCTACATTACAACACGGCCTTAAGAGTGAAGGAGTTACTTCAGAGATACAAAGAGTTGCAGGACATTATTGCCATATTGGGTATGGACGAACTTTCAGAATCCGATAAGTTAATTGTACACCGTGCGAGAAGGGTCCAGAGATTTTTATCGCAGCCATTCCACACTGCTGAGGCTTTTACAGGAATGAAAGGGGTATGGGTATCCATCGAAGATACAATCAAGGGATTTAATACCATCATGGATGGCAAAGTAGATCAGTATCCTGAAACAGCATTCAACATGGTTGGAACCATTGAAGAGGCTATTGAAAAGGGTGAAAAACTGCTTGCACAAACCAGATAATTGCATTTAACTGTTCGAAAAATTACTGTATGTTTTTGGAAATCATTACACCTGAAAAAAAACTCTTCTCTGGTGAAACGGAGCTGGTTCAACTTCCCGGAGCTTCGGGTTCTTTTGAAGTATTAATGAATCATGCTCCACTCATTTCAACTTTGATAGCAGGAAAAATAAAGGTGAAAGAGTCTGACGGATCATTCACTTATTTTGAGATCAATGGGGGAGTGGTGGAAGTATTAAACAACAACATCAGCGTTCTCGTTGATTAAATTCTTTACCATGGGAAAAGTACTGATTATTGGAGCCGGAGGTGTTGGCACCGTTGTCGCCTATAAGATGGCTGAGTTGCCGGAGGTTTTTTCGGAAATCCTGCTGGCCAGCAGAACCATTTCGAAATGTAATTCAATTGCTGAGAGAATCGGCAGTAAGAACATCAAAACAGCCCGGGTTAACGCAGACAATGTGCCTGAACTCGTTACCCTGATTCGTTCATTTCAACCGGATTTAGTAGTGAATGTGGCGCTGCCTTACCAGGATCTGACGATCATGGATGCTTGTCTGGAAACCGGTGTATCCTATCTTGATACTGCAAATTATGAACCTCTGGATGAAGCGAAATTTGAGTATAAATGGCAGTGGGCATACAGGGATAGATTTAAAAAAGCAGGATTAACGGCTATTCTCGGTTGCGGTTTCGATCCTGGCGTCTCAGGCATATATACCGCTTATGCCGCCAAACATCATTTTGATGAGATTCAATACCTTGATATTGTTGATTGCAATGCAGGGAACCATGGAAAGGCTTTTGCGACCAATTTTAATCCGGAAATCAATATCAGGGAGGTAACCCAGAAGGGAAAATACTGGGAAAACGGCAAGTGGGTTTTCACTGAACCCCACGAGATCCATCAACCGCTTACCTATCCACGGATTGGTGAGAAGGAATCCTATCTTATTTATCATGAGGAGCTTGAATCACTGGTAATAAACTATCCTACTATTAAAAGAGCCCGTTTCTGGATGACATTTGGCCTGGAATATCTCACACACCTCCGGGTCATACAGAATATTGGAATGGCAGGCATTAAACCCATTGATTATGAGGGAAAACAGATTGTTCCGATCCAGTTTCTAAAAGCCGTATTACCCAAACCGGAGGAGCTAGGAGCCAATTATACCGGTGAAACTTCCATAGGTTGCCGGATCAAAGGCCTTAAAGACGGGAAAGTAAAGACTTATTACGTTTACAACAATTGCAGCCACGAAGCTGCTTATTCCGAGACTGGAACCCAGGCAATCAGCTTTACTACGGGCGTTCCGGCCATGATCGGAGCTTTAATGTTCCTGGAAGGTAAATGGAAGAAACCAGGTGTTTTCAATGTAGAAGAATTTGATCCGGACCCGTTTATGAAGGCGTTGAATATTTACGGTCTGCCATGGTATGAGTTATCTGATGTAGACCTGGAGCTCTAGACATCAATAAAATATCATAAAAATAAAAGCCCGGAACTATCTTCCGGGCTTTTATTTTTGTCTCATCAAAACTGTTATATTCAATTTGATAGTCAAATTTACGCATTTGATAATCCATAATGGTTATTTGATAAACAAATATTTATTATCTGATAATTTATATTTAACATAATAATATACACTTATCTAATTGCAAATCAGCATTATGTGAAAAATATTATTTAGAATGAGTATCTTCTTAAAAGGTCAGACCACTGAAAAAATTAGGATATATAAATCTATTTGATAACTTTGAATACACGTTTGATAATTGAAAACTATCATTTAATCAATCTAACTAAATTTCTACCAATGACAACCATCCAATTTCAGAATTCCCTGACAGCGCTTGAGAACAAGTTGTATTATTTTGCGTTAAGTTTAACCAGTAACACAGATAAAGCCCATGATCTTGTTCAGGAGACCTTTCTCAGGGCTTTAACCTATCAAAGTAAGTTTTGCGCGGATACTAATTTGATGGCATGGGTATACACCATCATGAAAAATACATTCATCAATGATTATAGAAGAAATATTAAGACTAAGACTGCCTTAGAATGTAAGTCAGGTTCATTACTGATATCTTTTTCCAAAGATGACTTTTATCCTTCAGTCGATTCTGTTCACAATGAAAAGGAAATTCTTAAGAAAATTGCACTTTTAGATGAAGAGTTCAGGGTTCCATTTCAACTATTCCTTTCTGGTTACAAATACAAGGAAATAGCGGAAAGACTTGATCTACCACTCGGAACGGTCAAGAGTAGGATCTTCTTTACGAGAAAAAAGTTGAGCAAATGGCTCATTGATTACGCAAATTAGTTTCCAAAAAAGAAAGAGCGCCACAGAAAATATTCTGTGGCGCTCTTTCTTTAATCACAAACTGAAAGTCCAGGAGGCGAAATATTGGGAACCAATGTAACCGGTTCCAGGTGCACTGAAATATTCGTGACCTCCGATATTGGCTCCTCCAAGTTTTACTACAGATTTCAACTTTGGTAGCGAGTAATTTATCTGGGCATCCAGCACAGTGTTAGATGGAACCATAGCACTCTGGAAACTTGACTCCCAGAGATATTCATTGTTCCACCTGAGGTTTACATTAAAACCAAAATTTTTAAAAACATTCGGATTTCCTGCCGAGGCTTTGATTTTATGTTCCGGTGTATTAAAGGCAGCTTTGTAATCAGGGTCGGCCGACTGGTCAAATATATATTTCGACCACGTGTAATTTAGATTGATGGTATAGTCGTTGAAAATCCTGGTTGACAGGCCAGCGCCAATCCCATATGATTTTATCTCAGCATCGGTGTTTGTATATACCTGGAATGCTTTATAATCTCCACTACCGAGTGCGATTAAGGCATTGGGTTGTTTAACCAACGGATTGATATCCGAAAGGTCAGCTTTACCGTAGAGTGGAACTACCACGGTTTTTGGTCCGATAAAATCGTTGTAATTGTTGTAATAACTGTTGAGATCGATTGAAAATGATCCAATTGTTCCTCTGTATCCAATTTCATAGGCTGTTACTCTTTCTGGTTGAACATATTGAAAATTGGATTTCTGGGGAGCTCCTTTCATAACAGAAGAATAGGAAAATGAATTTTCGTAGGCAGATCTGCCCCCTAACTTCACGGTAGCAGGGTTTCCTAAAGACTGACCTGTCTTACTCACATCTATTGGACCAGAGGTGTATTTGTCAATATTATCAGGGGAGGATCCTACCAGGATTGCCTTACCGGCGTCTAATCCAATATACAAGTCCTGCGCAGTCGGGTTTCTAAATCCTGTTTGGCAGGAGATTCTGAAATTATGGTTTTTCCTTTCACCGGCAGCATAGGTAAATGCAATTCTTGGGGAGAGGTGCCCATTCAGAATTTTGGACTTGTCATAGCGAATGGAACCGGTAAATTTTAAACGGTCTTCTGCAAATTTCTTTTGCACCTGTGTATATGCTCCAATCTCATTGTAAGTGATAGGCCCATCATAATCGGTAAAAATTGTACCTGCGGAGTTAAGTATATATTCCCTCCAGGAACCACCAATCTGTATATCAGCGAAATCAATTAATTGTTCAAAATTGTAATTTGCTTCTACGTGATACATCCTTGTGTCATTTACAAATTTGGCTCCTGTACTGACATTTGGATCGGAAATAATTTTTTCAAAAGCATTGCTAAAAGCAGGAGTGCCTGGCACCAGGGCACCGGTTTGCGCAAAGTCTCGGGCAGCCTGATGGATTTTAGCAGGATCAGGAGTTCCTCCCGCCAACGTCGCACCAACAAAACCCTGAACATATGCTCCCGCATAATCATTAAACCATTGCATGTCAGATTTCCATGCTCTGTTTAAATTTATCGCAGCATACCTCATGTCATAAGAATCACCGGATGGTTCGCCGGTTGTATAGGCCCTTACGAAAAAATGTTTGTTGCTCACCTCCAATTTGTGTTGCGCCGTAAAGAAATCTCTTATGGCATAGCGGTTTGCACCTTGATATATCGTAGTTCCTCTTCCAAACCTGGCATTGTACACAAATTCAAGATCATCACCTTTTGGGCGGTAGTTGAAGGATACATCTCCTTTGATACTTTTTGCTCCGTAATCAATTAAATCAACTTCTTTGTAACCAGTTCTTGAAACGGTTTGAGATCCCATTAAATTAGCAACCTGTTCAGGAATGCCTGAAGACAAGGCAATTTGTTTGAAATTCAATTTTGAGGATATTTCATCGCCATATATATTTAATCCGTCGTAGGCAGGATTGCTTCTGTCCCTACCCGGATTGTTGTAGTCCGCGTAATCTGTTGCCCACCATTCTGTCCCGACGAGGAAAGAAAAAGAGGCCTTTGCAGCAAATTTATCACCAAAGGCTTTGGCGACCCTCACTCCGGCATCCACATATTTATTGATCCCTGCTGCCTTTTGACTTGTATATCCTGTTTTCTCATAAAAACTAACACCTTGAAATTCAAAAGGATTTTTGCTCTTCATAAATAGAATTCCGTTGAAGGCATTGGCTCCGTATAAGGCAGAAGCTGCTCCCTGAAGTATTTCCACTGTATTGACATCAAGTTCTGACATCCCCAGCAGGTTGCCCATGGCAAAATTCATGGCAGGGGAAGTATTGTCCATTCCATCAATCATCTGAACGAAACGGACGTTTCCAATTTTGGCGAATCCCCGCGTGTTAATTGATTTATAAGTCAGACTACTTGTATTTATATCAACGCCTTTCAGATTCTCTAATCCGTCATAAAAATTGGGAGATGCTGTACTTTGTATTGCCCATATATCCATCCTTTCGATTGAAACTGGTGATTCCATGATTCGTTCCGGATTCCTGGACGCTGAAATAATCACTTCGTCAAGGTCAGTTTTAAGTTCTTTTAATTTAGTATTAATCGTTTGGGTACTGTCTTTGACCTCTACAAAGGTGGAGAAAAAGCCAATCATAGAAATCTTTACCATAATGGGAAACCCCTGATTCACCTTTAATTTATAGCTGCCGTCAGAATTTGTGAAAGTTCCGAACGGTTTTCCAACCACAATAATGTCAACACCACTCAATGGGGCTCCGGTTTTTGCATCTTGTACATGACCAATAATGGTGGTCTGTGCAAATAACGATGTACAGAGAAACAGCATTAAGAAGAAACTAAAAAATATCTTCATAAATAAGGATTAGAATAAACGTTAGAATAGTTATGTTTAGAATCACTCTAAACTAGATATCAAAATAACCCTTTTTGTTTGTGTTTTTGCGTGTAGACAAAAAAACCCCTGTAAAACAATCGTTTACAGAGGCTTCAGTGACCCAGCTGGGGTGTTACCCCAAACAAGTCAATTATTTTATAATCAGTTGCTTTCTAAAATTCTAATAAAATACCGTACCGATTTCGTACCGAATTCCTGTCCAGTTTTGGCTGTCCAAAGACTTCGCTTTTCTGCTTAACTGTTCAGGTACAAATCTACAACCTTTCTTTTTAATATACAAATCCCTGATATTCAAATTTATTTCTTGCAAGGTGCAAGCCTATATATAGATATAGT